>NZ_JAQUWN010000082.1 GCF_028692895.1 Pseudodesulfovibrio sp.
TACCTGGTAACGGAGACCTCGAAGGAAACGTTCCAGGCCGAGCATCCGGCAGCCAGGGAGGTGGGGCACGCCTTTCCGGTCTTTCTGCTGGAGGGGCTCGAATTCTCGTTCCCGCGCGCAGAGCTCCTGGAACATGAACTACGGTCCAGGGACCTGACTGTCAACGCCCTGCTCCTCGACGAGGACGGCGAACTGGTCTGCCACCCCCAGGGCCTGGAGGACCTCCATGCCCGCGTGCTCCGCCCGGCCTCGCGCGAATCCTTTTTCGACGATCCCCTGCGCGTGTTCCGGGCCGCGCGGTTCTGGGCCTCCCTGCCGGACTTCGAGCCCCACGCCGAACTGGTCGAGACCATGCGCGCCGTGGCCGACGAGGGACGGCTCGGCGCCATCGCGGCGGACCGGGTCGGCGCCGAGGTGCGCAAGGCCCTCGCGGCCGCCGCGCCGGGCAACTTCCTGCGGCTGCTGTGCCGAGCGGGCTGCCTCTCGCCCTGGTTCGAGGAATTCGCGGGCGGCGACGCCATCCCGGCCGGGCCCCTGCCCTATCACGACGCCGACGCGCTGGAGCACACCTGCCGGGTCATGGACGCCCTGGCGGGCGACCCAATGGCGGCCTGGGCCGGACTGTGCCACGACATCGGCAAACCCCTGACCGACCCCGAGAAGTGGCCCCATCACCACAACCACGACGTCCTGGGCGAAAAGCCCGCCGCCGGACTGGCCCGCCGCCTCCGGCTCTCCAACGCCCACATGGCCGCCGGGGCGGACGGAGCGCGCTGGCACATGGTGGCCGCCGGTTACGACAGGCTCCGTCCCGGCACCAAAGTGGACCTGCTCATGCGGCTGCACCTCAACCGAACCATGGAGACCGTCTTCGCCCTGGTCAGGGCGGACCACGACCGCGATTTCGCCCACCGCGCGCGCCGCGACCTGGCCGCCATCCTCAAGGTCCACCTGCCCCTCGAACTGCGGAACCTGGACGCCGAGTCCGGCCGCCGGCTGCGCGACCTGCGCGCCCAGGCGCTGGTAAAAAGCAACAAATAGCAAGGCTTGTATATTTACATCAAGCAATAGTCCGTATAATAATAGTAATAGTTTTTGAGCATGATACGGTCAGAAAAAGCCTTAACGGAGATGCGCCATGAGACTTGTCACCCGATCCGACTTTGACGGGCTGGTTTGCGCCACCCTGCTCAAACACCTGAACATCATCGACGACTACCTGTTCGCCCATCCCAAGGACCTGCAGGACGGCAAGGTGGAAGTCACCAGGAAGGACGTCCTGGCCAACGTGCCCTACGTGCAGGGCTGCGGGCTGTGGTTCGACCACCACACCAGCGAGCAGGACCGCCTGGGCGACATCGAATTCGAAGGCATGAGCAAACCCCTGCGCAGTTGCGCGCGCGTCATCTACGAGTATTACGGCGCGGACAAGTTCCCGGCCCGCTTCGCCCCCATGCTCGACGCCGTGGACAAGGTGGACTCCGCCGACCTGACCGCCGAAGACATCACCAACCCCTCGGACTGGGTCCTGCTGGGCTACATCATGGACCCGCGCACCGGCCTGGGCCGCTATCGCGACTACCGCATCAGCAACTACCAGCTCATGCTCGACATGATCGAATACTGCCGCACCATGACGGCCGAAGAGATCATGGGGATGGACGACGTCAAGGAACGCATCCAGAAGTACCGGAAGGACGAGCCGAAGTTCATCCAGATGGTCAAGGACAACGCCAAGGTCTACGGCAACGCCGTCGTCCTCGACCTGCGCGACCAGGACACCATCTACTGCGGCAACCGGTTCATGATCTACAGCATCTTCCCGGAATGCAACATCAGCATCCGCGTCATCTGGGGCTTCAAACGCCAAAACGTGGTCTTCACCGTGGGCCATTCCATCCTGAACCGCTCCAGCAAGACCGACGTGGGCAAGCTCATGCTCTCCTTCGGCGGCGGCGGACACCGGGCCGTGGGCACCTGCCAGGTCACGGAAGGCGAAGTCTCGGAAATCCTGAAGAAACTGGTGGATCACATCAACGCCGACGGTTAGCAGTCCCCACAGGAGGGGGGAAAACCATCATGCCCCACACGCATTTTCTCATCGTGGACGACGATGAACGTTTCGCGGCCCTGGTGGCCCTGAAGCTCTCGGCCTACGCCCAATGCACCGTGGCCCTAAGGGGCGACGACGCCGTCCTGCAGTTCGAGCATCACCTGCGGGAGAAAGCCCCCTTCCGGGCCGTGTTCATGGACATCGAGATGCCGGGCATGAACGGCCACGAGGTGGTGCGCCAACTGCGGGACATCGAGGAGCGGAACGGGGTGAACCCGGTGGAGTCCTTCAAGCTGGTCATGCTCACGGCCCACCGGGACGTGAAGAACGTCAGCAAGTCCTTCTTTCGGGACAGGGCCGAGGCCTACATCCCCAAGGACTCCCTCACCAACGCCGAAGCCTTTGTCCACGAATTGAACAAATTCGAGATTCTCTAAGCCGGGAACCGGCCGCCCTCATCGTTCGAGCAGCGACTCCATGGCCCGGACCGCCTCCTCCCGCCGGGCGGCCCAGACGCGCCCGCAGAACGCCTTGATCTTCTCCTTCACCTTGTAGAGCGGCGGCAACTCCGGGACCACGGGCAGCCCGATCCCCTCGAAATCGATGGGAACGAACTCCAGATCGTGATTCAGCGTTTCGCCCTGGCAGTCCGTGTCTCCCATCAGCCGCTCCTGACGGGCGTGCTCGGGGTCCATGTTCTTCACATACTGGAGCGCGCCGCAGACCGAGCGGCGGTTGATCTTGTCGATCTCGGCGTTGAGGTGGTCGGCCAGGGCCTTGACGCGTACGTAATGAGGGGTCAGCCGCTTGCGCTTGCCCTGCTCGGGATCAATGAAATAACGACCGTTCAAGTAAACGTCCGCCTCCTGGCGGAAAAGGTCGTAGGCCCGGAAGACGCAGCGCTCGTACCGGCCCAGGGCGGTGAAGGCGAAGGGAAGGCGGTCGAAGAAGGGGCGCGGCGGATCGTCGGGGAAAGGCATGGCCGCCGGGTCCACCCCCAGGGCGACGTAGAAGGCTTCCGCCGTCTCCCGGTCGAGCAGCAGCCGGTGCAGACGGGCGGCGGCCTCGAAGAGCCGGGGGCCCAGGGCCCGCACGTCCTCCGCCATCCGTCCGTAGGCCTCGATCAGCTCCTCCAGGTCCTTGCGTTCGCCAAAATAGGCCTCGGCCATGTCCGAGACCACCTCTTCCTGCAATTGATCGGCGAATTCCTTCAAATCAGACATGGGAACTCCTGGCACATCGGCGCATTCTATTTTATAAACTTGTAAATTCTCGCCCGGAACGGGGTCCGGGTCAACCCTTTGATGGAGTCGCCAGTCCCCCGCATCCACATCACATGGCAACCGCGCGTCTTTTCAAACAAGGAGCCCCAGCATGTTGCTCAACGAACACCAGAGCAAGACCCTTTTCGAGCAATCCGGCATCCCCGTCCCGCAGGGCGTCGCCGTATTCCCCGGAGAGGAAGCCGAGATCCGCCCGCCCTTTCCCCTGCCCTGGTTCCTCAAGGCCCAGGCGCTCACCGGCGGACGGGGCAAGGCGGGCGGCATCCTGCGCGTGGAGCGCGCCGACGACTTCACCCCCACCGTCCGCGCCCTTTTTGGGATCGACATCAAGGGCCACGCCGTGCCCCTTATCCGCGTGGAGCCCGCCGTCGACATCCGGCGGGAGTTCTACCTCTCCCTGACCGTGTCCCGCCCGCGCCGCTGCCTGCTCCTGACCGTGGGCCGCCAGGGCGGCGTTGACATCGAAAGCCAGGGCGAGGAAAACCTCCTGGTCCAGGAAATCCGGCTCCCCGGCGGGCTGGAGCCCCATCAGGTCCGGGCCGCGTTCTTCCATCTCGGCCTGGAGAATGAGCAATTCCAGCCCCTGGCCCACCTGCTGGCCACCCTGCTCGGCTGCGTCCTGGACAACGGGCTGCTCATGGCCGAAATCAACCCGCTCATCCTGGACGGCGAGGGGCGCTTCTCGGCCCTGGACGGCAAGGTGGAGGTGGACGACAGCTTCCGGGACATCCACCCGGAGATGGAGCGATACTACCAGCGCGAGCACGCCACGGTCGAGGAAAACACGGCGCGCGACGCGGGCTTCTCCTTCGTCGGGCTGCCCGGCTGGGTCGGACTGGTGGTCAACGGCGCGGGCTTGGCCATGGCCACCATGGACGCCCTGAACTTCTCCGGCCTGCCCGCCAGCAACTTCCTGGACCTGGGCGGCGGCGCGGACCAGCAACGTATGCGCACCGCCCTGGACCTCCTCTTCGGCGACCCCAACGCCAAGGCCATCTTCATCAATCTCTTCGGCGGCATCCTCTCCTGCGAGAAGGTGGCCCTGGCCCTGCGCGGCGCCCTGGACGGGGAAGCGCCGCAAAAGCCCATCGTGGTCCGCATGGCGGGCAAGGACGCCGCCTCGGGCCTGCAAATCCTGCGCGACCTGGACGTGGACGGCCTGTCCATCGTCTCCAACATGCGCGAAGCCATCAACGTGCTCTACAGCCTGGAGCCCGGCCGGGACGCCCGGCCCGACTATCCGGCCCCGGAACCGACCGCGCCCCGGCGCAGGCAGGAAGGCTCGACCTACGTCTCGACCGCCCGCTTCGGCATCGACCGGGACACGCCCATCCTGGTCCAGGGCATCACCGGCCGCGAGGGACGGCTGCACACCCGGCTGATGCTCGACTACGGCGCCAACGTGGTGGCGGGCGTGACCCCTTTCAAGGGCGGCCAGGAGGTGGAGGGCGTGCCGGTCTACGACTCCATCGCCCAGGCCCGGCGCGACCACGACATCGGGGCGAGCATCGTCTTCGTGCCCCCGCGCCTGGCGGCCGACGCCGTGCTGGAGGCGGCGGAAAACCGCATCCCCTGGGCCGTGTGCATCACCGAGGGCATCCCCCAGCACGAGATGCTGGCCGTTTTCGAGCGGATCAAGCACTCCCCCACCCGCGTGATCGGGCCCAACACTCCCGGCATCATGGTGCCGGGCCGGACCAAGATCGGCATCCTCCCCAACACGCCCTTCACCCCCGGCCCGGTGGCCATCCTGTCCCGCAGCGGCACCCTGACCTACGAGGTGGCCTACCGGTTGAGCGCCATCGGCATCGGCCAATCCCTGTGCGTAGGCATCGGCGGCGACCCGTTCATCGGCACGGACTTCGTCGATCTCTTCGAAATGATTCGGAATCACGAGGAGACGCGGACCGTTATTGTGCTGGGCGAAATCGGTGGACAAGCCGAAGAGAATCTGGCTGAATACGTCCTCCGCACCGGGTTCGGCAAACCGGTGATCTCCTTCATCGCGGGACGGACCGCCCCGCCGGGCAAGCGGCTGGGCCACGCCGGCGCCATCCTCGAACGGCAGGGCGGCATCGAACGCAAGCTGGAGGCCATGCGCCGGGCGGGATTCGCCCTCTGCCCCAGTCTGCGGAGCATCGCCCCGATGACCGAGGACGCACTCAAGTAACGGGATTTGAAGTTGAAAATACTCCTTCTGGACATGGGAAAGATCCTGCGCGGCGGCCAGCGGCAGGTGTTCTACCTCGCCCGCGGTCTGGCCCGCACGCCCGGCTTCGAGCCCCTGGTGGTCCTCCCGGCCAAGGCCCCGCTCCGCCCCCTCCTGGAGGAGGCGGGCATCCCCCACGTCACCCTGCCCTCGGCCAGCGACCTCAACCCGCTGACCCTGTTCTCCCTGATGCGCGTCACGGCCCGGTTCCGGCCGGACGTCATACACACCAACGACGCCAAGGGGGCCTCCCTGGGCGCGCTGCTCAAGAAGCTGCGCGGGAATTGCAGGCTGATCCACAGTCGGCGGGTCTCCTATCCCCTCAAGACGGGCTGGAGCAAACGGAAATACCTGGAGGGAGACCGGCTGGTGGCGGTAAGCGGCGAGATCCGCGACGTGCTGGTGGCCTGCGGCGTCCCGGCGGAAAAGACGGCGGTGATCCACAGCGGCATCGACGCAACCCGCTACACGCGGGAAAAGCGCCGCCACCCCATGCTGACCATCGGCGCAGTGGGCGCACTCAGCTCCCAGAAGGGATTCGAGGTCCTCATCGACGCCCTGGGCGCGCTCAAGGAGGACGACTCCCTGCCCGCCTGGCAGTGCCTCATCGCCGGAGACGGCCCGCTCTTCAGCCAACTCAAGGCCAGGGCGGACCGGCTGGACCTGTCCCGCTCCATCCTCTTTCTCGGCCATCGCGACAGCCGCGAGGTGCTGCCCGAGATCGACATCCTCACCGTGCCGTCCGTGGACGGCGAGGGCTCGAACGCGGTCATCAAGGAGGGCTGGGCATCGGGCACCCCGGTCATCACCTCGGACCTCCCCTCCAACCTGGAGCTGGTCGCCCACGAGCTCAACGGCCTGGTCTTCCGCAACCGCGACCCGCGCGAACTGGCCCGGGCCATCTCCCGCGTCCATGGCGAACCGCATCTGGCCGCCCGGCTGGTGGAGAACGGCACGGCTTCCCTCGCCGACTATACCGATGAGATCATGGCCGCGAAATATATCGAGATTTATCGCACTCTGGCCGGCTGACCAGCCCCTTCAAGCCGCCCCGCCCCCGGATCAGACAAACTCCCCGTCCAGAAGCAGGTGGGAGAAATAGCCCGTGCAAAACGCCGCGTAGAACGG
Source organism: Pseudodesulfovibrio sp. (assembly GCF_028692895.1). Classification (GTDB taxonomy): domain Bacteria; phylum Desulfobacterota; class Desulfovibrionia; order Desulfovibrionales; family Desulfovibrionaceae; genus Pseudodesulfovibrio. The sequence continues at coordinate 6,674 of NZ_JAQUWN010000082.1, forward strand.
CAGGAAGACGCGCAGGGACTCCACGCCCTGGACCATCAGCGGCACGCCGAGGATGGGCAGGGGCACCACCAGCATGGCCCACCAGGTGTGGGTCCAGCCCCGGTGGGAGTCGATGGCCGGAAGCATGGCGAAAAAACCGAGCCAGGCCGCCCACATGTAGTGCTTCCCCGCGATCAGCCCCAGGTCCACGGCCGCAAACACGGCATAGAAGAGATTCTGGCCCTTGGAGTCGGTATCCACGTCCGGGAAGAGCGCGCCCAGCAGACAGAACCCCGTGAGCCCGGCCGCCAGCAGCGGATCGAGGACCAGCCAGCCGAGCAGAACACAACCCACGAGTCCCATGACGGCGAAAAACAGCCCTCCGGCCAGATGTCCCTTGTAACCGGGCATACAGCGTCCTTTCGCCGACGGACGGCTAGCGGGCGTCGCACTCCGGGTTGCGGACGCTGCGCACGATCATCCGCCGGGCCTCGCCATAGAGGCCGGGGACGTCGTAGGGAGCGAGGAATTTGGTGCGCACCGCGCCGAGGATGCTGCCGTAGATGAGGAAGGCGGTCTGGGCCACGGGCAGCTCGACGATGGAGCCGTCCAGGATGCCGCGTCGCAGGATGGACTCGATGATGTCAATGATCTCGCGGAACTTGGCCCCGATCTTCTTGCGGTCCAGGTCCGGGTTGTCGTCGCTGAACGGGGAGCAGCGCAGGAGCGTCGGGAAGGTCCGGGCGTTGTCGATGGTGAACTCCAGGTAGGCCTGGACAAATGCCCCCAGGGCCTCGCACCCGTCCGGGGCGTCGGCGATGGCCTGGCGGATGACTTCGAGCATGGTGTCGATCAGCTCGCTGCCCGCCATCATGAACAGGTTTTCCTTGCTGTCGAAATAATGGAAAACCAGCCCGGAGGCCACGCCGGCCTGCTCGGCAACCATCTTCATGGTCGTCCCGGCATATCCGCTGCGGGCAAAATTCTCCTGTGCCGCCAGCAGGATATCTTCCTTTTTCGCCATGGTGCTCCTCCGGTCTGGGTTGCTTTCCGAAATCCGACGCCGGGCCGGGCCTGTGGGCCGTCCTTTGCTTAGTACGCCGTGCGCATTAATTCAAGTGGCGGCTCAATCCGCGCGCGATAAAAAAAGGGCGGAACCCCGTGGCTCCGCCCCCTTCTCTTCTTCACAAGACGGCTACATGCTCCCGGAGGCCTGCAACTCGTCGATCTGCTTGTCGATTTCCTTCTGAAGCCGCTCGGGCAACCCCATGATGTCCGTGTTCAGGAAGCCCCGGACGATGGTCGCGGTAGCCTCTTCCTCGTCCAGGCCGCGCGCCATGAGGTATTCGATCTCCTCCTGGGCGATCTTGCCCACGGAGGCCTCGTGGGAGAGCTCTACGCCCTCCACCGTGCCGTCCAGCTCGGGAATGGCCCAACTGCGGCCATCGCCGACGATGAGGCTCTGACACTCCAGGTGTCCCTTGCTCGGCACGGCGTGCGCACCGATGTGGCCACGGTTGATGATGGTGCCGCCGCTGGCGATGGTGCGGGCGATGATCTCGCACCGGGTGTTGGGCGCGTTCATGACCACGCGGTTGCCCATGTCGAGGAGCGCGCCCTTGGAGGCGACCACCACGGAATTGAACCGGGCCAGGGCATTGGCCCCGTTCAGGGTGATGGCCGGGTACATCTGCAGGTCCATGACCGGCTTGAGCAGCACGTAGTTGTTCAGGAAGGTGCCACCCTCCTCCACGACGCCCGCGGACCGGGGCCGCACGGCCACGTGCTCGCTCCAGTTGTGGACCATGGTGAAGGTCAGGGAGGCGTTCTTCTTGACGAAGAACTCGGAGATGCCGAGGTGCGCGCCCGCGGTGGTCCCGTGGGCCACGGAACAGCCGGTGATGATGTGCGCCTCGGCCCCTTCCTCGATGATGATGATGTTGTGGACGTTCTGGCCAACGTTCTCGGTCTTGAGCATCAGACAGGACTGGATGGGTTCCTCCACCTTGGCCCCGGCCTTGACGCGGATGAAGTAGCCGCCGTGCAGGTTGTCATAGGCCGAACGGGTGTACTCGTCCTTGTCCTTGTCCACCAGGGTCCAGAAGTATTCCTTGAGCCCGTCGTATTTGACCAGGGCGTCCTTGATGTCCATAATCTCGACGTCCGGGTTGTTGGACTTGCAGTGCACCGCGTTCTGGTCCATCTGCAGGTAGGAGGCCGAGCGGGTGCTCAGGTCGGACGTGACGCCCGCCATAAGCAACTGGTCCTTGTCCTCGTCGGAAAGGTCGCGCAGGTCCGCGAGCGGGTTCTGCTTCAGGCCATCAAACTTGAATCGCGAAAGATCTACCTTGCTCATATCTCAATCTCCATGGGGAGTTCTAGTTCATGCAACGGACGCATTCCTGGTAGCCGTGCTCCCGGATGTGCTCCATGATGTCCCTGGGCCGCCCCTCGCAGCAAAGGTGCCCCTTGAAGAGGACCTGGCCTCGGTCGGCGTTGACGTAATCCAGGATGTAGCCGGTGTGGGTGATGATCAGCCCGGCCGTCTTGATGCGCTGCTTGCGCTCCTTCAGGCTGAGGTCCGGGAAGGTCTTGTAGTTGCCGTCCAGGACGTCGCGGGCCACCTTGCCCACCAACTGCATGTTCTCCATGTCCACGCCGGATTCCGGTTCGTCGAACAGGACAAGGTCCGGCTGCTGGGCCATGAGCTGGAGCAGCTCGGATCGCTTGATCTCGCCGCCGGAGAAGCCCGCGTTGATGTCGCGGTCCAGGAACTCGGTCATGTTCACGCTCTGGGCCAGGGCGTCCGGATTGACTTCGCCGTTGCGCGAGCACATCCGCACCAGATGCCGGGTGCGCAGGCCGTGGATGGTCGGCGGCCGCTGGAAGGACATGCCGATGCCCAGCCGGGCGCGCTCGTACATGGGCATCCGCGTGATGTCCTGCCCCTTGAAGATGATGGTCCCCTTGGTCACGTCGTAGCCGGAGAAGCCCATGAGGGTCATGAGCAGCGACGTCTTGCCGGAGCCGTTGGGGCCGAAGAGGATGAAGGTTTCCCCTTCGTTTATCTGAAGATTGATCCCTCGCAGGACCTCTTTGTCACCGATGTTGACATGCAAGTCTTCAATGGTCAGCATGTGTTTCCTCGCTTTGAATCGAAATGCAGGGAGCCTCAGTTACTGAAGGCTGGCCGGGAAGTCCAGGAAATCCCGGCTCGACAACGCAGACCTCCAATATAAGCACCAGAACGAACGGAGCAACACATGGGCGGAAAGAAACGCATCAAAGACATGGGCGGCCTGAAGGATTTTACCTTTAAGAAAGATAAAGATGATGTATATTCGCTACCTTACAAGAAGGAAGCCAAACCGGATACCCCTGAAAAAAATGAAGGCGGCCCGGCGGACGAGGAGCTCTTCATGAACGCCATGCACGGCGTGGCGCAGATGGCGGGCGGCAAGGGCCGCCAGGTTTCCGCGCCCACCCTGTCCGCCTCCGGCGGCGTCACCATCGACGACCCGGAGGAGACCGCCCGGCAGGACCTCCAGCGGTTCATCCGAGGCGACGTGGAGTTCGAGCTCGAATACACCGAGGAGTACATGTACGGCTACGTGCGCGGCCTGGACATAAAGACCTTCCAGCAGCTCAAGGCGGGCGCGCTCAGCGTGGGCGCGCACATCGACCTGCACGGCATGACCTCGGACCAGGCGCGGGACAACCTGCTCTTCTTCATCCGCGAGAGCTACCTGCAGAATCTCCGCTGCGTCCTGGTGGTGACCGGCCGGGGCATCAACTCGCCGGGCGGCCTGCCCATCCTGCGGCGGGAGACAGAGTCATGGCTGACCCGCGACCCCCTCAAGCGCGTGGTTCTGGCCTTCTGCACGGCCCAGGCCAAGGACGGCGGCGCGGGCGCGCTCTACGTCCTGCTGCGCAAGCAGAAGAAGAACGAGGGCAAGATCAAGTGGGACAAGACGCTCAACTGGGACGAGCAGTTCTAGACGAGACGAAAAAGGCCCCGCTCGGTGAAGCGGGGCCTTTGTTTCTACGCGGTGGCCTGGGCTGCGGCCTCTTCGGCCGGAGGCTGTTCGCCAGCTCCCTTGTTGCCCGCCATCTCCCTGGCCATGGCCAGTTCCTCGGCGGAGAAGATCTTGTTGATGTCGATGATGATAATGAACTGGTCGTTCTGGCGCCCCATGCCCTTGATGTATTCGGCATTGATGGCCGCGCCCATCTTCGGGGCCGCCTCGATGGTGTCGGGCGTCATCTCGAAGACTTCGCGCACGGAGTCCACCAGCGCGCCCATCACCGTGAATTCGCCGTCGAACTCGATCTCCACGATAATGATGCAGGTGTCCACGGTGTCCGCAGCCTTGGACATGCCGAGCTTGAGGCGCATGTCAACCACGGGCACGGCATGGCCGCGCAGGTTGATCACCCCGCGCATGAACTCAGGCGTGCGGGGAATCTTGGTGATGGACGTGAGTTCCAGCACCTCTCTCACCGTCCCGATATCCAGGGCGAAAATCTCCTTGCCCAGCGTGAACGTCAGAAACTGGTTGATATCTTTCAAGGTGTCATCTGCCATGAAACTACCCCCGGATAGGTGAGATTAATCCTAGACTCCCGGATCTTCACGGCCCTGCCGTGAGAAATCCGCTTTTCCCGACTCTTTTCTAACCGGCTTTGCAACCCCGCGCCATTATAAACCTAGACCGACCCGGAAAAAAATCGCTACGGGGAACACCGCGCAGTCCGTTTCGTCAGCGCGAAAAGCGGACTCCGTATTCCTTCTCCAGGACGGCGCGGGCGCGCAGTTCCTTTTGATGATACAACGCATCGTCATACCGGGTCTTCACTCCCCACCAATGCTCCAGCACCGGGGCGAGGTCCACATGGGCGCAGGTATGCCCCAGGTGGTGCATATCCCGAAACCAAGCCACGCCGATGTCGTAGACAATGCCCAAGTGGTTGACGAACTCCTTGTACGCCTCGCCGGGCCCCGGCTCCTTCATCACGCCGTCGAAGACATAGGCCCCGAAGGGCCGGACTTCGCCCAGGGGCATTGTCAGGGGCCGCGCCCTCGCCATGTCGATCAGGGCGCACCACTCGTTGACCCGGCAGGCGGGCAGCGGCCAGGGATTGCGCCGCAACTGGGGACAGACCATGTAGTTGACCACGTCGGTGAGCATGGTCCCCTTGGGGTCGGAGGCGATGGCCAGGAATTCCTTGAGGCCCGGCCGATACTCCAGGTACCGCCCGGACGAGCACAGCCCGTGGTGATGGGCGGGGCAGACCCAGCACATGCCGACCTGCCCGGCGGCCAGATGGCCGGGGATGGCGTCCAGGAGCCGGCCGACCACGTCGCCCTTGACGTTGATGTCGTTGTGGACCACGAGCGCCCAGTCCTTGTCCGTCTTCTCCCAGCCGTACTGGTAGCGCAGGGAATGGCGGTACGGCTCCTCCCCCATGCGCGACAAGTCGGCATGTTTGATCCAGCGTGACTCCACGGGCTCGTAGAACTCGATGTTGGGCAACAGGTCCAGGACGAACTGGCGTCCGGCGAAGGCCGCGCCCTCGGGGTTGTCCTGGACGAACCAGATGCGGTCGATCCACCGGCCGCTGTGGCGCATGAGCGACAGCAGGGACAGAGCGGTCTGGTAGGGCTTGGCGAAGACGTTGATGAGGACGTCGACCTTCTTGTCCATAATGATGCTACCCGGCATGGTGTGCGATTGATCCGGAACGGCGGCCCCGCCCTGGCGGCGGGACGCCGGAAGTGACTATGTAGACCAACGTGCGCATTCCGTCCAGCCGGGAGCCGCGCCGTCCGGCCGGGCGGGAGGGCCGCCCTGCCCGGCCTCGATCAAGCAATGACGCAACTCCCGGCCGGGCCGGGAGAATTCCCGGCGACGGATCGGGGAGGAAAAAACGGGCATCTTGAAATTTTCTCTACAAAACCGATTGACAATCCGGACCGCTCCATATAGTTACTCCCTTCGCGTCGGGATGTAGCGCAGTCTGGGAGCGCACTTGAATGGGGTTCAAGGGGTCGGAGGTTCAAATCCTCTCATCCCGACCAAACGATGAAAGACCCCGGCGGGCCGATGAAAGACTCGGCCTGCCATTTCATCGAAAACAGCCGGAACGCTGCTGTAGCTCAATCGGTAGAGCGCGTCCTTGGTAAGGACGAGGTAGACGGTTCAATCCCGTCCAGCAGCTCCACATAT
>NZ_JAQUWN010000083.1 GCF_028692895.1 Pseudodesulfovibrio sp.
TTTTCCGGGGGATGGCTCCCCGCTACTTGGCGTGACACTCCTTGCAGCCCACGGGGGCGCTGACGCCCTTGGCCTTGACGGTCTTGTGGCAGCCCAGGCAGCTCCGGTCGGCCTTGGCGTGGAAGGCGGCGTAAAAGGTGCGCTCACCCTGCTTGCCGGGCAGGTCGTGGCAGCCCGCGGCTGCGCAGGAGCGGACGCCTTCCTTGCCGTCCCAGGCGTGGTGGCAGGTCCGGCAGTCGACTTCGGCCTTGGCGTGCCCGGCGTGGGAGAAGGCTACGGATGGCTTGCTGGCCTTGAGGGCGGCGGGAGGTGCGAGGAGCAGGTCGCCCGGGGCCGTGGGACCGGCAAAGGACAGGGACGCGGCCAGCAGGACGGCCAGAAGAGTCAGGGTGATGGTCAGGGAGCGTTGCATGGTGACCTCCGGGGTCGGTGTTGATTTCACCCGGGATATCGCAAACGACATGCCATATTTATATCCAGTAATTGTGGTATATTGTATGCTCCATGCGCTGCCGTAGCGTACCATTTTTGCGCAGGCGCGAACAAAAAGGCCCTCCATGGGGAGGGCCTTTTGCGTGTGATAAGGGGGGGCGGATCGGGCTACATCTCGATGCGCACGGTTTCGGGGCTGAGCCTGCGCTCCAGCCGTTTGGCGTACAGGCTCATGACGTAGCAGCAGACGAAGTAGAGCGCGGCCACGGTGGTGTAGATCTCGAAGGGGTAGATCATGGTCCGGTTGTTGATGGCGTAGGCCGCGCGGGTCAGCTCCATGACGCCGATGATGTAGGCCAGCGAGGTGTCCTTGAAGGCGGCGATGAACATGCCGACCAGGGCCGGAAGCATCTGCTTGAGGGCCTGGGGCAGGACGATCTTGCGCATGGTCTGGAGGTAGCTCAGACCCGAGGCCTTGGCCGCCTCCACCTGGCCCTTGGGGATGTTGTCGATGCCGCCGCGCACGGTCTCGGCGATGTAGGCGCCGAAGAAGAAGGTCATGGCGATGGTCGCGGCCCAGAAGGCGTGGAGGTCCACCTTGATGATGAACTCCAGGATGGCGGTGTAGAACCAGAAGATGACCAGGATGAGCGGCACGGCCCGGACCAGTTCGATGTAGAGCGTGCAGGGGATGCGGACGGCCCGGTTCCTGGCGGTGCGGCCCATGCCCACCACAAGGCCGATCAGGAAGCTGCCGGAAATGGAGATGACGGCCATGAGCACCGAGCCGGAGAGGCCGCCCAGGCCCAGGAAGAATTCTGACTCGTCGCCGCCGGGGAAGCGCCACTTGAGCAGGGTGGGCAGGTTGGCCCATATGATGTCGAAGTGGAACCCGGCGATGGCGCGCACGGCCTTGTAGATGACGTAAAGCATGGCGGCGATGAACAGCCACTTCAGCGCCTGGACGGTTTTTCGCCACCCCAGCCGCAGCAGACGGCGCAGGGGCGAGATGGTCTTGGACGCGTCCGGGGCCTTGCGGAAGTGCCACAGGACCCGCTCCAGGCCGTCGGCCAGCAGGGTGAAGGGCGTGAAGGCCGCGTCCGCCACCTTGCGCAGCAACGGTTTCTTGCCGTCCGGCACGATCTTCAGCTTGGCGTTGACCATGTTGAGGATGACCGAGATGGACAGGGAGAGGGCCAGGTAGATGACGGTGGCCGCCACCAGGGCCTCGAAGGTCCGGAAGGTCAGCGAGAGGACCTCCTGCATGGACCAGCAGACCTCGCCCACGCCGATGGTCATGGCGAGCGAGGTGTTCTTCATGTTGTTCAGGAATTCGCTGCCCAGCGGCGGGATGATCTCGCGGAATGCCAGGGGCAGGATGACCTTGCGCAGGGTCTGGTTGAAGCTCAGGCCCGAAGAGTAGGAGGCCTCCAGCAGCCCCTTGGGGATGGACTGGATGCCCGCGCGGATGATCTCGGCCATGAAGGCGGAGGTGAAGATGCCGCAGCCGATGGTCGCCACCCAGAACTCGAAGTCCATGTCGTACAGCTTGGTGCGGATTTCATCGGGAAAGGCGTAGGGAAAGGCGAAGTTCCAGAAAAAGAGCTGGATGAGCAGCGGGGTGTTGCGGAACAGCTCGACGTAGCAGGTGGCGAACCAGTAGACCGGCTTGAACTTGGAGAGCCGGGCCAGGCCGATGACCGTGCCCAGGACCAGGGCGATGACGGCGGAATACAGGGTGATGGTGACGGTCAGGTGCAGACCGTGGAGCATCAGGTCGCCCATGTTGCCGTATTGCCCGTCGGTGACGAAGATCGCCCAGTCGAAATCATACTTGAAGTCGAAGACAAAGGCGAAATAGTAGACCAGCAGGCCGAGCATGGCCAGCAGGCTCAGGTTCTGGACCCAGGATTTCTCGAAATGTCTCTTGATCATCGGTCTCTCTCAAACGAGGTCCCGGAGCCGAAGCTCCGGGACCATGTAATGACTATCTCGTGCGGCTTACGGCCACATCTCGATCTTGGAGGTCAGCGGGAAGTTGTAGGGAGTGTCGGGACCGAACCACTTCATGTAGATCTGCTTGTAGGTGCCGTCCATCCACATGTCCTGAAGGGTGAAGTTGATGGTGTCGCGCCACTTGGAGTCGTCCTGGGGCAGGCCGATGCCATAGGGTTCGTCGGAGATGAAGTCGCCGACCAGCTCGTACTTGCCGGGCTCCTTGGCGGCGTAGCCGAGGAGGATGGTGGCGTCGGTGGAGATGGCCTGGACGCGGCCGGAACGCAGGGCTTCGAACATGGCGATCTCACCGTCGTAACCGATGACGGTCGGATTCGGGTTGCCGATCTTCTTCAGGTACTCGGTGGCGTTGATGATGGAGGTGGTGCCCTGCATGGAGCCGACCTTGGCGTTGGCCAGGTCCTTCACGTCCTTGATGGCGCCCTTCTTGGCCAGGAACTTCTGGCCGTCGAAGAAGTAGGTGATGGAGAAGTCGATCTGCTCGTCGCGGGAGCGCTTGTGGGTCATGTTGGCCAGGGTCATGTCGACCTTGGGCGGGTTGGTCTGCACGTAGGTGACGCGGGTGTTGTTGTTGACAACGACCTTTTCGAGCTTGCAGCCGAGGCGTTTGGCGATCTCGGCGGCGATGTCGACGTCGAAGCCGACCCACTCGTTCTTGTCGTTGATGAAGCCGGCCGGGATGCCCTGGTTGGTGAGACCGGCTTTGAGGACCTTGGTGGACATGACGCGGTCATAGGTGGGACCGGCGTAGGCCATGGTGGCGGCCATGACCAGCAGCGCGGTCAGGGCGGTGATCTTCAGAATGCGCATTTTCCTCTCCTCTCGATGGTTTTGAGTTCACCCAAAAACCCGCTCCGCCCGGACACCATGCCCGCCCGGAGCGTATATATCCTTATACCTAATGGCTGAGGATCTTGCTGAGAAAGTCCTTGGTCCGGTCGCTCTTGGGATGGTTGAAGAACTCCTCGGGCGAGTTCTCCTCGATCAGGTTGCCGCCGTCCATGAAGATGACGCGGTCCGCCACCTCGCGGGCGAAGCCCATCTCGTGGGTGACGCAGATCATGGTCATGCCCTCGCGGGCGAGGGACTTCATGACGTCCAGTACCTCGTTGATCATCTCCGGGTCCAGTGCGGAGGTGGGCTCGTCGAAGAGCATGATCTTGGGCTGCATGGCCAGGCCTCGGGCGATGGCCACGCGCTGCTGCTGGCCGCCGGAGAGCTGGGACGGGTACGCCCCGGCCTTGTCCGGGATGTTGACCTTCTTGAGCAGGTTCATGCCGATGGCCGTGGCCTGCCCCTTGCTCATCCCGCGCACCAGGGTGGGCGCGAGGATGATGTTGTCCATGACGGTCATGTGCGGGTAGAGGTTGAACTGCTGGAAGACGAAGCCGACCTCGGCCCGGAGCAGGGTCATGTTGGTGCGCGCGTCCGAGACGTTCATGCCGTCCACCAGGATGTCGCCCTCCTGGATGGGCTCCAGCCGGTTGATGCAGCGGATCAGGGTGGACTTGCCCGAGCCAGACGGCCCGCAGATGACCACCACCTCGCCTTTCTTAATGTCGAGGTTGATGTTGTTGAGGACGTGGAAGTCCCCGTACCATTTGTTGACATTTTTGAAAGAAATCACGTTTCGTACCCCGAAAAAGATATTCGGCTGGAAAAGCCAGGACCGTCCCTAGCAGAATTACGGGCTTAGGGCAATATTAATTCAGACGCGCGACATATGGCCAGAATTTTATTCTGCATCTCGTCGCCCAGGCCATGAAACGTCTGCTTGGCCTTGAAAATCAAGCGGTTGGCTCAGCATTCAGGCACGCTCAGGGCCAGCCCGCCGAGTGACGTCTCCTTGTATTTTCTGGACATGTCCCTGCCGGTCTGGGCCATGGCCTTGAACACCTTGTCCAAATTGACCATTTGGTAAGATTCCTCCAATGTCGAGGCGATGAGGAAGGCGTTGTACGCCTTGACCGCGCCCATGGCGTTGCGCTCGATGCACGGGATCTGGACGAAGCCGCCCACAGGGTCGCAGGTCAGGCCCAGGTGGTGCTCCATGGCGATTTCCGCAGCGTTTTCCGTCACCTGGAAGCGGTGGCCGCGCGCGTAGGAGAGCAGGGCGGCGGCCATGGAGGAGGCCACGCCGACCTCGCCCTGGCAGCCCACCTCGGCTCCGGAGATGGAGGCGTTGTGCTTGGCCAGGAAGCCCACGGCCGCAGCCGCGAGAAGCCCCTGGCGAATCTCCTTCTGGAGCGCGCCCATGTGCCGCTTGAGCATGAAGATGATGGCCGGGATGACCCCGGCGGCCCCGCAGGTGGGCGCGGTGACCACGCAGTGTCCCGTGGCGTTCTCCTCGGAGGCGGCCAGGGCGTAGGCGTTGATGGCGCGGAGGAAGCCCGAGCCCTGGAATTCGAGCTTTTTGGCGCTTTTGTACATCTGGTTCGCCTTGCGTTGCAGTCCGATGGGGCCGGGCAGCACTCCCTTGGCCGCAATGCCTTGTTCCACGGCGTTTTCCATGACGGCCACGATGCGGTCGAGCCCCTCGACGATCTCGGCTTCGCACATGCCGGTGATGCTTTTTTCATTGGCCAGGACCAGGGTGTGCAGCCGGATGGAGTTTTGGCGCAGGTGGTCCTTGAGCTGGGCCATGGTCTCATAGGGATAGACCGGCTCGCCGCGCCGGGGCTCCTCCCATCCCTGCCAGCGCAGGAAACCGCCGCCCACGGAGAAGTATATTCGTTCCAGCAGGACATCGTCCCCGGCCTTGAGCCGGAAGATCATGGTATTGCTGTGTGGATAGTCGTGCTGCACGGCGTCGAAGATGATGTCCCCGGTGCGGTAGGCCAGCTTTCGGCAGCCCATGTCGAGATCGAAGGGGCGGTCCTTTTCACAAAATTGTTCCATGGCGTCGGATCGGCAGGTGTCCGGCTGCTGGCCTAGCATTCCGGCCATGATGGCGCGCGGGGTGCCGTGGCCCTCGCCGGTGGCGGAAAGCGAGCCGAATAGGCGGATCTCCAGGCCGTCTGCCCGGTTGCGGTCCGATTCCGGCAGTTCGCGGATGCGCTCCATGAAGTCGTACCCGGCCCGCATGGGGCCGATGGTGTGCGAGCTGGAGGGGCCGGGGCCGATCTTGAGCAGTTCGAATATGGAAGTGGATATGGCGGTCATTGGATGATCTCTCGTTGCGGTTGAGTGGGTGAACTGATTGGCCCGAAGGGTACTGGAAAAATGGAGGGAGGAGAAGAATTATTCTCCATGCCTGGACGTCTTGGGCTTCCTCTTCTATAGGTGAGGGTGTGGGGCTCTCCTCCTTTCCGGCGGGGCGCCGGACGGGCGGAGTCTGGGGAAAAAACAAGCAAAGGAGCGGAAGAATGCGGAAATGTCAATGGTTGGGCGTCGCCCTGATGATCGGCTTGCTCGGGCTTGCGGCCCGGTCGGCCTCGGCCCATTGCCAGGTGCCCTGCGGCATCTACGACGACCATGCGCGCGTGCAGTCCATGCTGGAGGACGTGGCCACCATTCGCAAGGCCGTGGCGGAGCTCGGCGAGCTGAACGCCAAGACCGACGTGCAGTCGCGCCAGCAGTTCGTCCGCTGGGTGAACACCAAGGAGCTGCATGCCGAAAATATCATTCGGACCATTTCGGACTATTTCCTGACCCAGCGGGTCAAGGCGGACCAGAAGGACTACGCCCAGCGCCTCGGGGACCACCATGCGGTCATGGTCGGGGCCATGAAGTGCAAGCAGAACGCGTCCATGGAGCCCGTGGACCAGTTGGAGGCCCTGGTCAAGGTCCTGCTCGGCTACTATCACGAGCATTAGCGCGGCCCGGGGCGGCGCAAAAGGAGAGGGGCAGCGGTCCGGCCGCTGCCCCTCGTCGTTTTCGCGAATCCCCCAAGGGGATGCGTGCGCGCCTACTTGGGCTGCCTCTCCAGGTACTCGCGCAGGGCGTGGCAGAACTGGTCCACGCAGGAGGTGGACTTGGAGCCGCAGGTGATGCCGCTGAACCGGTCCAGGACGAACTGGACGTTCATGCCCTCGACCATGGAGGCGATGGCCTTGTGGTTGCCCTCGCAGCCGCCGACGAAGCTGACGTAGTCGATGCTGCCGTTGTCCACGACGAAGTCGATTTCCTTGGCGCAGACGCCCTGTTCGGGGACAAAGTGCTGCATCCGGGGGCGGGCGGCGGAGCCAATGGAGGCCCCGTGGTGTTGTGCGTTATCCATTGTATTCATTCCGTGCTGGTTGATGGTTCGGGCCGGACCGGCCGGTCAAAACAATAGTTCGTCCTTCCCTGCGGAACGATCATCCCGTCCTTGCGCACTATCCACCCGGATTCGGTGCGGAGGAAGAGAGGGGCGCGACTTCCGTTCAGGTGGGGCGATTCCTCAATGTGGTCGCTGAGATACGGTGCGACATGCATCCACTGAGCAAGCGGCGGACGGTGGCATGGCGTGCGCATCCCGGCGGATAGGGGGACGTTTCCCTCATGAAGCCCGCCAAGGGCTTTCCGGGCGTCGACGGTCGTAGTGAAGTGCCGTGTCATGCCGTTGGCCGGCGTCTTCCGGACCGGCGGGCTTGTGCCGAATTTCCCGATCGGGATCGGGGGAGCGGCGCAGGTCCGGCGGGTGTCCATCCCCTGGTTTCCTCTGTCAAGGCGCGTCCGGGCTGAGCCCTGCGCGCGGTCAGGAGGGGGGAACTACAAAAACTCGGGTGCCGTGTCAAACGTCAATTGTGATTCCCGGCACATGCGGGGGGCTGGGGTGCGTGAAGTCGGCGCGGTTTTCATCCCGCCACATTGCGGCAAGTTGTGGCGGGATGAATCCTGAGGCTCGGCTGGGGCGTCAGTTCCCGCCCGTCACCGCCTCCCAATCGGCGCGAATGGCTTCGGCCAGGGACTTCGCCCCTTCCGAGGCGTATTGCGGGGCCGAGAAGTCGGGGGCGGCGGGCAGCTTTTGCAGGAGGACGCCGTCCGTTCCGAACCAGAGGGGCAGGTAGGCGCCCAGAAAGAACCCCCGGTCGCGCAGGACGTCGACGGCCCAGGGCGCCGCCGGGTCGCCCAGGTTCAGCCGGACGTGCCGGACGCATCCGGCGGCCTCGGCCTCGAACCGGGCCAGGGCGTCGGGCCAGTCCCGGCCCGGCCGGGAGACCGTCAGGGTGGCGATGGCGGCGTCCCGCAGGATGTCCGGTTGCGCGTCCGTGGCTGCGGCCTCGGGCGGGCCGCCCGGCTCGAAGGTCCGCTCGATCCCGAGCTCTCGCAGGCGCTGGCCGATGAAATCGGCATGGGCGGGATGGGGATGGATGGCGTGCGGGGCGTCACGGTAGACCCGGAAGAGCATGAGCAGCGTGACGTTCCCGGCCGCGCCGCCTTTTTTCGGCCCCAGGGGCGGCATCCGCTCCAGCTCCACCCCGGTGGGGAGCAGCCCTTGGTTCGTGGCGGAGGGCTGGGACAGGGTGTGGCTGCACAAGGCCTCGATGAACACGGCCTCCACCGGAATCTGGGTCGGGAATTCCTCCAGGACCGCACGGCCGACGATGTTGGACACTCCCTTTCCCCGATGCCGCCTGGCGACCATCAATTGCCCGGCCTCGTAGAGCAGGGGGTTGGGGGCCAGGCGGAAGAGGCTGCCCATGCCCGCGATCAGGCCGTCGCCGTCGCGCACGATGGCGGTCCGGTGGTTCACGCCGTCATGCCGCCGGACGATTTCCGCCGGGTCATAGACGTATTTGATCGGGAAATCGTCGCCGTAGGTCTCCCGGTAGAAACGGGAGATTTCCGGGGCGTCCTCGGGAGTGAACAGGGCGGTGCGGAATTCGTTGTCCATGGTGTCCTCAGGGTGCTGGTTTTCGGAACTCCGCCGTTGTCATGGCAAGTCGGGCCGGGTCACGTCGCCCACACGCAGGGTCAGGGTCATGAAGTCGAGGGCAACGTACCGCGGGGCGAACACGGCGGGGCGCTCCACCAGGCCGGTGCCGGCCAGGAAATGGGCGAGCACCTCGTTGGCCAGCAGGGCGTTGGCCGCCAGCCCGCCGATGGCCGTGGTCGGCACGATGCCGGTCGGTAGGCATTGCGTTACCCGGTCCATGGCCGGGCCGCTGAAATGGCGCAGCATGGACGAAGGCAGCAGCCCTTTGCCGGTGTTCCCCTTGGCGGCCAGGGACCAGAATTCTTCCGCCTTCATCCCGTCAGCCGCGTAGTTGATCATGACCGCCCCGAAGCCGAGGGCCCCGCAGGTGAAGGCCGGAATGCCGTACCGTTCCTGCATGGGCGAGGTCATGCGCTTCACGTCCGCCCCCTTTTCCGCGTCGATGACCGCGACGTAGGCGTCCGCACCGGCCAGGAAGCCTTCGAAGTTGTCGGCGGTGACGCCCTCGGGATAGGGCGTGATCTCCAGGCCGGGGTTGATTGAGCGGGCCAGCTCGACGTACACGTCCAGTTTCGGCCGGTCCATGGTGGAGCCGAAGGCCGCGGCCTGTCGGTTCATGTCCGGCGGATCGAAAATGCCGTTTTCCGCCAGGCGGAACCGGCTTGCGCCGCAGCGGACCAGGGCGAGGAACGCCCCGCCGCCCACACCGCCCAGCCCGGCGAAGGCGATGACCTTCTCCCGGAGAATGGCCAATCCGTCCTCACCCATGATCGGGCGGGTCCTGTTCAGAAAATCCATATGGCTACCTCTCGGCCCAGTCGTTGACCGTTTGCGGGGTTTTGCGGTCGGCGGCGTCCGCACTCATCCGGCGCACTTGCCGCAATCGCATAATGAAAAACGCATCTCCCCGTGTCCCTCCGGGTCCTGCCCGCGCAGGCCCAGGTCGTCGAGCAGCGGCCCGAGGGGGGCGGGCTCCCCGTGATACCCGAGGTGCTCCAGCTCGGCCAGGCCCTCCTCGCGGGAGATCAGGCCGAAATACACCCCGGCGCTGACCTCGACGATGGACTGGGGGAAAAAGGTGCTCCGCATGTTCCGGAAGCGCATGAACTGGCAGTAGTCCTTGACGGTTTCGATCCGGCAACTGGTGTGGAGCAGGCCCTTGTGCTCGGGAGGCATCTCCCAGGCCATTTCCTTTTTTATCAGCTCGCCGACTTCCTTCCAGGTGCCGTAGGTCTCGTTGGTCTTCAGCCGACGCAGCTCGGGGACGGGGATGTCCGGGTCCCGGCGGGCCGCCGCCAGGGTCTGGTCAAGCTGGCGGTACAGCGGCTCCAGGCCCTTCCGGACGGCGCGCTGGTAGTGGAGGAATTCGGCCGTCATGGCGTAGGGCGGATGGGGCTCCGGGGCGTTGGCGACCATGCCGAAGAAGCCGAGGGTCATGTCCCGCTGGGAGGGCGCGGCGGCCTGCGCGGCCTTGCCCGGGGATTTCAGCTCGTTCATGACGTAGCTGGCCACGGCGAGCTGGACCTCCTCGACCCCCTGCATGATGAAGGGAATCCGCTCCTCCACGGCCACGGGGAAGAAGAGGACGTGGGCCACGGTGGGGCAGAGGCAGGGCGCGCCGATGGCCGCGAACTGCTCGCGCATGGCCTGGCGGACCATGTCCCAGGGCAGGGTCCGCTCGATCAGCTCCACGGACGGCAGCAGCGCGACGGCCCTGCGGAGGTTCTCGCGGCAGGTGTCGTTGGTGTAGGGCATGTTCCAGGCGGCGGCCAGGACGCGCAGCCCGAGCTTCTTGGCCAGGAACCACAGCAGGTAGGTGGAGTCCTTGCCGCCCGTGCACAGCACCATGACGTCGAAGCGGGACCGGGTGTTGCGGCGCGCCGCGTCCAGCAGTTCCGCTTCGGTGATGAAATTCTGCGGCCCGGCCGAGACCCCGGCCTCTTGCGCCCGTTCATAGCACTGGCAGAAGGCGCACAGGCCGTTTTCGTCGAATTCGAGGCCCGGAATGAGATGGTCGTCGTTGATGCACCGGGTGCACTGCCGACGGTTCTCCGGGGTCGCCGCCTGCCGGACGTCCGCCGCGTCGACGATGACGCCCTCCTCGGCCAGGCGCAGGAAGTCGGGGTGTCCGGTCAGGGCCTGCGGCAGGTCGGCCAGCGGCCGGCCACCGTCGAGGGCGGCGACGTCCATGGCGATCTCCGGGGCGACGGCCAGCGCGGACGCGGTATGCCGGGGCGGATTGCGCAACCCGTAATAGACCAGGACGGGCTTGCCGTTGTCATCGCGCAGTTGCCAGCGATACTGAAGAGATGGACGAGTGGGGAGTGTCATTGCGCCTCCTGAAGTTGCATGCGCCTATGCCTTATACCAAAAGACGCCCGGGGTCATCAGCAAGGTGGGCAGTTTGATAGCCGATGCTCGCCTCAGGTCGGGATAAGAGGAGCTGAACATCCGATCTCCGCGCCCCGAAGAAATCGATTTGGCGCGCAGGTTTTATCTGCCAATCCATGCAGATTGATTGGCTGGGGGCACATAAAGGAGGCTGACCATATTATTGGGGATCAGTCGTTGGCGTTTCCGTAGACCCAAGATATGATTTTCCCAACAAAACCAATAAGTTCATTTGAGGCATTGCCGTCAGATATTCGTTCTAACGCTAGTAGGACCCATCTGTTTTTTCGGACACCAAGATCCATCCACCCCTCCAGTTCCCCAACCGGCACTACAAATAATCCTTGGTTTTTGCATTCGTCGACAAGCTGCATTGCCTCAGTTCGAATATCCTTTTCAAAAACGGATAGTCCCTTTGATTTGACTTTGGACCATTTGCTCCCTTCGCCTCGTATTCTTTTGAGCGCTGCCCGTGCCCCTTCAAGCGTGTGTTCCTTGTTTTCGAGCTGGTCTAAGAAGTCCATGAGATCTTTCTTGATTTTATCCAGCACTTCATCTTCTGCGAACTTGTCGACATGAGCGCCAAGTTTTTCCCTAAGCGCTAGGGCTTTTGAATGATCGGCATTGGGATCAAAAGCGCTTAGGAGGTTGTCCAGTTCATCGTTTGAGTTGAAGATATCGATGTCGACAACAGCAGCTACAGGAATTGAGGCTGCTTTTAATAGACTCACGACATCCTTCACGGTTTGTTTGTTGTGGGCGTGCAAGAAAAGAAGTTCTTGCTCATTGTGGTTGTGAATTGCGACAGAGTTGTAAATGACTCTGTCTGAATCCGCTTCGCAGACGACCACGCCTCTTGCGAATATGCCTTCAAGCACTCTTTGACTTGATAAAATGGGAGAGGTCGCTAAGGCGCGTGTCGCATCCGCTGTTATGGGGCAATAGTCGGTGATGTCGTTCTTCCTGTTCAGTCTGAAGATCTCTGCGGGTTGTCTTCCTGCAAGTACTCCCGAAAGGAAGTTGGCGTTATGAGTCGCAACGATTACCTGACAAGGAAAGGTCTCTATATGATCAGCTATCCATTTCCCTAAGCGTCTTGCCTGTTCCGGGTGTAAGAATGCTTCAGGTTCATCTAGCAAAAGGACTTTCCCTTTTGACAAAAGAAGGCAGAGGATAACTGCTACAAAACTTCGGAATCCATCTCCTTGTTCTTCAAGTGAAGCATATTCTTTCATTATAGGGTATGCCTCACGGGAGTCTTGGGGAATGTTTTCAAATGAGTCCCCAACAGCAAATCGAAGTCTGGGGCCAGCACTGTAGTCGAGGCGGATTTTTTTCTTGAAGGTTGTTTCGAATGCGTCTTCAAGTTTGTCGTCAAGTTTTCCGAATTTCCCATAAAGAGCTTGAACCAAGCTTGTTGGTGTCGATTCGTCTGGTATGTAGCTTTTGCATGAACTGGCGATTGATAATCTTGACTCTGAATCCATGTAAAATACACGAAACTTGCTTAGATTATAAAGCGTATAGCCTGCTTCCGGTTGAGATGTGAACACCTTTTCAAGACTGCCAGTTTGCATTCGAAGCATTGAATTGGGGTTAAAATCTGATGTGATGCCGTCGAAGCATTCGTGTCCAACGTTTATGGGATCAGGTCTGACAACCAAATCCTTTATCAATTCTTCGTATGAGCTTGGGCGGTCAAGGGTTATGCTTGACACTAACGTAGTTTCAGCCGCTGCACCCTTGGTCAGCCTGTTATGAATGTCTTTTAGGGTTTGAGATTTCCCTACATTGTTCGGACCTACCAATAGCGTGAATTTATTGAGTCTTATCTTTTCGCCGTTCTTGAGTTCAATGCCCTTCAATTCCATTGCGTAACACCCCTTTATTACAGGTCGTTCGTGTCGAATAGGCGTTTTCAGGTAGGGCATATCCTGTTGAGGGTCAAGTGGGGCGGGCGTATTCAGTCGGGGGGCTGGGGCGACAATCCCGAGATGGAAGGGCGAGGTTGTTCGCGATAGGCTGGCGAAAACAAAAA
>NZ_JAQUWN010000022.1 GCF_028692895.1 Pseudodesulfovibrio sp.
GGTGCCGCAGAGCACGAATAAGAAAAGGAATACACTCTATTAGCCGCAATGGTGAGGGTAGAGTCTGGCCTGTGAACAGTCGAAGACAGGGCAAATGGGAGGGATTGACATGGGGCCGCATAAGAAAGCCCCTTCGCCGAGCGGAGGGGCTTTCTCTTATGCGGCGCGCCGGGACTCCCGACGCGCCTGTTCCTCGGTCAGGAAACTTCGCAATCCCGCCACGGCGTCGAAGACATGCTCGCGCAGGCGATAAGCGCCGCATCCTGGCCTCGGCCGCCCGCGCGATCCTGCCTCTGACGTCCTTTTCAAGACCTGCACCAGCCGCTCCTCCCTTCGAATTCAAAAATGAATTTATCATTCATTTTTCAAAAGCGAACATGCCGCTCACTTTTCAAGTTGCCTAGGTCTGGGGGAAGGATCGCCGAAGCGGTTACAGCTCCAGCCGCGCGCCCACCTCGATGACCCTGTCGGAGGGGATGTTGAAGAAGGACGCGGCGTCCATGGCGTTGCGCGACAGGAACTGGAAGAGCACGGCGCGCCAGCGGCTCATGGCCGGGTGCTCGCCCACGGTGAGCTTCTCTCGGCCCAGGAAGAAGCTGGCCTGGTCCAGGTCCACGTCCAACCCCTGGCCCCGGCACAGGGAAAAGATGGTCCGGATGTCCGGCTCCTCCATGAACCCGTAGTGGACGATGATCCGGCTGATGCCCAGGCCGATCTTCTCCACCTCGATCTTGTCGAAGTTCGGCACGCGCGGAATCTCCTCGGTGCGGATGTGCAGGAGGTAGACCTTGGTATGCAGGATCTTGTTGTGGCGCAGGTTCTGGAGCATGGCCACGGGCACGATGTCCCGGCTACGGGTCAGGAAAAAGGCCTGGCCGGGGATGCGCGCCGGATTCTCCTCGGGCACGCGGCCCAGGAAGTCCTCCACATCCATGGTCAGCGCGCGCATCCTGGCGGCCAGGATGTCGCTGCCCTGCTTCCAGGTGACCATGACCAGAAAGAAGAACAGGCCCACGACCAGGGGGAACCACGCGCCGTGGAATATCTTGGTCAGGTTGGCCGAGAGGAAGGAGACGTCCACCACCAGGAACAGGGCGGTCAGGGACGCGGCCGCGTAGAGCGACCAGTGGCGCAGCGTGCGCAGGACCTTGAAGTAGAGGATGGAGGTGATGAGCATGGTCGTGGTCACGGCCACGCCGTATGCCGCCGCCAGCCTGCTGGAGGACTGGAACCCGAGGACCAGGCCGATGGTGCAGAGCATCAGCAGCCAGTTGACCGGGGCCACGTAGATCTGTCCCCGGTGCTGGGCCGAGGTGTGGGTGACGCGCAGACGCGGCAGGTAGCCCAGCCGGATGGCCTGGCTGGTCAGGGAGAACGCGCCGGTGATGACGGCCTGGGAGGCGATTATGGTGGCCATGGTGGCCAGGCCGACCATGGGCGCGAGCCCCCAGCGGGGCACGATGGCGTAGAAGGGATGGTAGGCGTCCGCCGGGTGGTGCAGCAGGTTCGCGCCCTGGCCGAAATAGTTGAGGACCAGGCTGGGCAGGGCCACGACGAACCAGGTCAGCCGGATGGGGCGGCGGCCGAAGTGCCCCATGTCCGCATAGATGGCCTCGGCGCCGGTAACCACCAGGAAAACCGCGCCCAGGACCACGAAGCCGTGCAGGTGGTTGCGCAGGAGGAAGGAGAGCCCATGCCAGGGCGACACCGCCACCAACACGGCCGGGTGGCTCGCCACCTGGATGAACCCGAGCACGGCCAGACAGCCGAGCCAAAGCAGGATGATCGGGCCGAAGAGCGCGCCCACCATGGCCGTGCCGTGCTTCTGGATGAGGAACAGCCCGATCAGGATGGCCAGAGTGATATGGACCACATAGGGCTGGCAGGCCGGGGCGATGAGATCCAGTCCCTCGATGGCGCTCATGACCGAGATGGCCGGGGTAATCATGCCGTCGCCGTAGAGCAGGCAGGAGGCGAAGAGCCCGAGGCCCACCAGGAGCCAGGCCACGGTGCCCTTGACCACGCGCATGGGCCGGACTAGGGCGGTCAGGGCGATGACGCCGCCCTCGCCGTGGTTGTCCGCGCGCAGGATGAAGAGCAGGTACTTGACCGTGACGATGAGCAGCAGGGCCCAGAAGATCAGGGAGAGCACCCCGAGGACATTGTCCGGCGTGACCGCGATGGCGTACTCGCCGTGGAAGCACTCGCGCAGGGCGTAGAGCGGGCTGGTCCCGATATCGCCGAAGACCACACCCAGCGCGGCCAGGGAAAGGGCCGCGAGGCGTTTGCCCGAGGGATTCTCCGCTACGGTTTCCATTTTTGCGGTTTACTGCCGCACTGCGGCGAAGTCAAATCAAGTCCCGCCCGGCCGCCCGGGAGCGCCCGGCCCGGCGGGATAAGAAGGCCCCCTCTCCCCTGCCCTGGCCGGGCGGGAAAAGGGGGCGAAAAACGCTCGGGCGGCCCGCTGCTGCGGGTCGGCCCCGGCGGGCCCTACCGGGCGTCGATCCAGGCGATGGCCTCCCGGACGTCCAGGGTGCCGACGTAGATGGCCCGACCGGAGATGGCCCCTTCCAGCCCCTTTTTCGAGAGCGGATAGAGGGCCTTGATGTCGTCCATGGTGTGCACGCCCCCGGCCGCGATGACCGGGATGGACGTCTTGGCGCACAGGGCGGCGAGGCCCTCCACGTTGACGCCGGTCTGCATGCCGTCGCGCGAGATGTCGGTGTAGACGATGAACCGGACCTTGTCCGCCTCCAGCCGGGGCAGGACGTCGTCCATGGTCAGCCCGGCGTCCTCGACCCAGCCCTTGGTCTTGAGGCGGCCGTCCACCGCGTCCAGCGAGACGCCGATGCGGCCGGGCAGGGCGCGGCAGAGCTCGGAGAACAGCTCCGGGCTCTCCAGGGCCATGGTCCCGATGATGAGCCGGTGCACCCCGGCCTCGATGTACTTCTCGGCCGTGGCCACGTCGCGGATGCCGCCGCCGAGCTGGACCGGGATGTCGATGGCCGCGCAGATGGACTTGATCAGCTCGAAGTTGCGGGGCACGCCGGAGAACGCGCCGTCCAGGTCCACCACATGCAGGTAGCGGGCCCCCTGCTCGGCCCAGTATTTCGCCTGGGCCACGGGGTCCGGGCCGAAGACCGTGACCTGGTCCTCCTTGCCCTGGGCCAGGCGGACGCACTGGCCGTTCTTGATATCGACAGCGGGGAAGAGAATCATACACCAAATCCTTCTAAAACTATTTGAAATTACTAAATATCATGACGCATTATCATGCATTGTCGGCCATTCCGCCATCCCGGTGGCGGCATCCATACGATTTTCATGATGAAAGTTGGCTACTATCATAATTCAACCGAAAAGCTGTCAAGCGAAATCGACCGGCCGGAGCCGGCATTCCATCGGCATCAAGATTCGCTCGACAGCCATGGAGGTGCATTTCACCGGTATGTCCAGCAGTTGCGCTCCCCGGCAGAGGCCATTGAAGGGACGCGCAACCAACTTCCGGGAGAATGGCAATACCAGGGAACAGAGAAGACCTTGGGAATGGATGGGTGGCAATCGCGGTCAACCAGAAGATTGAGATAATCTTGCCAGTAAAAAAATGAAAACATCATCCCGACCATTCCACCTTGCCATAAGCACAAGCGCACGCGATGGACATATGATATCGAATGTGGCAATCAAATTGCCATGACCCGCTCTCGAAAATTCACCTGTCTCTTTGCCGGGGGCATCGCCTGCATTGCGTTTGTCTATGCTTTGGCGATTCATTTGCTTTGGAAGGGGGCTCCCTACTCGGCATCAATATGTGCAGTTTTCGGAGCGTTATTCTTGAGTTTTGTCATATGGCGGCTGCTTTATGAAAAGCGAGGAAAGCAATACGTCAGCGGGGTCATCCTGGGAGCCCTGTCCGGTTCGATCGTCTTGTTACTCGGACCAATCGGCTTTTATATAGGGTTGGCCTCCGAAAAACCCGAGCCATTGGGGCTTTCCCAGATACCTTTTATCCTGGCAATGAGCGGCATAGCATTCCCTGTGGTTTTACTTGCCATGCATGGATGGGCTGTTGTGCTGGCTTCAGTGTTTTGGGGTGGATTATTAGAAACCGTGGAGAAGGGTAATAAAATAAAAGTAAAAGGGGAGACATAGTTCCCCTTCAATACTATTATTTTAGCTTCCGAACATAAGGATTGGTATCGAGCATCTCTTCGGTTTGATCATAAGCTTCAGGATTTTTGGGGATCATATGCAACGCTCCTGCTCCGGCAGTTCTTGCCGCTTTACCCAATCCTTTTTTCTGCCAGATTCCTTTGCCAACTTCTAGGGATTCACGGAAGGCATCCAAATGCCACATGCCTGTGGCATCGACAGTTCCAATGATCTTGTCAATGTCTTCCTGAGGCAACTCCGCCAAACCTGCCTCAAGATACGCTTCAGAGTGAGAATCGTAAGCCTTTTTCTTCAATTCCTCTGGCTTTGATTCGTCCCACTCGCCGCTCCTCAGCCCTGATTCCATCTTGAACTGAAGCAGGTTCTTGGTTTTCTCCATCCACGTCTGCCCCTTCTCGGATAATTCCGGCTTCAGCTTGTCGAACCGCCTGACGTAGTTATCGCCGTATTCGCGATAGTAGGCCGGCGCATTTTTTCCGGGGTTCCGCTCCTCATAGTCCTTGGCCCTTTTTTCGTAATACCCGGTCTTGCCGAGTTCATCCTTGATCCAGGTGGGCTTGACTCCGGGCTTTTGCTTGTAATGCTCTTCAACGTCTCTAACACTGTTGCCGGTTTGTTTCTCCCACTCTTCCACGAGCCATGCCGCTCCCGTTGAACTGTCGGGTTTGGCGACTTGCGCTTCCATCTCGCGACCCTGCGCAGCGGAATACCTGCGAGAGACTGCCTCCAGAGCCTCCGTCTGCTCTTTTCCCGCAGTGTTTTTTTTGCTGATGCGTCTGCAGGTCTCCGTGACCGTCATCGCCGAGCGCCGCAGCTTTTCCCTTTCCAGCGGCATCACTCATGGTTCCGGCGCCATTCTCAGCCAGCATGACACCGTCTTCCATCTTGAAACCAGGCTTGACTCCGGAGACCACGCCGTTCTCAGAAGCCCGTGTCTTTTCCATGTCTACGCCCGCATACCCCAAATACTTATCGTACATCGCGTCGGCGTCCTTCTCATCGAACATGGCCTCGGACAGCACGTACTTGTTGATGAGATCGAAGGCGGCATCGTCATGGGCCTGGACTCCCTTTTCGTCCCTCGCGCCAAGCGCCCCTTTGGCGATACGCCGCAAGCCCTTGTCGAGGACGTTTCTGGACCGTTCGTTGAGTTTATCCACGGCGAACTGGCGCCCCTGCTTCAGAAAGCCGTCCTTGATCCTGGGCAGCGAGTCGGCCAGGGCGGCATGACGTTTGCCGCCCCTCGGCACGGAGGAGAGGACGGACTGCTCGTAGTCATCGAACTGCTTCTTGAGATTGGCGGCGTCCCTGGACGGCTGTTTGCCGGTCACGCCCTTCTGCCAGTCGGTCAGCCCCTTGCCGAAGAAGTCATGTGCCTCGTTCTCCTTTTCAACTGTGAAGTTGAGGCGATCCAGATCATGAAAGGCGTCCGTTTTTTGCTGTCGCCCCTGTTGCTGCCGGTTTTGATTATTGAAGCCGATGCCCATTTCCAGAGCGGACTTGCGCTGGCCGGAAGTGGCATTGCCGAGCATCTTCCTCTGCTCGTCGGGGTCCATGTCGATGAGTGATTTTCCAAAGTCAAACATAGCCGAATTCCTCCTGTCAGGATTTTGAGGTTACAGATCAAACATCCTAACCCCGGTTTTCGGCCCAGGGGAAAAACGGAAGAAAAAGGGTACCCAAAGGATAAAAGAAGCATAAAAGAGCAGCTTGACAGGGTTTCATTGAAGGGCTGGCAAACCGGCTTCTCCGTTTCAACCCCGGCCCATCGCCGCCAACCGCACGGGTCGGCGTTCTCGGCCGTCAGGCGGCCGGAAAACACAAAAAAAGGGTTAGCTGAAAACAGCCAACCCTTTGATTTTTATAATCCGAGTCTTTCGCGCGTTTCAGGCAACGCGCATCGGCATTACAAACCGAGTTCCGTGAGCTTTTCGTCGATGCCGTCCGAGGCCAGACGGGTGGCGGTGACCCACTGGCCGCCTCGGGAGGCGAATTTCTTGGCGGTGAGCAGGTTCTCCATGAGCGACTCCTGGGTCTCCTCGTAACGGGCGCGGGTCATGCGCTCGTTCTTCACGTCGATGAGGAAGAAGTCGATGGCCACCGAGGCCGGAGCCTCCACGCCGGAGGTCGAGCCGACCCGCTCGCTCCAGTGGGTGACCTGCGGCACGAGCAGCAGGTCCGCCTGGATGCACTTGGCCACGCCGAGCCAGTACTTCCAGGCCGAAAGCTTGGGCAGGCCGGACTGCTCGAAGACCACCACTTCCTGGCACTGCTTCACCGCGTCCGGGGTGATGTAGTCGAAGACCTGGTGGCGGCGCAGCGTGTCGGTCAGGATGGAGTCCAGGGCCTCGAGGGTGCCGTCGGGCACGGGATGGCCCTCCTCCTCCAGGTATCCGGCCAGGAGCTGCCAGTTGTAGATCGGATTGGAGAACCCGGCCACGGCCAGCTTGCCCTCGGGCCGGGGCACGGCGGCGGTGCGCTTGGAGCCGCAACCGGCCGCCAGGAGCAGGGAACAACACAGGGCCGAAAGAAGGAAAACTTTCATCATGCGTCGCATCAGTCGAGACTCCCTTTGGTGCTGGATACGCCCTTGCGGCCCACGCGCACGGCCTGGGCCAGGGCCAGTCCCAGGGCCTTGAACGCGGCTTCCAGGAGATGGTGCCCGTTCTGGCCGTATTCGAACTTCACGTGCAGGTTCATGCCCGCCTTGTAGGCCACGGACTTGAGCATCTCGCGCCAGACGTCCTTCTCGTCGCCCGCGATGACCTCGGGCAGGAGCGCGTCGTCGTAGACGAGGTAGGGACGGCCGGAGAGGTCCACGACCACCTCGGCCAGGGCCTCGTCCATGGGCACCTTGGCCGACGCCACGCGGACGATGCCCTGCTTGTCGCCCAGGGCCTCGGCCAGGGCCTGGCCCAGGCAAAGGCCCACGTCCTCCAGGCTGTGGTGGGAGTCGATCTCAAGGTCGCCCCTGCAGGTCAGCTCCAGGTCGAACCCGGCCCAGAAGGCGCACAGGGTGAGCATGTGGTCCGCGAAGCCGACGCCGGTGTCGACCTTCACCTTCCCCTCGCCGTCCAGGACGAGGGTCAGGGCGATATCCGTTTCCCTGGTGGTGCGGTTAACCGTTGCCGCGCGCTTGGCCATGGCCTACTCCTTTTGCAAGACGGTGCAGCATCATTGATGCTGGACTGTATAGTAAAACTCTAGAAAAGGAAACCGGGCGTCGGCGGCCTTTTTGCCGCCCCGCCCGGTCAATTCCGTCAGGCTTTTTCGGCCGCCCCGTCCGGCTCGGCCGCCTCCTGCTTCAGGTGCCGCTTCTCCTTCTTGCCGAAGAAGAAGGCAACCCAGATGCCGAGCTCGTACAGCACGATGAGCGGCCCGGCCATGAGGCACTGGGTGAAGGGATCGGGCGGCGTCAGGATGGCCGCCACCACGAAGGCGACGAGGATGGCGTACTTGCGCTTCTTGCGCAGCCCCGTGGACGAGACCATGCCCATCCGCGCCAGGAAGAAGATGAACAGCGGCAGCTCGAAGACCAGGCCGAAGGCGAAGAGCAGCTTCAGGCAGAAGCTCAGGTATTCGTTGAGCTTGGGCGTGAAGACGATGCCGTCGGTGGAGAAGCTGGCGAAGAACTCGAAGCCGTAGGGGAATACGATAAAGTAGCCGAAGAGCGCGCCCGAGACGAAGAACAGGGCCGAGACAACGGCCATGGGCACCATCCACTTGCGCTCGTGGGCATAGAGCCCCGGGGCGATGAAGCCCCAGATCTGGGCGAAGACATAGGGGCTGACCAGGAACAGCCCGGCCACGATGGATATCTTGATGTGGGCGAAGAACGCCTCGGCCGGGTAGGTGTACTGGAAGTGCCCTTCCTGGGTGGCCTGGAGCAGGGATTTCTGCAGGGTCTGGACGAAGAGGTCCACCTTGTCCGGGGTAATGCCGTGCTTGGCCATCATCTCGGCCAGCACCTGGGCGAAGTCGGTGAAGAACTGCTGGGGCAGCAGCGGGTTGGCGGCCAACTTTTTCTGGAAGACCTCCACCATGGGCTGCATCAGGATGTCGAACATCTGCTCGGCGAAGCCGTAGCAGGCGACCATGCCCACGGCCACGGCGATGGCCGCGCGCACCAGCCGGGTGCGCAGCTCGCCCAGATGCTCCAGCAGGGTCATCTGGCCGTCCTCGCCGTCCTCTTTCCCGCCCTCTTCCGCTTCCGAGTCGGCGTCCGGCTCGGCGTCCGGCGTCTCGTCCGCGTCTCCGGCCACGGCGGGCACGGCCTCCGCCCCTTCCTCCTCCCCTTCCGGCAAGCCGTTCGGGCTGGAGGAGGCGGCCACGTCCGTGCCGTCGGCCGGATCATCGGCCGGGTCGACGCCGCCAAGGGAATCAGCGGAATCGGCGGAGTCCTCCGCGGAGTCCTTCTCCGAATCCGCCGGGGCATCCGTCCCGGCTGCGGTCTCCAAGGCGTCCCCGCCGCTCCCGGCTTCGGGCGCGTCGGTTCCTTCCGGCGCCTCCGTTTCGGGCCGTTTCACTTCGTCGTTGTCGGAATGCATGGAAGTCTAGGCCTTTTCCCCGGTCTTTTCCGGCCCGGCTCCGACGGCGGCTGCGGCAGGTTCGGCCTGGGCATCAACTGTAACGGGCTCGGATGCGGGGGCGGCGGGAGCTTCCCCGGCCTTGGCCGTCTCGGCTTCCAATCTGGCCGCCTCGGCCTCCTCTTTGGCTTTCTCGGCCTTGCGCTTGGCCAGGGCCTCGTCAACCTCACGTTTGCGGGCCTCGGCCTCGGCCCGGTCCACTTCCTGGTCCAGGGTGGACTTGACGTCGTTGCCGACGCGCTTGAACTCGGCCAGTCCCTTGCCCAGGGAGCGGAGCATCTCGGGCAGTTTCTTGGGGCCGATGACGATGAGTGCAACGATGCAGATGATCAGTAACTCGGGTCCGCCTATTCCAAACATATGTGCACCTAAGGCAAAAAGGTTATCGCGCTATTCCCATTCGATGGTGCTCGGCGGCTTGGACGAGATGTCCAGAACCACGCGATTGACGCCCTTGACCTCGTTGATGATCCGGTTGGACATCCGGGCCAGCAGCTCGCTCGGCAACCGCGACCAGTCGGCGGTCATGGCGTCCAGGCTGTCCACGATGCGCAGGGCGATGACGTTCTCGTAGGTGCGGTCGTCGCCCATGACGCCCACGGTCTTGAGCGGCAGCAGGACGGCGAACCCTTGCCATACCTTACGGTACCAATCCGAGGCAACCATTTCGTTCTGGACGATGCGGTCGGCCAGGCGCAGGACGCCCAGGCGCTCCTCGGTGACCTCCCCGATGATGCGGATGGACAGGCCCGGGCCGGGGAACGGCTGCCGCCAGATGATGTGCTCCGGCAGACCCAGCTCGTAGGCGGCGCGGCGCACCTCGTCCTTGAAGAGTTCGCGCAGGGGCTCCACCAGCTTGAGGTTCATCTTCTCGGGCAGGCCGCCCACGTTGTGGTGGGACTTGATGACAGCCGAGGGGCCCTTGAAGGACTCGGACTCGATGACGTCCGGGTAGAGGGTGCCCTGCCCCAGGAACCTGACGCCCTCGATGGCCTTGGCCTCGCGGTCGAAGACCTCGATGAACTTGTGGCCGATGATCTTGCGCTTCTTCTCCGGGTCCTCGACGCCCTTCAGGTCGTTCAGGAACTCGGCGGCGGCGTCCACGAACTTGACGTTGAGGTCGAAGTGCTCGGCCAGGAAGCCGATCACCTCCTCCTTCTCGCCCATGCGCAGGAGGCCGTTGTCCACGAAGATGCAGTGCAGGTTCTTGCCGATGGCCCGGTGCAGGAGCACGGCGGCCACAGTGGAGTCGATGCCGCCCGAGAGGCCGAGCACGACCTTGGCGTCGCCCACCTGCTTCTTGAGGTCCGCGATGCATGTGTCGACAAAGCTGGCCATGGACCAGGTGGGCTTGAGGCCCGCGACCTTGAAGAGGAAATTCTGGATAATCAGGGAGCCGTCAGCGGTGTGGGCCACCTCGGGATGGAACTGGAGGGCGTAGATCTTCCTTTCCGGATTGCCCATGGCCCCGAACGTGATGGTGCTGGTCTTGCCCATGGGCAGGAACCCTTCGGGCAGCCCCTCCACGCGGTCGCCGTGGGACATCCAGACCGTGAGGTCGGCGCTGTCCTTGACCCCGTCGAAGAGGACGCAGTCGTTCTGGGCCGAGAACTGGGCGCGGCCGTATTCGCGGTCCGTGGAGGACACGACCTTGCCGCCCAGCTTGTGGGCCAGCATCTGCATGCCGTAGCAGATGCCGAGCACCGGGACGCCCATCTCCAGGTATTGCATGTCCAGATCCGGGCATCCGGCCTCCAGCACGGAGGACGGGCCGCCGGACAGGATCAGCGCCGACGGCTTGAACGCCTTGACCCGCTCGGGGTCGACGTTGAAGGGGTGGATCTCGGAATAGACCCCGGCCTCGCGCACGCGGCGCGCGATGAGCTGGGTGAACTGGCTGCCAAAGTCAAGGATGAGTACTCTGTTGTCGTGCATGACTCTCTCTAATTCACAACCGGTGAAATGAAAAGCCCAAAGAGCCGTCCGCGCCCGGAGCCGCCCGCCAGGGACGGCTCCGGAAGGGACGGAACATTGCGGCCGACTACCCCTCTTGGCGGTAGTTGGGGGATTCCTTGGTGATGGTCACGTCGTGGACGTGGGACTCGCGCAGGCCGGCGGAGGATATCTGGACCAGCTGGGACTTCTCGTAGAGCTCCTCCAGGTTGGCGGAGCCGGTGTAGCCCATGCCGGAGCGCAGGCCGCCGATCATCTGGTAGACGGACTCCTCGACCTTGCCGCGATAAGGCACGCGGCCGACGATGCCCTCGGGCACCAGCTTCTTGGACTTCTCCTGGAAATAGCGGTCCGAGCTGCCGCGCTTCATGGCGTCGATGGAGCCCATGCCGCGATACTGCTTGTAGGTGCGGCCCTGGTAGAGAATGGTCTCGCCCGGGGACTCGTCCGTGCCCGCCAGGGCGGAGCCCATCATGACGGCCTGGGCGCCAACGGCAAGGGCCTTGACCACGTCGCCGGAATACTTGATGCCGCCGTCGGCGATGAGGCACTTGCCCGCCTCGCGGGTGGCCCGGTTGGCCTCCATGATGGCCGTGATCTGCGGCACGCCGACGCCCGCCACCACGCGGGTGGTGCAGATGGAGCCGGGGCCGATGCCGACCTTGACCGTGTCCACGCCCGCGTTGATGAGCGCCTTGGCGCCCTCGTAGGTGGCGATGTTGCCGCCGACGAGCTGGATATCCGGGAAGGTGGCGCGCAGCTCGCGCGCGGCCTTGAGGATGTTCTCGGAGTGGCCGTGGGCCGAGTCGAGGACCAGGAAGTCCGCCCCGGCGCGCAGCAGGGCCTCGGAGCGGGTCAGGCACTCGCCGCCGATGCCGATGGCCGCGCCGACCAGCAGGCGGCCGCGCGAATCCTTGACCGCGCTCGGGTACTTCTTGTGCTTGTTGATGTCCTTGATGGTGATGAGGCCCTTGAGGCGGTTGCCCTCGTCCACCACCAGCAGCTTCTCGATGCGGTGCTGGTGCAGCTTGCGCTTGGCGTCCTCGTTGTCGATGCCCTCGGGCACGGTGACCAGGTCGCGGGAGGTCATCAGTTCGGAGACCAGGACGTTGTCGTCCTTGACGAAGCGGATGTCGCGGTTGGTGATGATGCCCACCAGGTGGTCGCCCTTGACGACGGGCAGACCGGAAATGCGGTACTCGGACATGATGGCCTTGACCTTGCCGAGGTCATCGTCCGGGTGGACGGTGATGGGATCGGAGATCATGCCGGACTCCGACTTCTTGACCCGGTCGATCTCGCGCGCCTGCTCGCGCACGCTCATATTCTTGTGGATGACGCCCACGCCGCCCTGGCGCGCCATGGAGATGGCCATGCGCGATTCGGTGACCGTGTCCATGGCCGCCGACATCAGGGGGATGTTCAGCTTGATCTCCGGCGTGAGCTGCGTGGAGACATCCACCGAATCCGGCAGGATGTTCGAATAGCCCGGCAGGAGCAGCACGTCGTCGAAAGTGAGTGCCTTCTCGAGTATTTTGACCATATACCCTCCGTGAGAGTTAAAAGGTATGTCGTATAAGAGCGAAGCCGGACGTTATCGTCCGGCTTCGAGTTTGACCATTATAGACCGAGGTAGGCCCGCTTCACCGATTCGTCCGCGAGAAGTTTGTCGCAGGTGTCGGTGAGCACGATCCTCCCGTTTTCCATTACATATCCCCGGTGCCCTATCTTGAGCGCCAGGTTGGCGTTCTGCTCCACCAGGAAGATGGTGGTGCCGCTCTCCTTGTTGATCTTCTGCACGATGTCGAAGATCTGCCGGACCACCAGGGGCGCAAGGCCCATGGACGGCTCGTCCAGGAGCAGCAGCCGCGGCCGGGCCATCAGCGCGCGGGCGATGGCGAGCATCTGCTGCTCGCCGCCGGAGAGGTTGCCGCCCGGCTGGCGGCGGCGCTGGGCAAGGATGGGAAAGAGGTCGAAGCAGTACTCGATGTCCCGCTTGATGCCGTCCTTGTCGTTGCGCATGAACGCGCCCATGTCCAGGTTCTCGCGCACGCTCAGCTCCGGGAAGATCAGCCGCCCTTCGGGCACCTGGCAGATGCCCTTGGCCACTATCTTGTTGGGAGCTTCCCTGGTGATCTCCTCTTCCTGGTAGACGACCTGGCCCGAGCGGGCCTGGACCACGCCGCACACGGTCATCAGCGTGGTGGACTTGCCCGCGCCGTTGGCCCCGATCAGGGTGATGATCTCGCCCGGATCGATGTACAGGTTGACGTCGTACAGGGCCTGGATGTTGCCGTAAAAGCTGTTGACGTTCCTCAGTTCGAGCATCCTAGTCATCGTGTTCCTCCCCGAGGTAGGCCTTGATGACCTCCGGATTCTCCGCAATCTCCCTGGGCGTGCCGTCGGCGATCATCCGCCCGTAGTCCAGGACGTAGATGCGGTCGGACACGGACATGACCATCTTCATGTCGTGCTCGATGAGCATGACCGAGATGCCGAAGGTCTCGCGGATTTCGAGGATAAGGCCTTCAAGCTCCTTGGTCTCGTGGGGGTTCATGCCCGCCGCCGGTTCGTCGAGGAGCAGCAGAAACGGGTCGGTGGCCAGGGCGCGGGCGATCTCCAGCCTGCGCTGCTTGCCGTAGGGAATGTTGGAGGCCAGCTCGTTGACCAGGTCCTCCAGGCCCACCAGCCGGAGCAGCTCGTAGCTCTTCTGGATGACGGCCTGCTCCTCCCGCCGGGTGGCCCGGTTGCGCGAGACGGCGCCCCAGACCGAGGACCTGGTCCGGCAGTGGGTGCCGATCATGACGTTCTCCAGGGCGGTCATGGACGGGAAGAGGCGGATGTTCTGGAAGGTGCGGGCCATGCCCAGTTCGGTGACCACGTTGGGCTTCTTCCCGTTGACGCGCAGGGGGCTGCCCGTGCCCTCGGGGTCGATGAGCACATCGCCCGAGGTCGGCACGTAGATGCCGGTGATGCAGTTGAAGAAGGTGGTCTTCCCCGCGCCGTTGGGTCCGATGAGGGCGACGATTTCCTTGTCGCCCACCACGAGATCGACTTCGTCCAGGGCGCGGATGCCCCCGAAGTCCTTGCTCACGTTGTTGACGTTGAGGACTGGATTATTCATTGGCGGCACCCGCGGGTTTGGCTTGGTACGTGTAAAGCTTGCGCTTGGCGCTGATGAGGCCCTGCGGGCGGAAGACCATGACCACGACCATGATCGACCCGAACAGGAGCATGCGGAACTGAGCGAAGTCGCGCAGGTATTCCGGCACCAGGATGAGGATGACCGCGCCGGCGATGACGCCCCGGATGGAGCCCATGCCGCCGATGACCACGATGGAGAGAATGATGGCCGACTCCCAGAAGGTGAAGGAGGCCGGGTTGATGAAGGTGGTCTTGGCCGCGAACACGACGCCCGCCATGCCCGCCCAGGTCGCGCCCAGGGCAAAGGCCATCAGCTTGGTCTTCACCTTGTCGATGCCCATGGCCTGGCAGGCGATCTCGTCCTCGCGCAAGGCCAGCCAGGCGCGTCCGATGCGGGAGTTCTGGAGCCGGTTGACGCAGAAGATGGTCAGGACCAGCAGGCCGATCATGATGTAATACATGTAATGGGTCGAGCCGATGATCCCCAGCTTGATGCCGAACAGCGCCGGCCGGTCGATGTTGGAGATGCCGGAGGGTCCCATGGTCACGTCGCCCCAGTTCTCAAGGACCAGGCGTATGATCTCGCCGAAGCCCAGGGTGACGATGGCCAGATAGTCGCCCTTGAGCCGTAGCACCGGAAAGCCGAGCAGCAGG
Source organism: Pseudodesulfovibrio sp. (assembly GCF_028692895.1). GTDB lineage: Bacteria > Desulfobacterota > Desulfovibrionia > Desulfovibrionales > Desulfovibrionaceae > Pseudodesulfovibrio. Next base: position 14,511 of record NZ_JAQUWN010000022.1, read on the forward strand.
CCGAGCAGGGCCCCGAGCACCGCGCCCACCGGGAGCATGGCCCAGAAGCCGACCCCCCAGTGCATGTTGCACAGGGCGTAGGCGTAGGCTCCCACGCCGTAGAAGGCCACGTAGCCCAGGTCCAGCAGGCCCGCCAGGCCGACCACGATGTTCAGCCCCAGCCCGAGCACGATGTACACCAGGCAGGAGATCATGATGTTGGTCTGGTAAAGGTTGAGGAGCTGGAGCTTGGAGCCGAAAAGGCTGAATTTCATGGGCCCGGCCACGGCCAGGAGGGCGATGAGGGCCAGCAGGAGGTATTTGCTCGTCGGGTTGTTCTGGATGCGGGTCAGCAGGGACTCGGCCTTGCTCTCGCGGCTGGCCGCGTCCTTCTTGAGCTCCTTGCGGGCCAGCAGCCAGCGCCAGACGAAGGAGCCGAAGAAGATGCCAACGGCCACGTAGCCCATGCGCTGCCAGTGCCAGACAACGGTGTGCTCGATGGTGTTGACCCGGATGACCATGATCGGGAACGTCAGGAAGACGAACCAGACGGCGGCGATCAGCGATCTCCACAGCGCCTGGGGGAAGCTGTCGCACCCCGCGGTCAGCAGCAGCCCGAGGAAACTCTTTTCCTGCGTGTCGTTTGTAGCGTTGCTCACGTCATATTCCTTGCGGGACGGTCGGCCACGGGCCGCGCCCCCATGATTACACCTTTTGGATCTTGTCCTTGCCCATGATTCCGGCGGGCCGGAAGATCAGGATGAGCACCAGCAGGCAGAAGGCGAACACGTCCTCGTAGTCCGAGGAGACGTAGCCGGTGGCGTAGGCTTCGGTCAGCCCGAGGACCAGGCCGCCGAGCATGGCGCCCGGCAGGGAGCCGATGCCGCCGAGCACGGCCGCGGTGAAGGCCTTGATGCCCGCGATGAACCCTATGTAGTAGTTGATCTGTCCGATGTGGGAGGCGATCAGCACGCCGCCCACCGCCGCCAGGCTCGAACCGATGATGAAGGTGGCGGAGATGACCATGTCGACGTTGATGCCGACCAGCATGGCCATCTTGCGGTTCTGGGCCGTGGCGCGCATGGCCTTGCCCAGCCGGGTGTACTTGATGAACAGGGTCAGCCCGACGCAGACGAGGACCGTGGCCACGACGATGACCAGCTCGGAGGAGCTGAGCATGGAGCCGAAGTGCTTCATGAACCCGAATTTGGGAACGAGTTCGGGGAAGGGAAGGAAGTCCGACGTCTGGGACAGCATGACGTAGTTCTGCAAGAAGATGGACATGCCGATGGCGGAGATGAGCGGCGAGAGCCGGGGCGCGCCGCGCAGGGGCTTGTAGGCGACCTTCTCCACGGTATAGCCGTAGGCCGCGGCCCAGATGACCGCGCAGACCAGGGCGATGGCCAGGATGGAGATGCCCGGAAAGCCGAGCATGGTCAGCAGGCCGGCCACGATCAGGCCGGTGAAGGCCCCGATCATGTAGATCTCGCCATGGGCGAAGTTGATGAGCTCAATGATGCCGTAGACCATGGTGTAGCCCAGGGCGATGAGCGCATAGATACTGCCTCGGGTCAGTCCGCCGAAGAACAGCTCGAGAAAATATTCCATGAGTTGGCTATCCCGTTCATTAAATAACGTCAGGGGACAGGCAACGGCCTGTCCCCTGGTTCACTGCATCTTGGAGCAGATACTTACTGCACCTGTACGTACTTGCCGCCCTTCACCTGGTAGATGGAGAAGCCGACGCCTTCGGCATCGCCCTTGGCGTCGAACTTGATCTTGCCCACCGGGGTGTCGACAAAGCTGGTGCGCAGGGCCTCGCAGACCTTGGCGTAGTCGGTGCCGCCGGCGACCTTGACCGCGTTCAGCAGGGCCAGGGCGGCGGAGTAGGCCTCGGGGAAGAACGCGCCCGGATCGGTGCCGAACTTGGCCTTGTGGGCGGCGACGGCCTCGATGAAGAGCGGGTTCTTGGAGAAGTCCTTGGGACCGGAGGCGTAGACGCCCTCGGCGTACTGACCGGCGACCTTGATGAAGGTGTCGTCCTTCACGCCGTCATCGGAGATGAACGGAATGTCCAGGCCCTTCTTGCGCATGGCCATGACGATCTTGGAGGCTTCCGGATGGTAGCCGCCGAAGACGACGCCGTCGGCGCCCGCGGACTTGATCTTCTGGACAACGGCGGAGTAGTCCACCGCGCCGGGGGTCACGCCCTCGAAGAGCACGACGTCCATGGAGGGGTCGGCATCCAGGAACTGCTTGGCGAAGGTGGCGAAGCCCTTGCCGTAGTCGCCCTTGTCGTGGATGACGGCCAGCTTCTTCAGGCCGAGGGTCTTGGCGTAGGCGACATCCAGGGAGGCCTGGGCGTCGTCGGAGGAAATGGTGCGGAAGAAGTTCGGGTACTCGCCGGACTGGGTCAGCGGCGGGTTGGTGGCGGAGGGGGACATGACGACCATCTCGCCATCCAGGTAGATGGGCAGGGCGGCCTTGGTGGCGCCGGAGCAGATGTGGCCGAGGACGATCTTCACGCCGTCGGACAGCAGCTTGGTGGCGGCGTTGGTGGCCAGCTCGGGCTTGCACTGGTCGTCTTCGGCGACGACTTCGACGGTCATCCCGTTCACGCCGCCGGCGGCGTTGATCTTATCCGCAACGAGCTTGGCGGCGTTGACGGTGGGCAGGCCGTAGGAGGCCAGGTCGCCGGAATGAGCGCCGGCGACGCCGAGCAGCAGTTTGCCGCCAGCCAGCGCGGACGGGGCGAGCATGGCGACCAGGGCGGCCGCAAGCAGGATGCGTTTGACGATCTCTCTCATGATTCCTCTCCTGAAATTATGGTAACAAGTTCCCAACAGAAACGATCAAACCACGAACATGGTCTTCCGCTCCCCCGACTCCCATCTCCCCATGGGACTCGGAACGGAAGATGTATTGTATTTATTTAGCCCGTCTTGTCAATACGTTAAGCGGCGGGCCGTTTCTCATCAACCACCTGTTTTTACAGGCTTTCTACTCCGCAAGCTCCTGCCTGGCCATCTTGATCATCTCCGAATCATTCTTTTCGAGACTCAGGACCTTCTCGAAATAAGTTCGGGCCACATCCATCTTTTTGAAATAATATTTGTTGATTACACCCAAATTGAAGAGGGCCAGGGTGTCGTTCGGCTCGATGGCGAGGATATCCTGATAGGCCGCGTCCGCCTTGTCGAATTCCTTCTTGTTGAAGTAGGCGATGCCGATGGCCTTGAGCACGCCGGTGTCCCCCGCGTCCAGCTCGCGGGCGTGCGCAAGCGGGATGAGGGCGCGGTCCCAGGCGCGCATCATCAGGAAGGCGTTGCCCAGGCCGACCAGGGCCTCCTTGTCGTCCGGGTTGGCGTCCACGCGGGCCATGTATTCCTTGACCTTGGCCATGGGGCCGTTCGCGGCCTCGCCCATGCCCGGGGGCATTCCGCCCTCCCTGGTGGGCTGGTGCTGGACCTGCACGAACAGGTTCGGGTGGTTCATGCGGTAGACGAAGCTGGTCACGAACATGGCGGCGGCCGACAGGACCACCGTCAGGATCACGGCCCGGCGGCCCAGGGTGATGGCGCTAAGCCTCATGGCCGTCCCCCAGCAGTCTGATCTGTTGCTCGCGGCGGCGCAGCCGGGCCTCGCCCGTGGCCAGGAAGCCGAGGTAACCGGCCAGGCCGAGCCAGATGGCGGCGTTGGCCAAAACGATGTAGGTGGTTGCAGACATTGTCATCCTTGCTTGCAGCGTTGGTTATTCGTCCCAGACCAGCCGGGCTTCCAGCTCGGCCCCTCGGCGGAGCTGGCGGATGCGGGCCATGAGCATACCAGCCCAGACGAAGCCGAAGGCGATGAGCCCGGCGAACACGGTGTGCCACATGCGCACCTCCATGCCGGAGCTCTTGCGCGCCAGGCCGTCGGGATGGGCCGAGCCCCAGAGCTTGGCCGCGAAAAAGACCAGGGGCACGTCCAGAAAGGCGACGATGCCGAGCACGGCGCAGACCAGTGCGCGGCGGTCGCGGCCCATGGGCGTGGACCGGAGCACCAGGTAGCCCGCGTAGACGTACCACATGATGAGGGCGGTGGTCAGCTTCGGGTCCCACAGCCACCAGTGGCCCCACTCCGCCCGGGCCCAGACCGAACCGCTCAGGAGCGCCAGGGAGGCGAAGAGCACCCCCAGCTCGGCGGCGGCCCCGGCCACTCTGTCCCAGGCCGGGTTGCGGCCGAAGAGAAAGAGGATGGACGCGACGAAGACCACGAAAAAGCTCACCAGGGACCACCAGGAGCACGGCAGGTGCATGTAGAATATCTTCTGCACCGGACCGGACTGGGCCACGGGCGCGTAGCCCCAGATCATATACTGGTGGGCGGCCAGGGCGAGGACGGCCGGGACGGCCAGGAACTTTGCTTTCATACCTACTCTTCCCCACTGTAGACGAACGGGAACAGGAACAGCCCCGCGCCGGCGAACAGGCAGTCGAAGGCGAAGATGAGCCCGAGCCAGTTGCGGTAGTCGCCGGGCTCCTCCACGGAAAAACAGAAGCCGAACAGGGTGATGCCCGCCAGCAGCACCGGCAGCAGCAGCGGAAAGACGATGACCGAGAGCAGCGACTCGCGCGCGGCCTGGCCCTGGGAGAGCGCGCCGAGCAGCGCGCCGATGACCACCAGCCCCACGTCCGCGCCCAGGAGCGTGACCGCGAGCAGCCAGACCGGGCCGTTCACCGTCTGGCCCAGGAAGGCCACGGTGGCCGGGAGAAACACGAGCTGGGAAACCAGAAGCAGGGCCAGCCCGGCCGCGCCCTTGCCGATCCAGACGCAGTGCACGGGCGCGGGCGACGAAAGGATGCCGATGCGCGCGCCGTTGGCCTCCTCGATGGCGAAGAGGTCGTTGAAGACCAGCACCAGCCCGAAGGCCGAGGCGAGCCAGAAGATGGCCCCGGCGGCCTGGCCGGAGATCTGTCCGCCCAGCGGCCGGGAGAGCGAAAAGAGAAAGATGAGCAGCAGGCCCAGGAGCATGGCCTGGACCAATCCCTGCCCGCCCGAAACCGAGAGTCGCAGGTCCTTGGCGGCGACGGCGGCGGCGCGCTTCAGCATGCGCCCTCCTCGTCCAGGGTTTTCAGGTAGCCCTCGGAAGGGCCGAAATATTGCACTTTCTGGCCGCCCAGGGCCAGGACCGTGTCGGCCAGGGCCGCGTCCTCGGCCACGTGGTGGCTGATCCAGACCACGCCCGTGCCCCGCTCGCGGAACCCGGCGATCTCGCGCCGCAGGGTGGCCAGTGAGCGCGGGTCCAGCCCGGTGCCCGGCTCGTCCAGGAAGATGAGCTCGGGCGCGACCAGGTAGATGCGGGCCAGGTTCAGCCGCTGTGCCATGCCGCGCGAAAACGAGCCCGCCTTTTCCTCGGCCGCCTTTTCCAGCCCCACGCGGGCCAGCAGTGCCGAAATCTCGGCCTCCGACGGCGAAAGGCCGTACATGGTGGCCCAGAAGCGCAGGTTGGCCCGGGCCGAGAGGCCGGGATAGAGGAAGGTCGCGTGGCCGAGATAGGCGGCGCGCTCGGGCTCCACGTGCAGCTCCACCTCGCCCGCCGACGGCCGGGAAAGCCCGGCCATGATGCGCATGAGCGTGGACTTGCCCGCGCCGTTGTGCCCGGCCACCAGCAGGATCTCGCCCGGGCCGACGGAGCAGGAGACCTCCTTGAAGACGAGCTTCTGGCCATAGAACTTGGCCGCCCGCCTCACGGTCAGGAGCGCGTCTCCCGCCATCTACTTCTCCTCGCCGGGACGGCGCAGGCGGGTCATGGCCAGGAACGGCATCAGGCACATGATGGTGCCGCCGATCCACAGCCAGTTGACCAGCGGGTTGACGCTGATCTTGAAGCTGCCCCGGTCGTCCTCGGTGAAGCCGAGCAGCGTGGCGTAGACCTCGTTGCCCAAGCTGAAGATGGTCGAGACCTCGGAGAACTGCTGGCGCTCGAAATTGCGGTAGATGCGCTTGTCCGGCGTCATCATGCCGACGAGTTTGCCTTCCTTCTCCACCTTGAGGGTGGCGGTGGCCCGGGCGCGCAGCTCGGGGGTGGTGTCGTCCAGGCGGTCCACGTAGGTGATGTCGTAGCCCGCCACCCGGGCGGTCTCGCCCCGGCCCAGGACCACTTCGCGCTCTGACTTGTACGGGCCGGAGAAGGCGATGCCCAGGGCGAGGAGCGCCAGGCCGAGGTGGATGCCGTAGACGCCCCAGTTGTGGCGCGCCCGGCGCAGGGGCGGGAAGAGGACGAAGAGCAGGACGATGCTCGCCAGGGCGGCCACCGAGGCGGCGGCGGCCAGGGCGGCCAGCGGCTTGGTCATGCCCGAGGCCAGGAGGACCGCCAGCGCGGCCGCGAGCACCCCGGCCACGCCCAGGAAACCGCGCCGGTCGCGCAGCCCGCCCTTCCACCCCAGCCAGGGGCAGAAGGCGAAGAGGAGCACGAGCACGCTCATGAACGGCAGGCAGACGCGGTTGTAGAAGTTGGCGTCGAGCCCCATGGGATGGTCGGTCCACAGCTTGCTGATGACCGGCCACATGGTGCCCAGGGCGACGACCATGCCGAGCGCGAGCAGGAACCAGGCCGTGATGACCAGCATTCCCTGTCGGCTCAGGAATTCGGACAGGGAGCGGTGGGTGTGCCGCTCGCTCAGGACGGGAACCATGACGATCAGCGCGAGCATGACCGCCTGGCCCCAGAACAGGGGCTGGCTCACGCCCGACTCGCCGAAGGTGTGCAGGGAGTCGATGACGCCCGAGCGGGTCAGGTAGGTGGAGAAGATGCAGAGCAGGAAGGTCAGCCCCATCAGAAAGACGTTGGTGCGCTGCAACGCGTTGCGCCGCGCCTCGATGATGGAGGTGTGCAGCACGGCCGTGCCCGCGAACCAGGGGATGAGCGAGGCGTTCTCCACCGGGTCCCAGGCCCAGTAGCCGCCCCAGCCGAGCTCCATGTAGGACCACCAGCCGCCGAGCACGATGCCGGCGGTCAGGAAGACCCAGGAGAGCAGGTTCCAGTTCCGGCAGGCCTTGACCCACGACTTCTGCTCGCCCGCGATGGACGCGGCCAGGGCGCAGGCCGCCGGGATGGCGTAGCCCGCGAAGCCGAGGAAGAGCAACGGCGGATGGAAGATCATGCCGGGGTTGCGCAGGAGCGGGTTGAGGCCCCGGCCGTCGGTGGGGGGCGGGACCATCTCGATGAAGGGGTTGGACCAGCAGGTCAGCAGGAGCAGGAAGAATCCCTGGATGGCCAGGAAGAACATCCAGAAATAGAGCTTGGTCCGCTCGGAAAGGACCCGGTAGCTCGGGGTGAAGACGAAGACGACGCCGCACGCGGCGATTATCAGCTCCCAGAACAGGAGCGAACCCTCGCGCCCGCCCCAGAAGGCGGTCAGCGTGTAGATGAAGTCCAGGGTGTTGTCCACGTTGTCGTAGACGTACTGGAAGGAGTAGTCGCGGGACATGAGGGCCACGAGCAGGATCAGGGAGGAGAGGACCACGCCTCCGGCCCCGACGATCTGGCCGCGCTCGACCAGGGCGAGCGAGCCGCGGCGGTCGCCCCAGGCCGCGAAACCGGCCCAGCAGGCGAGGAAGAGGAAGGCCAGCAGGGAAAAGAGGAGTCCCACGTAACCGGTCAGATGCATTCAAGTCTCCTTGGCGAAGAAAACGTCCGTTGGTGCGGCGTCATAGCGCACATCGGCGGTGCGCGTCCATGATCCAGATCAAGCGAGGTACGCACGGTCGCGGGCCCCGGCAACCATGTGAACGAAATTTCACATGGCGGCCTGTTGCTTGGCCTGCTCCAGCTCCCGGCTCTTCTCCTCGTACTTGGACGGGCACTTGGTGACCAGGGTCCGGGCCTGGAAGACTTTGCCGTCCGGCGCAAAACGCCCTTCGACGATGACCTCCACGTCCTCCTTGAAGGTGTCGGGCAGCGCCCCCTTGAAGGCCACGCGCAGCCGCTTGTCGTCCTGCATCTTGTCGACGAGGAAGAAGGACGCGCCGAGCTTGCCGTCCACGATGGCCAGGTCGTCTGGCGAGACCTTGCCGAAGAGGCGGGCGTTGCCCATGGCGGCGGGGTCCTGCTCCAGGGCCTTGGAGACATCCAGGAAGTAGACGGTGTCCTCGGTCAGGCCGGAGAATATGAGGTAGCCGAGCCCGCCCAGGAAGAGGACCAGGGCCACGGCGTAGATCGCCTTGTTCTTGCTTTTCGCCATTCGTATCCCTTGGGCGCCGCTATGCGCCCGGTTTCGTTTCACTGTCGCCCGAGAGGCTGCGGATCAGCTCGTCTCGCTGCTGGCGGGCCAGTTCGCGCATGTCCGCCACCTGGTCCGTCTCGTCCACGATCTCGCTGCCCAGGATCTCCTCCAGGACGTCCTCCAGGGTGACCACCCCGGCCACGCCGCCGTACTCGTCGAGCACCACGGCCAGGTGCATCCGGCTGCCCAGGAACTTCACCAGGACCTTGTCCAGGGTCACCGTGGCGATGACGAAGCTCGCGGGCCGCATCAGGTCCGAGAGCAGGAGGCCGTCCCGGTCGTCGGCCAGGGCCTCCAGCACCTCCCGGCGGTAAATCACGCCCACGATGTCCTCGGGGTCGCGGTCGTAGACCGGAATCCGGCTGTGGGGCCAGCTCGGGTGCTGCTCCCGCGCCTCGGCCACGGTCATGGCCGCGGGCAGGGAGAAGACCACCGTGCGCGGGGTCATGATCTCCTCCACCAGCTTGGAGTCAAGCTGGAGGATGTTCCGGATGGACTGCTCCTCATAGGGCTTGATGGACCCCGAGCGCCGGGTCAGGGTGACGATGGCCCGGATGTCGTCCTCCGTATGGGCCGGGCCCTGCTTGCGGCGCGGGTGCACCAGGCGCGACAGCACCCCCATCACTAGGATGAGCGGCTTGAAGACGAACACCATCGCCTTGAGCGGCCTGGCCAGCGGCGGCGCGATCCGGGTGTTGTACACCACGCCCACGGTCTTTGGCAGAATCTCCGTGAAGATGAGAATAATTACTGTGAAGCACAAAGTAAAGAGCCAGAGCGTCTCCGTGCCATAAAGATTGGCCCAGGCCCAGCCCGCCACGGACGCGCCCGCGGTGTGGGCGCAGGTGTTCAGGGTCAGGATGGCGGTGATGGGTTCGTCCACATTGGCCCTGAGCGACTGGAGAATCTTCGCCGACTTGCGGCCGGAGAGCAGGAGTTTTTCGATGTCCGCCCAGCTCATGGAGTAGAGCGCGGCCTCCGCCACCGAACAGAACATGGAGACAAAAACGGCCACGCTGACCGAAATGATGAGTTCAAGCATCTTGGTTGCCGATTCCTCGCTCAGTCCGGTTCGCGCCGGAGTCTGAATCTTGCGATGTTAGCAGATGCGAACAGGCCGCGCAACCACAAGCGCCTTGACTTCCACGGGGATTGGGGCGAGTGGGAGGCATGGTTTCCGGCGCATCCCTCCCGGCGGTGGTCTACCGCCTCGGCCACCTGGGCGACGTGGCCCTGCTGACCGGCGTCCTCGCCCACTGGCGGGAGACGCGCGGCCTCTCCTTCGTTGTGGCCACCCGCGCGGCCAACGCCCCCCTGCTGGCGGGCCATCCTGCCGTGGCCGACGTGGTCGCCCTGGACGACGCCGCGCTCAAGGGCTCGGCCTGGCTCCGGGAGGCCCGGCGGCTGGCCGCCCTCTACCGGGGCAGCCCGCTCATCGACCTGCACTCCACCCTGCGCTCGCGGGTCCTCTCCCTGGTCTGGCGCGGCAAGGTCCGCCGCTACCCGAAATTCGCCCTGACCCGCCGCCTCTATGCACGGACACGCGCGGACCGGTTCCGGACCGCGCTCGAAGCCCTCAACGTGCCCCAGCGCTACGCCCTGGCCCTGGACGAAACCCCGCCCGCGCCGGGCGACGTGGTCCCGCGCCTGTTCCTCTCCCCGGACGAACAGGCCGCCGCAAAGACCCGGCTGGCCCCGCTCACGGGCGAGCGCCCGCTGGTCGCCCTGCACCCCTACGCCACCCATCCGGCCAAGCAATGGCCGCGCAGCTACTGGCTGGGCCTGACCGCCCTGCTGGCCAGCGAGGGCACGGACTGGATCGTGGTCGGCCGCGACGCCGAGCCTCTCCTGCCCGGCCACGAGCACGATCTGACCAACGCCACGGACCTGCGCGAGACCTGCGCCGTCATCCAGCGGGCGGACCTGCTGGTCACCTCGGACTCCGGGCCCATGCACCTGGGCACGGGCGCGGGCACGCCGGTCGTCGGCCTGTTCGGCCCCACGGCCAGATCATGGGGCTTCTTTCCCTCGGGCCCGAGGGACAGGGTGCTGGAGCTGGACATGGCCTGCCGCCCCTGCTCGCTGCACGGCGGCCGCCCCTGCGGGACCGGCCACCGCTGCATGACGGGGATGACGCCCGAGACGGTCATGGCGGCCGTGCGCGGGGCGCTCTCGCCGGATCGCGCCTGATCCGGCCTTCTCAATAAATTTCTCTCTTCTAGCCCCGCTTTCCCCAGTGCGCCTCCAGCTCGGCGGCGTGCTCCTCCAGGTACGCCTCCACGGCGGGCGGCACCAGAAAGCGGATGGACCTTCCCTCGCGCCAGCGGCGGCGGATGTGGCCGCCCTTGATGTCCAGCCGGGGCACGTCCAGGAGCCTGAGCGAATGCCCCTCGGGGAAGAACCAGACGCCCTCGCCGTCCGCCTCGGCGTCGGGCCAGCGGGAGCCGATGAACTCGGCCACCTGGGCGGACGCCTCCCAGCGGTTGACCACGGCCAGGGAGGCCATGGCCGGAATCTCCAGCCCGCGCCGCCACTTGTCGAGCTCCAGGAAGGTGGACGCGCCGAGCAGGAACCAGATTTCGGACTCGGGCCGCTCGGTGCGGTAGCAATGCAGGGTGTCGCAAGTGAAGGACGGGCCGGGCCGCTCGCCCTCCAGCGGATTGCTCCCCAGGCCGGGCACGCCCTCGATGGCCCGGTTGACCAGGTCGAGGCGCGTCTCGAAAGGCAGCATGTCCGCGCCCTCCTTGTGCGGCGGCCGCTTGGCCGGGACCAGCTCCACCCGGTCCAGGGCGAGGCGCTCGCGCACCTCCAGCGCCATGCGCAGATGGCCGATGTGCACGGGATTGAAACTGCCGCCCAGAATACCGATCTTCACCGCAAGTCCTCCCTGTCCGGTTGATTGCTTCGCGTTCCTTTCCTATGGCACAGGCCGGGCCCGGCGTCAAAGCGTCGGGGCCCGCCTTTCTCCCGTCAGATCATGTACTTGAGGTAATATCCGCAGGTCGGATAGGCCCAGACCGCGTTGCGCAGGCCCGAGAGCGGGATACCCTGCCGAATGGCCAGGCCGAAGAGGTTGACCATCTCCTCGGCGTTGTGGCCCAGGATGTGCGCGCCGAGGACGCGGTCGTTCTTCGCGTCCACGAGCACGCGGGCCCGGCCGTGGGTCTCGCCCAGCCGCTTCCAGGGAAAGGACGCGGCTAGGTCGGTCTCGCGGACCTCGAAGTCGAGCCCCTGTTCGCGGGCCTCTTCCTCCAGGAGCCCCACCCCGGCCAGGGGCGGCAGGGTGAAGCAGCAGCTCGGGATGCCCGCATAGTCCACCTCGGCCGACCCGCACTCGATGATGTTGGCGGCGGCCGCAGCGCCCTGGATGGTGGCCACCGGGGTCAGGGCCGCGCCCTGGTCCGCCACGTCGCCCACGGCGTAGATGGCCGGGTTGGAGACCGAGCGCATCCGGCTGTCCACCTTGATGCCCCGCCGGTCCACGGCCACCCCGGCGGCGTCGAGGTTCAGCCCGTCCAGGGCCGGGCGGCGTCCCGTGCAGTTGAATACCGCGTCCGCCTCCAGGGCCTCGTCCCCGTCCTTTCCGATAAAGACGCGGTGCCCTTCGCCGAACCGCTCCACATGATGCACCGGCGAGTCCAGCCGGACGTCGACGCCCGCCTGTCGGGAGGCATCCACCAGGTCGGCCGCGAGGAGCGGGTCGAAGCGCCGGAGCACCCGGTCCGAGCGGTTGAGCAGGGTCACCTCGGCCCCGGCCTGGCGGGCCAGGTGGGCGAACTCCATTGCTATGAACCCGCCGCCGATGAAGATGATGCGCCGGGGCAATTCGGGCAGGTCCAGAAAGTCGTCGCTGGTCGGCAGCCCCTTGCCGCCCGGCGCGGGCAGGTCGGCCGGGACCAGGCCGACGCAGACGCAGATGTTGTCGGCGCGCAGGGTCTCGCCGCCCACCTCCACCCGGTCCGGCCCGGTGAAGCGCGCCGCGCCCCGCCGGGTGTCGATGCCCATGTCCGCATAGGCCTTGCGGGCCCGTTCGGGCACGGGGTCCACGAAGGACTGCTTGAAGCGCATCAGGGCGGGCCAGTCCACCACGGGTTTGGCCGAGATGCCGCGCCCCACGAGCCCTCCGGCCATGTGGACGGCCTCGGCCGCGCCCATGAGGACCTTCTTGGGATTGCAGCCCCGGAGCGGGCAGACTCCGCCGTAGCCGTCGCGTTCGATCATGGCGACCCTGCGCCCGGCCTTGGCCAGCGGCTCGGCGACGCCGCCCCCGGCGGGTCCCGCGCCGATGATGATGGCATCATATTCCTTCATGGCGTTCCTCGCTTGGCTGAGGTTTCGGATTCAGCCTAGCGCAGAATCGAAACGGTTGTCAGCAGGAAAGGGAAAAAGTCGATTGCGGGGACGGCATCGACTTTTGCGGGGAGAGCGCCAAGCGGTTTGGCTGTCACGACAGCGGCAAGCAAATGGCGCAGCAATACTATCGTACCGAACGGCACTTGGTGCTCAACAGCACGAATAGGAAAAGGATACTTCAGATTGTCTTGATTCGGGGCCACATAGGAAAAGCCCGATCATCCGCAACGGAAGAAACCCAAGAAAATCGTCCGGGACCGTAGTTCCTTCCAGTAAATCCGTTCAAGCCCAGCCCTGTGTTCCGGCGCTTGGCAGCCGACCAGGCGGGTAAGGCGGCTCTATGCGGCCACCGGGACGGTTGGGTGCAGTCTACGAATGTTGGTGGAGGAACGGCTTGTAGCTTTTCCGAGAGATGGAGCCGTCCCGCTTGGATCGGATGCTTGGCGACGCAACATCGAAGGCGGCCAAGTTACCCGCAAGGGCACTTTTTGCTCTTGAAAAAAGAAGCGCCGCCCGCACAGGGCAATCAAAAAGCTTGGAGGGGGAAGCGAACGCTTCCCCCGGCTCTGGCCGGACTTCCAGGCTCCCGCTTGCCTTTCCTTCCTCCCTCCCCATTCCCCTTTCATCAAAATAAGAAAGCCGCCCAAAAGGCGGCCTTCCTCATTTCCCGAAAGGGCAAACCCGGCCGGAGGCCGTTTACTCTCGCACCTGCCCCTCGCCGAGCAACACGAACTTCGCGCTGGTCAGCTCCTTTATCCCCATGGGGCCATACGCGTGCAGCTTCGACGTCGAGATGCCGATCTCGGCCCCCAACCCAAGCTGCGCGCCGTCATTGAACCGCGTGGTCGCATTCGCCACCACCAGGGAGGCGTCCACCTCGCGGACGAACCGCATGCAGTGCGCATAGTCCTCGCTCAGGATCGCCTCGGTATGGTTGGACCCGTGCTCGGCGATGAAATCCATGGCCTCGTCCAGCGAATCCACGATCCGGACGGCCAGGACCATGTCCAGGAACTCGAAACCCCAATCGCCGGGCGCGGCGGGCTCGGCCGCGTCGCCCAGCAGGGGGAGCGAGCGCGGGCACGCCTTGAAGCGCACGTTCTTGGGGGCCAGGGCGGCGGCCACCTTGGGCAGCAGCACCTCGGCCACGCCCGCATGGACCAGCAGGCACTCCAGGGCGTTGCAGCCGCTGGGGTACTGGGTCTTGGCGTTGTCGATGATGGGCACGGCCTTGACGATGTCGCAGGAGGCATCGGCGAAGATGTGGCAGACGCCCTTGAAATGCTTGAGCACCGGCATGGTCGCCTGTTCGGTGACGGCGCGGATCAGCCCCTCGCCGCCGCGCGGGATTACCACGTCGATGTAGTCGCTCAGCTTGAGAAGCTCGGCCACGGCCTCGCGGTCCGTGGTGGGCGGCACCTGGACCGCGTCGGCGGGCAGGCCCGCCTTGTCCAGGGCGCGGTGCATGAGGTCCGCCAGGCAGCGGTTGGAATGGAAGGCCTCGGACCCGCCGCGCAGGATGACGGCGTTGCCCGCCTTGAGGCAGAGGATGCCCGCGTCCACCGTGGCGTTGGGCCGGGATTCGTAGATCATGGCCACCACGCCCAGCGGGATGCGCATCCGCCCGACCAGCATGCCGTTGGGCCGCTTGGTCATGGACTCGATCTCGCCCACGGGGTCGGCCATGGCCGCAACGTCGCGGCAGCCCTGGACCATGTTGCCCAGGACCTTGTCCGTGATGGTCAGCCGCTGCACCCGCGCCTTGTCCAGGCCGCGCTTTTCGGCCGCGTCCAGGTCCAGCCGGTTGGCCTCGGCGATGGCGTCGCGCTCCGCCTCCAGCAGGTCGGCCAGGGTCAGCAGCGCGTCGCGCTTGGCGCCGCCCGAGGCGGAGGCCAGCTTCCGGGCCGCCCGCTTCGCCCGCTTGCCCATGTCCACCATCTGTTCCCGCACGTCCATGACGACTCCTTATGGTTCATCGGCGCGCAGCCGAATTTTGTTCTTTTTTCAGCAGAGGGAAGAGCTAACCCGCGCCGGGGGGAAAAGTCAAACCGTCCGGGCGCGCATCTTCTTCACTTTTCGCGCCTTGCCCCCGTCCGTTTTACGCATTTTGTCATTTCTGCACAATGACCCTTTCCGCCAAGGGGCGGATTTGTCCAAAACGAGCCGCCCCGCCAAAATAGCCTTTGACCTTTTTTACAATTTTGCTTATCAAGCGCTTTGCGTTGCCGGGCCCCGCTTTCCGGGCGTTCCGGCGAGAGACACATCCTTAATGGAGGACATGACTAGCAATGGCCCAGACCAATCCCACTGAGAACAACCCGATCGGGGAATTCGAATCCCGCGTCCCCGATTCCATGCACCCCGCCCTCGAAACGGCCTACAAATACCGCAAGTCCATCGCCCTGGGCGTGGGCGCCATCCTCGTCTGCACCCTGGCCTACGTCGGCTGGGGGGCTTACAGCAGCCGCGCCGAGGACAAGGCCCAGGCCGCGCTGGGGGACATTCTCCTCGAAAAGACCGGCCAGGACAGGATCACCGCGCTGGAGGGCCTGCTGGCCTCTGCCCCGGACTCGGTGAAGCCCGCCCTGCTGCTTGAGCTGGCCGAGGCCAGCATGACCGCTGAAGCCTTCGACAAGGCCGCCGGATACTGGGACAGCCTGGCCGGGGAGACCGACGACGACCTCAAGATCGTGGCCCGGATGGGCCGCGCCAAGTGCCTGGTGCTGGCCGGCAAGCCCGCCGACGCCGTAACCATCCTCACGGACCTCCAGGGCACCGTGGGCGAGGAGTACACCGTCCCGGTGAACCGCCAACTGGCCGTGGCCGCCGAAGCCGCGGGCGACAAGGCCCAGGCCCTGGCCGCCTACAAGGTCCTGGCCGAAAAGCAGGTCGCCGACAAGCCCTTCGTCGATTTCAAGATCGCCCAACTGGAAGCCCAATAAGGCTGTTTTAGGAGTATCATCATGGCCAATCCCCTGCTGGCGGATACCCCCGGCGCCACCCACCTCCTGCTCGGCAACGAAGCCATCGTGCGCGGTTGCGTGGAGGCTGGCGTCCAGGTGGTCACCTGCTATCCCGGCACCCCGTCCTCCGAGGTCCCCGACACCTTCTACAAGCTCTCGCCCGAAGGGAAATACTACTTCGAGTATTCCGTCAACGAAAAGGTCGCCCTGGAAGTGGCCGCCGGCGCCACCATGGGCGGCGCCAAGGCCCTGGTGACCATGAAGCACGTCGGCGTCAACGTGGCGGCCGACCCGCTCATGACCCTGTGCTACACCGGCGCGCCCGGCGGCCTGGTCCTGCTTTCGGCCGACGACCCCGGCTGCCACTCCAGCCAGAACGAACAGGACAACCGCATCTACGCCCGCCTGGGCGGCATGCCCGTGCTGGAGCCCGCCACGGCCCAGGAGGCCAAGGACATGGCCCGCGACGGCCTGCTGCTCTCGAAGAAGCACGGCGCGCCGCTTTTGCTGCGCACCACCACGCGGGTCAACCACCTGCGCGGCCCGGTGGAGTTCGGCCCCGCGCCCGATCCGGGCAAGCCCGACGGTTTCACCCGCAGTCCGTCGAAGTTCGTGCCCATCCCCGCCTTCTCCCGGCCCATGCACCTGGCCCTGATCGACCGGCTGGCCGCCCTGAGAGAGGAGGCCGAGCACTCGCCCTACAACACCGTCACCGGCGAGGGCAAGCTCGGCATCGTCTGCTCCGGCATCAGCCGCGCCTACGTGGCCGACGCCCTGGCCGCCTCCGGCCTGGCCGACAAGTGCTCCGTGCTGGAGCTCGGCTTCACCCATCCCCTGCCCGAGACCCTCTGCCTCGACTTCCTGAATGGCGTGGACAAGGTCCTGGTGGTGGAGGAGCTGGAGCCGATCCTGGAGAACGACCTGCGCGTCCTGGCCCAGAAGAACGGGCTCGGCGTGAAGATTTCCGGCAAGGACGCCCTGCCCCGCCACGGCGAGTTCAACATCACCATGGTGGACAACGCCATCCGCGCCGAGCTGGGCGAGGGCCCGGTCCCGGCCTGCGACTGCGAACTGCCCGAGCTGCCGGGCCGTCCGCCGAACCTCTGCGCGGGCTGCCCGCACCGCGGCACCTACTTCGCCGCGCGCAACGTCTTCGGCGACGACGCCATCTACTCGTCCGACATCGGATGCTACACCCTGGGCATCCTGCCGCCGCTCAAGGCCGCCGACTTCCTGGTGTGCATGGGCTCGTCCGTCTCGGCGGGCAGCGGCATGGCCATGGCCACGGGCAAGCCCGTGGTCGCCTTCATCGGCGACTCCACCTTCTTCCACTCCGGCCTGACCGGCGTGGCCAACGCGGTCTTCAACAAGCACAACCTGCTGCTCGTGGTCCTGGACAACCGGACCACGGCCATGACCGGCCACCAGCCGAACCCAGGCGTGGACAAGACGGTCATCGGCGAGAACGACAACCCCCTCTCCATCGAGGCCGCCATCCGCGGCCTGGGCGTCACGGAGATCCGCACGGTCAACCCCTTCAACCAGAAGAAGACCGTCGAGGCCTTCGAGGAGTTGAAGGCGCTCTCCGGCGTGCGCGTGCTCATCGCCAAGGAGCCGTGCCCGCTCTACGCACGCCGGGTCTACAAGAAGGTCGCCCCGCAGGTGGCCTACGTGGCCGAGTCCTGCGTCGGACGGCACGACTGTCTGGAGAAACTTGCCTGCCCCGCCATGTACAGGGACGGCGACAAGGCCGCGATCAACCCGATCCTGTGCAACGGCTGCATGCTCTGTCTGCAGGTCTGCGGCCACATCAAAGCCAAGAAAAGGGGCAGCTAGATGCGTGACGTCACTCCCATCAAGATATTCATGACCGGCGTGGGCGGCCAGGGCACCCTGACCGCCACCACCCTGCTCGCCAAGACCGTGCTGGCCCAGGGGTTGCCCGTGACATCGGGCGAGATTCACGGCATGGCCCAGCGCGGCGGCGTGGTCGAGTCCACCGTGCTCATCGGGTGCAAGTCGCCCAAGATCGGGCACGGCGAGGCGGACATCCTCCTCGGGTTCGAGCCCATGGAAACCCTGCGCGCCCTGCCCTACCTCAAGAAGGGCGGCCTGGTCCTCTCGGCCACCGAGTTCATGCCGCCGCTGGCCGTGGCCATGGGCAAGCAGGCCTGCCCGAGCATCGACGAGGTCAAGGCCCGCGTGGCCGAGTGCACCTCCGAGGCTTACTTCATGGACAGCCAGACCATCGGCATGGAGGCGGGCGCGGTCCAGGCGGGCAACGTGGCCCTGCTGGCCGCCCTGTGCGCCTCCGGCAAGCTGCCCTTCGGCCCCGAGGCCCTGGAGGCCGCCATCAAGGCGAACCTCCCGGCCAAGCTCCAGCCCGTGAACCTCAAAGCCCTGGAACTGGGCGTCAAGGCGCTCTCCTCCTAGGAACCACAGTATGGCATCGAACACCCAGGACCCGTCCGATCTCAGCTACCTCGTCACGCTGAAGACCATCCAGGAGACCCTCAAGCGGGACACCCCGCTGGAGGAGTCCCTCAACGCCCTGCTCAGGATCCTGGCCCAGGATATGGAGTATGTCAGGGCGTTCATGGTCATCATGGACCCCAAGACCGAGAACCTGAAGCTCTCGCTGACCTACTCCCCGGCCCAGGCCGAGGACGTCACCTACTCGCCCGGCCGGGGCATCATCGGCCGCGTGTTCGACACCGGGCGGTCCATCACCGTGACTCGGATGTCCGACGACCCCGAGTTCCTGAACAAGGCGTTCGGGCGCAGCGAGGAGGAGCTCCGCAAGCTCGGCTTCATCTGCGTGCCGGTCATCAACCGGCGGGCGGAGGCGGAAGAGGTCATCGGCGCGCTGTCCGTGGACGTCCCGCTCATCCCGGCGGACGACATGGCCGCCCACCGCCAGTTCCTGGAGGTGGTGGCCGGGATCATCGCGGGCCACGTGGCCCAGTTGCAGGAGGAGATGGCCACCCAGAACCACCTGCTGAGCCAGGGCCTCCTGGGCGCGAGCGACGCCGCCCCGCCCAAGGACTTCGTTGCCGCCTCCAAGGCCATGCGCCTGGTGCTCCGCCAGTCGCGCCAGGTGGCCCCGAGCCGGGCCACGGCCCTGCTGCGCGGCGAGTCCGGCACCGGCAAGGAACTGCTGGCCGAGGCCATCCACCAGTCCAGCCCCCGGGCCGACAAGCCGCTCATCAAGCTCAACTGCGCGGCCCTGCCGAGCGAACTCATCGAGTCCGAGCTCTTCGGCCACCAAAAGGGCGCCTTCACCGGCGCGTTCCAGACCAAACGCGGCCTCTTCGAGGTGGCGGACCAGGGCACCCTGTTCCTGGATGAGATCGGCGAGCTCTCCATGGACGCCCAGGCCAAGGTGCTCCGGGCCATCCAGGAGAAGGAGATCCAGCGCGTGGGCAGCGAACAGTCCATCACCGTGGACGTGCGCCTGATCTGCGCCACCCACCAGCCCCTGGAGGAGCTGCTGGAGAAGGGGAGGTTTCGCGAGGACCTCTACTACCGCATCAACGTCTTCCCCATCTTCATCCCGCCCCTCAAGGAGCGGCGCGAGGACATCCTGCCGCTCGCCGAGCACTTCCTCTCGGAGTTCTCGGACGAGTACGGCAAGGAGGTGAAGCGCATCTCCACGCCCGCCATCGAGCTGCTGGTCATGTACCACTGGCCAGGAAACGTGCGCGAGCTGAAGAACTGCATGGAGCGCGCGGTTCTGCTGTGCGAGGAGGCGGTCATCCGCACCTACCACCTGCCGCCGACCCTCCAGTCGGCCGAGAGCTCGGCCACGGGCACCAACCTCTCCTTCGGCGAGGCCGTGGCCAAGTTCGAGCAGGAGCTGCTGGTGGACTCGCTCAAGAAAACCGCCGGCAACATGCTCCAGTCCGCCCGCGACCTGCGCGTCTCCTACCGGATCGTCAACTACAAGGTGAAGAAGTACAACATCGACGTGAAGAAGTTCTCGCAGACGCGCAAGAAGCCGAAGAAGAAACTCGAAGGCTAACCGAAAAAACAGCAAAAGGCGGGGTCCGCAAACCCCGCCTTTTTTGTTAGGGTGGCCCCATGAACGACGTCGCCCGCATCGCCGCCCGCATCCTCTCCCTGGTCCGGGACTCCGGCTACCTCGCCCCGGACCACGCCGTTTCCGTGGCCGGGAACATCCTCGACGCCCGCCCCCTGCCCGACGCCTTCACAGCCCTGGCCGCGGCCCTGATCCGCCACGCCGCCATATTCGACCCCTTCAACCGCGACAAGCTGCGCCTGGCCCGCGACGTGGACGCCCGCGTCCCGCACCCGCCCTTTTCCCGCTGGCTGGCGGCCGCCCGCGGCCTGACCGGCCGCGAGCCCGTGGCCGAGAACCTGCCCCTGCCCGACATTGAGGCCGACGGACCCGAATCCTTCCTGGCCTACATGGAGGGCCAGCCAGCCAACCAGCACCGCTTTCCCGCCCTCCTGCACCTGTGGCAGTCCGGGGCCGGTGAGGCGCTGATCCGGGCCGTCCGCATCCTGGCCGGTTCGCCGTCCGGGCTGCTGGCCGGGCCGGTCCTGGCCTGGGGGGCCCACGCGGCGGGCGATCCCCTGCTGGCCGAGATGCTCCTGGACGAGGGCGTGGAGAGTTTCCCGGCCCACAACCTTCGCGCCCGCATGGCCCTGGACCGGGGCGACATCGACGGCGCGCGGCGTCACCTCCTCGCCTCCCTCGCGGCCGAGCCCTTCCAGCCCGCCGTCATCGAGCAACTGGCCGGACCGGCTGGGCCGGTCCCCCCGCCGGGCCCGGACACGGCGGTCTGTCTCTACACCTGGAACAAGCCGGACCTGCTGGCCGTGACCCTCAAGAGCCTGGCCGCCACCGACCTGGGCGAGGCGCGCCTGGTCATTCTCAACAACGGCACCACGGACTGCGCGCCCAAGGAGCTGGAGGCGCGGGTGCGCGCGGCCGCGCCGTCCCTCGCCCCGCGCTGGGTCCACCTGCCGGTCAACGTGGGCGCTCCGGCCGCGCGCAACTGGCTGCTTTCGCTGGAGGAGGTCCGCGCCGCCCGCTACGTGGCCTTCCTGGACGACGACGTGCTCCTGCCCCGCCACTGGCTCGGCCGCTACCGCGCCACCCTCGACCGGCTCGGGGCGTCGGCCGTGGGCCCCAAGTGCGTCAACCAGCGGGTGCGCACCCTGCAATACGCCTTTCGCCGCTTCAGCGAGGTGGGTCCGGCCAAAATCCGGTTCACGCCAAACGCCCCCAACCTCATGGACCTGGGCCAGTTCGACGGCGCGCGAACCTGCCTGACGGTCATGGGCTGCTGCCACCTGCTGGACCGCGAGCGGCTGAACCGGCTCGGCGTGCCCGGCTTCGACATCCGCTTCTCGCCTTCCCAGGTGGACGATATCGAACACGACCTGCAAATCTGCAAGGCGGGCGGCCGGGTGGCCTACGACGGCGCGGTGGAGGTGATCCACCTGCAGGAGACCGGCCGGGCCAAGACCCGCGCGGCCCTGGGCCAGGCCTACGCCAACCACGCCAAGATGGAGCAAAAGTTCTCGGCCCCCGAACTGGAGGCCATGGACCACGCCGAGCGCATGGCCGACCAGACCGCCTTCGCCCGCGCCCTCGACGCCGTGCTCCCCCTCCTGGACGGCCCGGCCGCGACATTCTGGCGAACCATGGCCCGAACGCTGGCCTGACGCCCTTCCCCGACCGCCCCCCCTGCCTCGAACCATCTTCACGGCCAACTTCACCCGCCCTCCATATAACCCCCGCATTCCGCCTCCACGCCCGGCGAATCGCTCCCCTGCGCACGCCTTCTCCGGCCATCTGTCCATTACATTTGTATGTACAAGCAACTTCTCCATTGTTCCAAAAGTAATGGCAAGACCGCGCCTGCGTATCCCATTGCAAGAGGCGAGTGAGGCCCGCCAAGAATGGGCATGACCGACCGGAACGCCGCAATACGCGGAACCGCATGACCACTGGCCCGGCAGGGCCACCACCGGCTCCTCCAGGGGCCAAACCAGCTATCCTCCTTCGCCAATACATTTGTATGTACAAACAACCATCCCCCCCCTCGTCGGCGGAATCATCATTTCTTCCCACCATAGCCGATGCGAAACCGAGACGTGCAGGGGATGCGGCCGCCTGTCGCAGCAGGAAAAGCCAGCCACGCGGCGGACCGTGATGCATGGCGTACACACCCTATCCGGCTGCCGCAAAACCCTTCATCATTCCCCTGCCAACACTTGTATGTACAAGCAACATTCTGGTAGTGCCCGTCCGACGGCGGAATGCCTTCTTCCTTTCTCTGCCCCAAGGCTCCAGGCACCAAAAAAGGCGGCCGGGAAATCCCGGCCGCCCTGTACGTTCCTTGAACCGCGCCGACTACTTGAAGGAGCGGGCGAAAAGGGCCTCCACGGCCTTCTTGCCGTTCTCTTCCAGGAAGCGGGTGCCGGTTCCGGTGAAATGCGCGCTGGTGATGACCGGGTTCTGAGCGGCCTTCCACTCGCCGTGCTGCCAGGTAAACCAGCAGTCCTGATTCTGGTCGAAGACGTAGAGGCCCTTGTTGCAGATCTTGGCGAACTCGGCGCCCCAGCCGGTGCCGCCCTTGACCGTGCCGTCCTCCTGGATGGAGCCGACCACGAAAATCTGGTCGCCGGACTCCACCTGATACATGATGGTCTGGAGGACCTTGCGCATCTTCTCCGCGTTGGTGAACTTGCGGTTGAGCAGCTTGGAGACGTAGGTCAGGCTCACGTCCTTGCGGGTCAGCTCCTCGTCGGTGAGCACACGCACGCCGCGCGTCCGCTCGATCTTGTGCCCTTCGAAGGTGTAATTGACCTCGGCAAGACCATGATACTCGGCCAGTTTGCCGAACTGGTTCTCCGCGCCCTGGGCGCCGCCGCTGTACAGGGTGAAAGTGCTGTTGGACATGGTATCTCCTTGCAATTGATTTCAAAAAATTCGCTGGCGCGGCCGTGTTCCCGTTTCAGGCAATATGCACCGCAAGCCCGACGGGAGCAAGGCATTTGCAATAATATCCGTCAAAAGGCCAGCATTTTTTCATTATAAACCCGTAAGACTATCACGCCAAGACGTTTATTTTCGCCAGCAGGTCGGCCAGCAGCACTCCGTCCAGTGACCGGGCCATGGCCTCGAACTCCTCGGGCGCATACTTCGCCCAGAGCTTGCGCCGGTTGGCCGCCGCGTCGGCCGCATTCGGGCCGTCCCCGCGGCCACGCCTGCGGGACACTGCCAGGAAGCCCGTGTACACGGCGTATCCCCCGGCCAGGACCATGCGCAGGTCCCGCTCCAGACAGCCGTCGCCCACGGGCGAAAAGCGCAGGTCGAAACTCCCGCCCGCCAGCAGCCGCCCGGTCCGAAACAGGAGCGCCCCCCCGGACACGGAGGCGCAGGGCCGGACGTAGTCCGCCTGGCCGAAGTCCCCCACCCCGAGCGCGGGCGCGAGGAGCTCCCGCTCCCGTTCCAGCGGATCGGAGGCCAGGAATCGTTCGCCGCGGCACGGGCCGCCGGGGCCCGCCGCGTCCATCACCTTGCAGCCCCAGACCCCGGCCTCGGGGTAGCGGGCCGCGGCCGCGCCCAGGCGGGCGAGCCAGTCCGGGGGCAGGGAGACGTCGTCGCCCACAAAAGCGGTCCAGTGCGACTCCCGTACCTCGGGCAAATGCAGGAGCCAGTTGCGCGCGGCGGGCGCGCCCACGTCCACGGGCAGCGCTACCCCGGCCGCGCGGGCCGCGCCGAAACGGTCCGCGAACCGGCGGATCACGCCGGACGTGTCGTCCGTGGACCCGCTGTCCAGCACGCGCACCGCCACGTCGCCCAGGTCGGATTCGAGCAGGGACTCCAGGGTTTCGGCCAGGGCGTCCGCCCGGTTCCGGGTGTGGAGCAGCACGGCCGTGCGCCCTTCCGGCAGGACGGCCGCCGTGTCCAGCTCCCCGGCCAGGTCGTGGAGGCGGAGCCGGAGCCCGGCGTGCCACGGCCGGAGCGACGCCGCCTCGCGCAGCACGGCCTGGGCCCGGCCGGACTCCCCGGCGCGATGCAGGGCCGTGGCCAGCCGTTCGGCCAGGGTCGGCAAAGGCAGTTCGGACGCGCACCGCCCGAAGGCGCGCCGGGCGGCCAGGGGCTCGCCCGAGGCCAGCAGGGCGTTGCCCAGGACGTAGCGGAACAGGGACGCGAGGACGGGCCCGGGCTCGTGGGCCGACAACCGGTCGACCAGGACGCGCCGGTCGCCGGCCGCCCGGCAGTGCGCCTCCAGGGCGTTCCACCAAAACAAATTTTCCGGCTCGTCATCCAACTGTTTCAGGATCTGGTCGGCGGCCAGACCGCCCTCCCCGGCTGGCTCGACGCGCCAGCGGGCCAGGACCGCCCGCAAGACCGGCAGCAATGCCGGGGGCGGCGGTGAAATCCGGCCAAGGCTCTGGGCCAGGATGACCGCGCAGTGGCCATTCAGAGGATTTTCGGCCCAGGCGGCCAGCAGGGCGTCGCCCGCAATGGCCGCGAAGACGTCGTCCGGCCCGGCGGAATGGGCCAGGGCCCGGGCCGCCAGCCCGTGCAGGTGGTCCCGGCCGGAAAAACCCAGGAGCAGCGGCCGCAGCAGGTCGGGGGGCAAAGCGGGAAAATCGAAGGGACGGGGCATGCTTTCCCCCTATGCGCCGGTTCGGCCAAAGTCAACCCGGCCCACTTCCGGGCCCGCCGCTTTTCTGGTAATCCGTTGTCCATGAACCGACTAGACTTCCCGGACGCCCTGCCGCCCTGCCGAGGGCTCGCGCCCGTCTTTCTGGACCGCTTTTCCGGCTGGTGCCTGGGCATGGGCCAGCCCGGCGACCTCGCCACCTTCCTGCGCGGCCTGGCCCAGTTGGCCGAGGAGCAGCCCGCCTGCCGGGCCGTGCTCCCCGGCATGGCCCTGTGGGGCTTCCAGGCCCATCCTCTTGGCCCGGACATGGCCGCATGGTGCGCCCGTCTTTCCGGGAACCCGGCGTCGGTCAGGGCGACCGGCCTGGCGGCGCGCCTGCTCCGGGCCACCCCCCTGGCCGACGCGGACGGCGAGGCCATGGACGCCTGGTACGCCCTGGCTCGGCAGGACGACCGGGGGCTGATCCTGCGCTTCCTCACCCTGGTCCTGCGCGACCCGGACAAGGGGCTGTCCTGGCTCGGCCACTGCTGGAACGACCTGCTCTTTCTCGACCGGCCCGAGGTCGGCCGCGCCGCCCTGGACATGGTCGCCTGGGACGCGGCCTCCCTGCCGCTCAAGGACCGGCTGGCCGCCGAATGGGCCTTCCACCGCCTCCCGCCCGAGGAGGCGCTGGACGCGGTTCTGGCCCTGGACCCCACGGCCTGGGGGCTCTGGCGGACCTATGCAGGCGCGGAGCTGCTCCTGCGCATGGGCAAAAAGGGCGAGGCCAAGGGCGCGCTGGCGCAGCTCTGGAAAGGGCTGCCCTGGCACGTCAACCTGACGTTGAAGCTGCACGACCTGTTCGCGCCCGTTGTGCTGGCCGGGCCCGACGCCGCGTCCGACGCCGCCGTGCTGGTCTACTCCTGGAACAAGGCGGACCTGCTGGCCGACACACTGGAGAGCCTGGCGCAGTGCGAACTGGGCGGGGCGCGCATCTTCGCCCTGGACAACGGGTCCACGGACCGCACGCCCGAGGTCCTGGCCGCCGCCCGCGACCGCTTCGGCCGCGACCGACTGCACGTGGAGACCCTGCCGGTCAACGTGGGCGCGCCCGCCGCGCGCAACTGGCTGCTTTCCCTGGAGGGCGTCCGCTCCCGCAAGTGGGCGGCCTTCCTGGACGACGACGTGGTCCTGCCCGAGAACTGGCTGCTCCACCTGCTGGGCGCGGCAGACGGACGCGACGACCTGGGCGCGGTAGGCTGCCGGATCACGGCGGCCGTTCCGCCCTTCGGCCTGCAATCCGCCGACTACAACCTCATCCCCAAGCCGCCGCGCCCCACGGAGCCGGGCGGCCTGCCCAACCGCGTCCTGGTCTTCGACAACTGCGCCGGGTCGCCGGACACCGGAATGTTCGCCTACACCCGGCCCTGCCTGTCCGTGTCCGGCTGCTGCCACATGGTGGCGCTCAGCGCCGTGGACAAGGCCGGGGGGTTCGACCTGCGCTACACCCCGTCCCAGTTCGACGACCTGGACCGCGACCTGCGCAGCGCGCTGGGCGGCATGCCCGCGCTCTACGCCGGGACCCTGGCCGTGCGCCACGTCCAGCACTCCAGCCTGGCCAAGGCCCAGACCGCGCGCCAGATCGGCCACGTCATGGGCAACAAGTACAAGCTGGACACCAAATACTCGGACGAGCAACTGGCCACGCTCGTCGCGGCCAACCGCGAGCTGCTCCGACGCGACTACGAAGCGAGGCACGGCTTCCTGGTTGACCGGCTCGGGACGCGCGGGTAAGGAACCGGTCCATGGAAGACGTACGCGTATACGGCGATTTTCACCGCGTCTCGCCGGAGCTCTTCGAGCAGGTCCGGGACGCCATCCCCTTCGAACAGGTGGCCTACGACGGCGACGTCCTGCGCCTGGACCACGAGGGCCCGTACCTGATGATCGACGACTTCATCGAACGGATGGCCGCGCTCCTGCCGGAGAACGGCTACGGCAACGTGGAGTACATCGACAATGTGGAGTGGGAGGTCATCCGCTACACCATCCGGGGCGGCAGGATCGAGACCAAGCGGGTCAAGGTGGACAACGTGTTGGACGCCCATCAAAGAGAACATGGGCTTTAACGTCGCGCCCCGCCGCGTTCCGGAAATCCGGAAACGAAAAGGCCGCCCAAAGGGCGGCCTTTTCCGTTGGCGGGCCGGATCGGCTAAAGACTGGACAGCCGGGGCTTCTCGTCCTTGAGCCGGACCTCCACGGCCTTGGGGCCGATGTCCTCGTCGGTGACGTCGTAGGTCACTCGCTCGCCCGCCTCCAGGGTCTGGAACCCGTCGCGGACGACCTCGGAATAGTGGACGAAAACGTCCACGCCGTCGTCGCCGGTGATGAAACCGAACCCCTTCTGATCGTTGAACCAGCTCACTTCGCCTTCGCGCCGCACGGGATACCTCCGGGTCGAATGGAAACCGGGGTCAGGATACCCTCAACCGGCCGTTCTTGGCAATGCCGGAGCGGGCTCAGGCGTCCTCGCGGTCCTGGTCGTCGGATTCCCCTTCCACGGGGACGCCATCCTTCCGGGCCTGCTTGCGACGCTGCTTCTGTTCTTTTTTCTTCTGCTTTTCCAATTCCTTCTGTCGCTTCTCAAACTTGTAGTTGGGCTTGGCCAAAACACCTCCCGGATTGTGGGTGAACCCGCCGACGGCGGAGAAAAAAAAGACGCCCGTCTCCCGAAAAGAGAGACGGGCGTTCGCTAATGCCTGACTGACTGATCGGGAATCCGCTTACCAGCGGGGGCGCTCGGCGCGGGGACGGGCTTCGTTGACCTTGAGGCTGCGGCCGCCAAAGTCCTTGCCGTCCATGGCCTCGATGGCCTCCAGGGCGCCCTCGCCCTCCATTTCCACGAAGCCGAAGCCGCGGGGGCGGCCGGTCTCGCGATCCTGGACCAGTTTCACGGAAGTGACCGGACCGTAAGCCTCAAAGGCCTTGCGGACCTCTTCCTCAGTGGCCGACCAGGGCAGATTGCCGACATAGATGTTCTTGGACATTACCAAATGCTCCTTAAAAAATGATAGTATAGCCGACGCCCGTACGTCTTGCTTAAAAAAGGGAGCAACGCACACGATACGCACGCCGCTCCTCGTTTTGCCTGTTTCCTTTCAACCAGACCTGGCCGCATCCGGCCGCGCCTCCACGGGTGCCTCTGGTGTCGAGCCACCTCTATTTGCCAGGAGCCGCACAAAGTCAAGAACAATTATATGTTTTTTGTGACCGCCTAACCTTCCGTAATCCCGTTCGATACGGCGGGAATAGCCCCGCCGCCCGCAGCCGGGGCCGCTCCGCGCCCGTCGCCGGGGCCGCAAAAGAGCTGTCGTCCGCCTTCGAGAATCATGACCCGGTTGATGGCCGGGAGCCGGTCCTCGACGTTGTGCGTGACCAGGACCAGGGGCGTCCCGGCGGCGGCCAGATCGCCGATCAGTCCGGCCAGGTCCGCGCGCGACGCCGGGTCCAGGCCGGAGAACGGCTCGTCGAGCAGGAGCAGGCGCGGCCCGGCGGCCATGGCCCGGGCCAGGAGCACCCGGCGTTGCTGTCCGTAGGACATGCGCCGCAACGGCCGGTCCGCCATCCGGCCCAGGCCGACCCTCTCCAGCCATTCGCGCGCGGCGAGCAGCTCCGCGTCCGTGGGTTCGTCGAACATGCCCACGCTCCCCCGGCGGCCCGAGACGACCGTCTCCAGCGCCGTGACCTCCCAGCCCAGCTCGCGGCCGTAGGAGGCCTGGAGCGCGGGCGAAACCACGCCGATGAGCGGCCGCGCCGCGTCCATGGTCATGCCGCCCAGCCGCTCCACCGTGCCGGCGCCGTGCTTGTCGTCGGCATAGGGGGCCAGGTCGCTCAGGACCAGCCGGAGCAGCGTGGACTTGCCCGCCCCGTTCTCGCCCAGCACCAGCCAGTGCTCGCCGGGCAGGACCTCCCAGTCGATGCGGTCCAGGATGCGGTTGCCGTCGATGACCACCGAGGCGTTGCGGATGCGCAGCAGGAATTCCAGGGACGCGGCGTCCGGCCCCGGCAGGGCGCGGGCCGCGCCCTCGGGCAGGGCAAGGGGGCGCGCGGGGGCCGCTTCCCCCAGCCGGGCCAGCCCCTCCTCGCGCGGCAGGTCCGCCGCGACGCGGCCGTCCGCCATGACCACCACCCGGCGGATGGCCGGGGGCAGGTCGCCCGCGCGGTGGGCCGCCATGACCAGGGTGGCCAGCCCGGACGCCCGCTCCAGCAGATCGAGGACCTCGGCGCGCGCCCCCTGGTCCAGGCCATCCAGGTACTCGTCCAAAACCAGCACGTCCGGGCCCGAGGCCAGAGCGCGGGCCACCAGCACCTTGCGAGCCTGGCCCGTGGAGAGCGTGCCCATGGCCCGGACCGCCAGGTCGCCGATGCCGAGCCTCTCGATGATCCGGTCCGCGCCCGCCGCCTGTTCCGGCGTGGGCTCGCCATAGAGCAGCGGGGAGTCGCAGAACCCGGCCAGGATCACGGACCGGGCCGGGGCGTGGGGCGCGTTCAGGGTATAAAAGTCCTGCATGTCCGGGGAGACCAGGCCGATGCGCTGCCGAAGCCCCAGGGGGCTCCGCTGCGGGCCGTCGCCGAAGTCGTAGACGCGGCGGCCGCCCAGGTCCGGGGCCAGGTCGCCGCGCAACAGCCTGAGGAGCGTGGTCTTGCCCGCCCCGTTTTCGCCGACCAGGGCGGTGTGTCGGCCACGGTCCAAGATGAAGTCGAGCGGCCCGGCCAGACGCAGGCCCGCCCGCGTGACCGCGACCCCCTCCAGTTCAATGAGATGGTGCATGGCGCACTGTCGCCCTTCCGGGGCCGGAAGGCAACCCTTTCCCTTGAGTCCGCGCCGGGTTGTGCCCTATGCTGGGCCATGCCCGCCACCGTCGCCCTCACCCGCGTCCCCGGCTACGACGCCGCCCGGCTCGACCCGGCCACCGCCCTGGTCCTCGAAACCTCCGGGGCCACGGTCCCGCCCGGCGCGCGCGTGCTGGTCAAGCCCAACCTCGTCAGCGCGGCCAACGCCCGGTTCTGCACCACGCATCCCGGGGTGGTTCGCGCCGCCTGCGCCTGGCTCCTGGACCACGGCGCGCGGGTGACCGTGGCCGACTCCCCGGCCTTCGGCCCGGCCGGGCGCGTGGCCAGGGCCTCGGGCCTGGACGAAGCCCTGCGGCCGCTGGGGCTCCGGGTCCGGACCCTGGCCCGGCCGGTCCCCCTGCCCCTGTCCGACGGGACCGCCGTCGGCGTGTCCCGCGACGCCTTGGAGGCGGACCTGGTCCTCAACGCGCCCAAGCTCAAGGTCCACGGCCAGATGGCCATGTCCGGCGCAGTCAAGAACCTGTTCGGCTGCGTGGTCGGCTGCCGCAAGGCCCTGGCCCACTACCGGCTGGGGCACGAACCGGAGCGGTTCCGGGCCATGCTCATGGACGTCTGCCTCGCCCTGCCCCGGACCGCGCACCTGCTGGACGGCGTCCAGCCCCTGCACCGCGACGGGCCCATCAAGGGCGAGCCCTTCGACCTGGGGCTCCTGGGCGCGTCCCTGAACCCCGTGGCCCTGGACGCCGCCGCCTACGACATCTTCGGCCTTGGGCCGGACGCCGTGCCCCTCTGGGCCGAGGCCCTGGCGCGCGGCCTGCCGGGCGCGCGCCCCGAGGACGCCGCCTATCCCCTCCTGACGCCCGCCGAGTTCGACGCCGCAGGGTTCACGCCCTCGCCAGCCAAGGACCTCTCCTTCGCGCCCATGCGGCTGCTCCGGGGAAGGGTCAAGAGCCTGATCGCCTACGTCCGCCGCGCCGGATAGCCCTTGCGCTGATCCCGGCCCGGAGGTATGCTCGGCGGATGGGTCTGCTCCGCCACCACTACACCATCACCGGCCAGGTCCAGGGCGTCGGCTTCAGGCCGTTCATCTACCGCATCGCCACGGACAACGCGCTCACCGGCTCGGTCAACAACTCCAGCGAGGGCGTGCTCATCGAGGTCCAGGGCACGGCCGACCAGCTCGGCCGGTTCGCCGACGACCTCTCGGCCAAGCTGCCGCCCCTGGCCTCCATCGTCACCCTGGAAAAGGGCGACATGGACGCCGTGGCGGACGAGGCCGCATTCGTCATTCTCAAGTCCACCGGCGGCCACGGCCACAGCGTGCTCATCAGCCCGGACGTGGCCACCTGCCCGGACTGCCTGGCCGACATCGCGGACCCGGAAAACCGCCGCTACCGCTACCCCTTCACCAACTGCACCAACTGCGGCCCGCGCTACACCATCACCCGCTCCATCCCCTACGACCGGCCCCAGACCTCCATGGCCAAGTTCATCATGTGCCCGGAGTGCCAGGCCGAGTACAACAACCCGCTGGACCGGCGGTTCCACGCCCAGCCCAACGCCTGCCCCGTCTGCGGCCCCCGGCTGATGCTCACCGACAAGGGCGGGGCCATCTTCGCCCAGGGCGGCGAGACCCTGCCCCGCCTGGCCATCGAGCTCGCCGAGGGAAAAATCGCCGCCGTCAAGGGGCTGGGCGGCTTCCACCTCGCCTGCGACGCCGCCTCGGACGCGGCCGTGGCCGAGCTGCGCCGGCGCAAGCACCGGCCGGACAAGCCCCTGGCCGTCATGGTCCCGGACATCGAGACCGCGCGCAAGCTGGCCGTCCTCTCGCCCGAGGAGGAAGAGTGGCTGACCGGCATCCGCCGCCCCATCGTCCTGGCCGCCAAACGCGAGCCGTTCCTCCTCTCGCCCCTGGCGGCCCCGGACACGAATTTCATCGGCCTGGTCCTGCCCTACACCCCGCTGCACCAGATCCTGCTCTCGGACTTCGCCGGGGCATGCGGCCACGAAGCCCCGGCCCTGGTCATGACCTCGGGCAACATGAGCTCCGAGCCCATCTGCCTGGGCAACCTGGAGGCCCTCAAGCACCTGGCCGACATCGCCGACGTCTTCGTCTTCCACAACCGCGACATCCTCATCCGCACCGACGACTCGGTCCTGCGCGTCAACCCGGCCACCGGCCAGCCCATCCACATCCGCCGGGCGCGAGGGTTCACGCCATCGCCGGTCTTCCTGCCCGTGTCCGGCCCCACGGTCCTCGGCACCGGGCCGGAGCTGAAGTGCGCCATGACCCTGACCAAGGGCGACCAGGCCTTCCCCGGCCAGCACATCGGCAACATGACCAACCTGGAGAACCTGCGATTCTACCGCGAGATCCTGACCCACCTCCAGTCCATCCTCCAGGTGAGGCCCGAGCTCATCGTCCGCGACCTGCACCCGGACTACATGACCTCCTCCCTGGCCGACGAACTGGCCGAGGAGCTGGGCGCGCCGGTCAGGACCCTCCAGCACCACTTCGCCCACATCCACGCCGTGCTGGCCGAAAACAAGTTCTCCGGCCCGGCCATCGGCCTGGCCCTGGACGGCACGGGGCTGGGCGAGGACGGAACAATCTGGGGCGGCGAATGCTTGCTGGTCATGCCCGAGGAGGGCGAACAGCAGCGCCTGGCCCACTTCGCGACCATCCGCATGCCCGGCGGCGAGGCGGCCGTGCGACAGCCCTGGCGGCTGGCCCAGTCCGCCCTCTGGTCCCTGGGCGTCACCGAGCCCGGCACCTACGCCTGGCCCTGGCTGGACCGCTTCGGCCGGGAATCGCGCCTGCTGCCCCAACTGCTCGAAAAAGGCATCAACTCGCCCGCGACGTCAAGCTGCGGACGCCTCTTCGACGCCGTGGCCGCCCTCTGCGGCATGGCCGACGCCATCACCTACGAGGGACAGGCCGCCATTCTCCTGGAAAAGGTCCAGGACATGGGCGAGACCGGGGCCTACCCCTGCCCGCTCTCCGGCGCCGACCCCGTGGCCCTGGATACCCACACCCTGCTCCGGGCCGTGCTGGAGGACTTGGAAAAGGGCGCGCCCGCGCCCAAGGTAGCCCGCCGCTTCCATCGCGGCCTCGTCGCCGGGCTGACCGACATGGCCTACAGCTTTTCCTCCCTGCTGGACATCCATCATGTGGCTCTGTCCGGCGGCGTCATGCAGAACCTGACCATCGCCACGGAACTGCCCGCCGCCCTCCGGTCCGCCGGGCTCATCCCCCTGGTCCACACCCTGGTCCCGCCCAACGACGCCTGCATTTCCCTGGGCCAGGCAGCCTGGGGCCTGTGGCAACTCCGCCTCGACAAAATTCAGGAGCCCCAACCATGAGAACCCGTTTCGCCGCACTGCCGCTGCTTTTGCTCCTCACGCTCCTCGCCGGAACCGCCTCGGCGGACGCCGCCTTCTGCACCCCCGGCGTGCTCGGCGAAATCCGCGAGATAGAAACCACCAGGGGCTTCCGCGTGGACGCGGCCTACCCAGTGCCCTGCGCCCCCGCCGCAGCCCGCCAACTGCGCAACCACGTCGCCCGCACCGTGCGCGAGTTCAAGGAGACCGACCCGGAACACGACCTGTCATTCTTTCCCCACCCCTACGAACTGATCGTCCAGTACGAAACCACCGCCGCCGCAGGCGGGCGGCTCCTCTCGGTCCGGCTGCACACCATGGTCTACACCGGCGGCGCGCACCCCAACAACTGGCCCGACACCTGGGTCTTCGACCTCGTCGACGGCCGCGCGCTCACCCTGGACGACCTCTTCCCCGCCCCCGGCGGAGCCCTGCGCATCCTGGCCACCTGCGTGCGAGCCGAACTGCGGGCCACCCTGGGCGAGATGCTCCTCGAAGAAATGCTCCAGTCCGGCACCGACCCCACGCCCGACAACTACGCCCGGTTCGTCCTCACCGAGCGCGGCCTGACCTTCTTCTTCGCCCCCTACCAGGTCGCTCCCTACGCCGCGGGTGAACAACGCGTCACCATTCCCATGGACCGCCTCGCCCCTCTGCTCCGCCCCTCGCTGGCGGCCATGCTGCGCTAGCGGATTGCGGCGCGATCGGACCGGAGGCGGAAATGCCTCCGGCGGCCCTCCGGGGGCCACTTCGTGGAGACCAGGGCGCTGTCCTGGACCCGCCAAAGGCAAGCCTTTGGACCATTCGCCGCTTTCGCGGGGGCGTAGCCGGACCAAACGGCTCACGTCCGCGGGGACGGACTGCCCGCTCGCCCCAGCCGGGGTATTTTTAGGAGAAAAGATGCAGACAAAACCTCAAATCAAGGACCCCGCCTCTCTCGATGTCTCAGACGCCGTAATGGCATGACCTGCAAGCCTGCACCAGGCAGTTCACACGACGTGGGCCACTGTCCGCGAATATTCGCGGACGCCGGATAGCCGCCGGAGGCGTTCCCGCTCCGTCCCGTCAGAGCCGGTCCAGCCCGTCCGGTCCCGGCTCGGGTCCCTCGTCCTCGGGAAATGCGGCCTGTGTGGCATCGCCCAGGTTGAAGTAGCTGATGGAGCGCTGGAGAAGCGCGGCCTGGCCGGAGAGGTTGCACGAGGTCCCGGCCAACTGCTCCGAGGCGGCGGCGTTCTGCCGGGTGATGGCGTCGAGTTCGCGGATGCCGTTGTTGATCTCCTTGACGCCTTCGGCCTGTTCGCCGCTGGCGGCGGCGATTTCCTGGACCAGGTCCGAGGTGCGGCGGATGTCGGGGACCATCTTTTCGAGCATGGCCCCCGCCTTTTCGGCCACGGCCATGCTGGAGGTGGAGAGCTCGCCGATTTCGGCGGCGGCCTTGCCCGAGCGCTCGGCGAGCTTGCGCACCTCGGCGGCGACCACGGCGAAGCCCTTGCCCTGCTCGCCCGCGCGTGCGGCCTCGATGGCGGCGTTGAGGGCCAGGAGGTTGGTCTGCCGGGCGATCTCGCCCACGATGGAAATCCTGTCCGCGATCTCACGCATGGCGGCCACGGTTTCGCTGACGGCCCGGCCGCCCTGTTCGGCGTCCTCGCGGGCCCGGCGGGACATGCGCTCGGTTTCGGCGGCGTTTTCGGAGTTGCGGCCGATGGTGGCCACCATGGCCCCGACGTGGGAGGAGACGGTCTCCACCCCGGCGGCCTGGCGGCTGGCCCCCTCGGACACGGTGTTGGACGCGCCGGTCAGTTCAGCGCTGCCTTCGGCCACGCTGGCGGCCACGGCCGAGGCGTTGCCGATGACCCGGCGCAGGTTGCCGACCATGCCGCGCATGGCGGCGTAGACGCTGCCGGGCCGCCCCTCGGCCTGGAAGAGGACGCCCAGGTCCCCCGAGGCGATGCGTTCGGTCATGGCCCGCAGCTCCTCGGGGTCGATGCCGAGCTGGCGCAGGATGGAGAGGGTGAGGAACACGGCCCCGGCAGCGCCCAGGAACATGGCCGCGATGCCGAGGCCGAGGGCGATGCGGCAGAGCAGTGAGGAGCGGTCGCGCACCTCGGACATGCGCCGGGCGGCCAGGGAGGCGGCGCGGTCAGCCATGGCGTCCACGCCGGGCTGGATAGCGCCCACCACGCCGAGCATGGCGGTTTCGGCCTGCTTGCCCTGCTCCGGGTTGTCCGCCCCGGCCACGTCGTAGAAGAAGGATTCGTAGTCGAAGCAGGCCTTCTTGACCTTTTCGCCCAGGTCGACCAGTTCGCCGTCACCGGCGGCGCGAGCCTGCTCCACCAGTTTTTCCGTGGACTTGACCAGGGTGGCCACGCCTTCGATGAACCGATCCAGGTAGGCCGGGTCCTGGTCGCGCAGGAAGCCCCGCTCGTCGATGCGGCAGCGGAGCATCTGCGACCGCACCAGGTTCGCCTGGTCCTTGATGGCCAGGTCCACGTCGATGACGGCGCGGTAACCGTCGGCCGTGACCATGGAGGCCACCTGGAACATGGCCAGCACCAACCCCAGGAGCACGACCACCATGCCGGACCCCAGGGCCAGCTTGGTGCGCAGCCGGGTCTTGCCCAAGAGTGAAACACGCATGTCTTGTCCGTCCTCGGTTGCAGGGACCGCCCTCCGGCTCCCATTGTCGACCATGGTAGCCGGGCGGTGAAAATATGAAATTATATTCTGCGGCGCGTCCGGCGGGCGAAAAAAAGGCCGGAGTCGCCTCCGGCCTTGATGATGTCAAATGGCGAGGGCCCTAGATGGACACGCGAATGACGCCCTCGATGGAAGCGAGCGCCGTGCGCACTTCCTCGGTGGGCTGGGAGTGGACCATGTAGACGGTCTGGACGTGGTCGCCGAGCTTGCGGGAGTTGTTCTCGCGGATGTTGACGCCCATCTCGCCCATGGCCGTGCCGAACTTGCCGAACATGCCCGGCTTGTCGTCGTGGGTGATGAAGATGGTGTAGACGTCGGCCCCTTCGTCCAGGACGGTTTCGCCCACGTTGACGCAGTTGCCGTAGTCGCCCCGGCGCAGGTAGGCGGTGACCACCTCGGCGATCTCCATGCCGGTGCGGATGCCCGCGTTGCGCGTGGACGCGCCCAGGTGGGCGGACATGACGATGTTGTCCAGCTCCTGGAGCTTGTTGACGAAGGGCAGGCCTTCGCGCTTGGGCTCGGTCTCGTAGCAGTCCAGGGCCGCGCCCGCGATCTGGCTGGTCTTCAGCGCCTCGTAGAGGGCGTCCTCGGCCACGTTCTTGCCGCGCGAGGCATTGATGAGGAAGGCGGTCTCCTTCATCAGCTTGAGCTCCTCGGTGTTGATGACCGGGTCCGCGCCGCCGCAGTGCAGGGAGACGAAGTCCGCCTTCTTGAGCAGCTCGGGGATGGAGTCCATGTATTCCAGGGGGGCGTCGATGGAGCGGTACATGTCGTAGCCGATGACCTTCATGCCCAGCGCGCCGGCCTTGGCGGCCAGGGCCTGGCCGATGCGGCCGCAGCCGATGATGCCGAGCGTCTTGCCGAAGAGCTCGACGCCCAGGAAGCGCTTCTTGTGCCAGGTGCCGCTCATCAGGGTATGGTGGGCCATCGGGACCTTGCGGGCGATGGCGAACATCAGGCCCAGGGCGTGCTCGGCCGTGGCGTTGGTGTTGCCGTTGGGCGCGAACTTGACGATGACGCCCAGCTCCTTGGCCGCTTCCAGGTCGATGTTGTCCGTGCCCACGCCGCCCCGGCCGACGATCTTGAGCTTGCCGCCGTTCTTCACGCCCGCTTCGAGCAGCTTGCGTGTGACCTTGGTGGCGGAGCGCACCAGAAGCGCGTCGAACTGGCCGATCTCGCTCAGGAGGTCATCCTCGTCCCGCTTCTCGGTCTCGATGACGAAGCCCTGCTGTTTCAGGTACTTCTGGGCCTCTTCCACCAGGCCGTCGTTGGCCAGGATGCGCTTGTTCATGGGCGGGTCTCCTAGAGTTTCTTGAGTTCGATTTCGAGCTTGGCCAGGTACTCGCCGAGCATGGCCGGGGTGATGTCGCCCATGTGGCCGATGCGGAAGACCAGGCGGCGGCCTTCGCTCTCCAGGGCGGTATTCAGCTTGCCGTAGCCGGGGTCCATGAGATAGCCCTCGGCGCGCAGAGCCTCCTTCACGCCCTTCTTGAGCTGGGCCACGGTGACGCCCGCAGGGCAGACCACGGTGGACACCGTGGGCGAGCGGAAGCCCTCGGGCGCGAACATGTCGAAGCCGTCCAGGCCGTCCACCCACTTCTCGACCATGCCGCGCATCTCGATGTGGCGGGCGAAACGGTTGGCGATGCCCTCCTCGTTCACGATGTAGTCGAGCTGGACGCACATCTGGTTGGCCAGCGTGCAGTTGGGGGTGGTCAGGGTCTGGTTCTTGCGGGCCCGGCCCAGGTGCTTGGTGATGTCGTGGTGGTGGCCCTTGTTCGTCACCTTCTCGGCCTTGGCCTCGGCCTCGGGCGAGATGAAGGCCACGCCGAAACCGGCGGGCAGGCCCAGGGCCTTCTGGGTGGCGGTGGAGTACATGGCGGCCCCGGAGTTGTCGAGGTCGATATCCGCGCCGCCGAAGATGGACACGCCGTCCACCAGGGGCATGGCCCCGTACTGGCGGATCAGGGCGCAGGTGGCCTTCATGTCGTTGGTCACGCCGGTGGAGGTCTCGTTGTGGGTGAAGGAGACCACGTTCGGCTTCATGGACTTGAGTTTGTCCTCGAGCACGTTCAGGTCGATGGCCCGGCCGTAGTCGAACTTGAGGTTCTCGGCCTTCTTCCCGTTGGCGGCGGCGATGTTGTAGTACATGTCGCCGAAGGCGCCCACGGAGACGTTGAGGATGGACTCGCCGTCGGCCACCAGGGAGCGCACCGAGGCCTCCATGGCCATGGAGCCGGAGCCGAGCAGCAGGGCCAGCTCGTACGTGCCGTCCGTGCCCGCGAGCTTCTTCATGTTCGCGCGGATGGGGACGAAGCGGAGGTCGTTCTCCGTGTCGCGATGGCCGAACTCGGGCAGCAGGGCGGCCTGCTTGACCTCGTCCCGGATGTAGGTCGGGCCGGTGATGAACAGTTTCAGGGGGGCAAAATTCGGTTTGCTCATGGCGATTCCCTTCTGAGATGATTTGACGGAAAAAACACCCAGGCGATTGCCGGGGAAATGTCCCCGTTCATATACCGAGATCGATGCGATGTCCAGGCGCGGCGGGCCTCCGGAGAACATTCGTCGCCCCGGCGAAAGCGACGAACGACGGGCGGTCCCCAGGGGCTGCCGCCGCAGGAAATTGCCCGCGCGGCCGGGTTGCCTCGCGCGGCCGATTGTGCTGTAACACAAGCCCGATCAAGAAAATTCCGCCCCACGGAGGCCCCATGACCGCACCCGCCGACTCCCCCGTCGAGACTTTCACGGACCAACGCCGCGCCGAAGCGGCCCGCGAGCTGACCGAGACCGTCCGCCAACTGGCGGCCCACTACGGCCTGTGGCTGGCCGAGACCGTGCACCAGCTCGGGCTCGACGCCGCGCTTGCGGCCGAGCGCGAGGCCGGGGACCGGTTTTTCCCCCTGCTGGCGGCCAAGATCGAGCGCGCCCTGGGGCTGGAGGCGGGAGATATGTGGCGCGGAGCCGCCCCCGAGGCGCTGGAGGGCGCGGCCCAGGCCGTGCGCACGGCCTGGCTGGCGGCGGACGGGGTCTGGTTCCAGGCCGTGGAGGAAGCGGCGGGCATGGACGCGGCCAAGCGGGTCAACGACACCTGCTGGGCGCGCTTCGCCCCGCTGGAGGCGGCGCGGATCAAGGCGGTCCTGGGCCTGCCGGACGACGGCGGCATCCCGGCCCTCAAGGCGGTGCTGGCCGCGCGCATGTACGGCCGCCTGAACAAGTGGGAGTTCGCCGAGGAGACGGCCGCCTCCCTCGTCTTCCGCATGACCGACTGCCGGGTCCAGACCGCCCGCAGACGCAAGGGGCTGGCCGACTACCCCTGCAAGTCCGGCGGCGCGACCGAATACGCGGGCCTGGCCCGGACCGTGGACCCGCGCCTGGCCTGTCAGTGCGTGGGCTGCCCGCCCGACGCCCACCCCGAGGAATGGGTCTGCGCCTGGCGGTTCACCCTGGCCGACAAAGCGTAACGGCGGGGCGGCGGCGCCTGGCCGACACCCCGCCGCGTCATTGTTCACGTAACGGGTGGGCGGGGGAACGGCGAACCGCCCCACACCGTCACTTCATTTTCCGCGTCAGTTTCGCGATGGGCTTCCACCGCTCCTTTTCGACCCGGTTCGCGCTCTTGTCCCGGCGCTCCGCCACGTAGCGCATCTCGCGCTCCATCCGGCGGTAGCTCTCCAGCCGCTCGGGCGGGAGGCGGCCGAGTTCGACCGCCCGCAGGACCGCGCAGCCCGGCTCGCTCTCGTGCGAGCAGTCGGCGAAGCGGCATCCCTCGGCGAGTTCGGCGATGTCGGCAAAGGACTTTTCCACGCCGTCGCCGTCCAGGTAGAGGGCGACTTCGCGGATGCCGGGGTTGTCCATGAGCAGGCCGCCGCCGGGCATGCGGATCAGCTCGCGGGCCGTGGTGGTGTGCCGCCCCTTGCCCACGCTGTCGCTGACCCGGCCGGTGGCCTGGATTTCGCCGCCGTAGAGCCGGTTGGCCAGCGTGGACTTGCCCGCGCCCGAGGAGCCGAGCATGGCCACGGTCCGGCCGGGGCCGAGGCGGCTCGCCAGCTCGTCCCTGCCCCGGTCGTCCAGCATGGAGGCGAGCACCACCGGGACGCCGAAGGCGATGTCCTCGACCTGCCGCCGCGCCGCCTCCGGGTCGTCCAGGAGGTCCGCCTTGGTCAGCGCCACCAGGGGCGCGAGGCCGCAGTTGTAGACCAGGGTCAGGTAGCGTTCCAGCCGCCGGAGGTTGAAGTCGCGGTCCAGCCCGCAGACGATGAAGACCATGTCCAGGTTGGCCGCCAGGGGCTGCTCGCGCAGGGCCGTTCCGGACCGGCCGTTGCGCGACCCGGCCTCGCCCCGCGACAGGATGTTCATTCTGGGGAGGATGGACCGGATGACGTCGCCGTCCGTCAGCACCCAGTCACCGGTGACGGGATAGTCGTCACCGGCGTGCAGGATGCGGCCCGAGGGTGGGCAGAGCCGTTCTTCCGCGCCGTCCGCCACCAGGAAGAGATTGCGTTGCGCGCTGATGACGCGGGCCACGCGGCCGGGGCCGGTGTCCATGGCCGCCAGGCTGCGGCCGAAGTGTCCGTTCCAGCCGAGTGACCGGAGTTGTTCCGCGAATTCGGCGAGTTGCCGTTGCGCATTGGTTGCGTCTGTCATGTGAATCACCTTGGAATCGGGACCGGCGACCGGCCGGTCCGCTGCATCGGTTCCGCCGACAGCGCAAGGCCGCCGGCCAGGGAAATGCCCGGTACGATGATGGGGAGGCTGCGGAAACGGGGACGCCGCGACAGACCGCTTCGCGGTGGAAGCGCCAGCCGGACGGGCCTGGACGGCCCGATGGAAGCCGCGAAAAACACGGCGGGATGGTGTATGGTCCGCTGGGCGCCCTTATTCGGCAACCACGGGGGCAAGATCCTTCGACAGACCGTGCATAAACGCTCCATTGATGATGTTGCCCCATCCCTGTCGCAAAAGGGCCCGCCTGTCAACCGGGGCGGGCCGGACGCGGAGGGGGGGGGGCTCCCTGGGTCTATACCGCCGACAAAGACAAGAGATCGACCAACTCCCCCTGTAAGTTGGGCGGCACGTAGGAGTACTGCCCCAGACTAGGTCTCACGCCCAGCCTGTGCGTCGTGGCCAGCTCGCTCCCCACTTGAGAAGCGGGTCAGCGTCTGACGGTTCGCGTTAGCGGGAAATTGCTGAGTTGCACTTATAGCAACTTGATCGAATAGCCTTCAAATTTCAGATGCAGATTCGAACAGTACAATTTTATAAAGTGCTATATTGCTTTTCTTCACTACATCACTTCTCCATGCTATCACCATATGCATATGTGATGTAATATTTTTTCGTTGTTCCTGCCTGGTTTACCACTTTCTTTGCATTAAATTTAAAAAATCCTGCCCGACTTCCTCTATTACCTTTAACTGCATCATACAAGAAAAGACTTCTCGTAAGTGTCTTCGTATTAACATCACATCCCTTTTCTAATTCAAATGG
Source organism: Pseudodesulfovibrio sp. (assembly GCF_028692895.1). Taxonomy (GTDB): domain Bacteria; phylum Desulfobacterota; class Desulfovibrionia; order Desulfovibrionales; family Desulfovibrionaceae; genus Pseudodesulfovibrio. The sequence continues at coordinate 55,122 of NZ_JAQUWN010000022.1, forward strand.
AATAGCCCTATTCTCTTTTTGCGAATATATCATTCCAGATTTTGTATTTGCGCTATATCCAGCGACTCGCCCAATTAGCATTTGAGCCTCTGATTCAATTGTTAATCTATTTGTCAAGTCAAGTGTTTGGCTATTAAATACAATTGACGGTTCTCCTGCTGTAGATAATGTTGAACTTAATGCCGATCTTGTCATGATTGGCCTATGGATATTCTTAACTGAGCTCTCTAGTTTTTGAGCAAGTGATTCAATACGTTTAGTTTCATATTCTTCTTTATCTATATACTGCGCGTAGATACTTTTATCAAAATCAACGAACTGGCCAGTTGTCTTATGAATAACCATATCATACAATGACCACACAATATGGCCAAGTACTGTATCTTTTGGGGCAGTCAACACCTTATATATTGCAGGTAACGATGCGATTATTCCAGTCGTTAACCATACAGATGCAGTTACTTCAAATGATCCAATAGTAGGAGGTTTAGAGAGTATATTTATACCTCTAACAAATGGAGCCTTTGTAATAATTTCACGATGGCAAAAGTAATGCGTTGTCAGGGCTAACGATCGATGAAGCCCATTTAATGCTACAGATAAATCATATAGATCAATGCTGCTATTTATAGCATGCATCCCTTCACAATATTTAATGGAAATATCAAGTATTTTACTAGAATCACTGTCAGGTCCCATATACATGATCATTTTCCTCTATTTTACGTTATCAGAAGCATAACTACATATATTTAAAAACCGAATTAATGTCACTCAAAAATATTAAATTTCAAACCACTCAGTTAGTTACAAGACCTTCCTTAACCCTAGTTCCTTCGATTGACACCCGCCCAGGCACGGTCAATACTCCACGCCTGATCCTGGTCCCCCTTTTCCGTCCACTTTTTCCCGACTGATGGCGATCTGCATGTTTGATTCCCTGATTCTCATTCTTCCCCTGTTCCTCATCCTCGGCTTCGGCGTGGTCCTGGACGTCGCCGGGGTGCTGCCCCGGCAGACCGGGTCGATCATCGGCGCGTACGTGCTCTACGTGGCCCTGCCCGTCATGCTGCTGCGCA
>NZ_JAQUWN010000084.1:0-5215 GCF_028692895.1 Pseudodesulfovibrio sp.
CCTCGACGAACATGAACGTCAACGAGGTCATCGCGGCCCGCGCTGCCGAATTGCTCGGCGGCGACCGGGGCGACCGCGAACTGGTCCACCCCCTGCGCCACGTCAACATGCATCAGTCCACCAACGACGTGTATCCCACGGCGCTCCGGGTGGCCGTGACCGTCCTGCTGGCCGACCTGGAGGAGGCCGTGTCCGGTCTCCAGGCGGCCCTGCAGGAAAAGGAAGCCGCGTTCCGCGATGTGGTCAAGGTGGGCCGCACCGAGCTGACCGACGCCGTGCCCATGACCCTCGGCATGGCCTTCGGGGCCTTTGCCGACGCCGTGGCCCGCGACCGCTGGCGCGTCTTCAAGTGCCGCGAGCGCATAAAAAGGGTCAATCTCGGCGGCACGGCCGTGGGCACCGGGCTTGGCGCGCCGCGCGACTACGTGCTGGCCGTGGCCGGGAACCTGGCCGCGATAACCGGCCTGCCCGTGTCCCGCAGCGAAAATTTGGTGGACGCCACCCAGAACGCGGACGTGTTCGTCGAGGTGTCGGGCATGCTCAAGGCGTGCGCCGCCAACCTGCTCAAGATCGCCTCGGACCTGCGCCTGCTGTCCAGCGGACCGTCGGCCGGGCTGGGTGAGATACGGCTGCCCCCGCTCCAGGCCGGGTCCTCCATCATGGCGGGCAAGGTCAATCCGGTCATGCCCGAGGCCGTTACCCAGGCGGCCCTGCGGGTCATGGCCAACGACCAGGCCGTCACCCTGGCCGCCGGGCTGGGGCAGTTGGAGCTTAACCATCTGCTGCCGCTCATCGCCCAAGCCCTGCCCGAGTCCCTGGACCTGCTGACCGCCTCCTGCCGGGGGCTGGCCGATCACTGCGTGCGCGGCATCGAGGCGCGGCCCGAACGATGCCGCGAGATGGTCGAGCAGAGCAAGGCCCTGGCCACGGTCCTGGTGCCCGTGTTGGGCTACGAGGCGGTGGAGGAACTGGTGGCCGACGCCCGGCGGGACGGGAACACCATCCCCCGCCAGATCGTGGCCGCGGGCATTGCCCCGCCCGAGGTCGCGGACCGGCTTTTCTCGCCCCGCCAACTATGCAAACTGGGGTTCACTCCCGAAGAATTCGAGGACCTGAACACGCCATGAACACGCGCATCGCTTCCGAATCCTTCCGGGTTCGCCCGAGCGGGCCGGAACGATGCGCCCCAAGGAGACAGTATGTCGGATAAAGCGCCCCGGGGAGTTCGCCTGGTCATTGCCCTGGCGGGCCGCCGCAACGCGGGCAAATCCTCTCTCATCAACGCCCTGACCGGCCAGGAAACGGCCATTGTCTCGGCCACGCCGGGCACCACCACGGACCCGGTGGCCAAGCACTATGAATTGCTGCCGCTGGGGCCGGTCACCTTCTACGACACCGCCGGGCTGGACGACGAGGGCGAGCTGGGCGCGCTGCGCGTCAAGACCACCCGCAAGGTGCTGTACCGCTGCGACGTGGCCGTGGTCGTCCTGGGCGAGGAGGGACTGACCGCGTATGAGCGCGACCTGCTGGCCGCCATCCGCGAGATGGACATCCCGCACATCGTGGCCTGGAACAAGGCGGACCTCAGGGCTGCCGGGGACGGGCCGCAACCGCCGGAGGACGTCCGCGCCCCGTTCGCGCACGTATCGGCCATGGACGGCACGGGCGTGGACCGGCTCAAGAGCATGATCATCAACGCCGCGCCCCCGGAATACCGGCAGGAGCGGCTGATCCTGGGCGACCTCATCGACGAGGGCGACTGGGTGCTCTGCGTGGTGCCCATCGACCTGGCCGCGCCCAAGGGCCGCCTGATCCTGCCCCAGGTGCAGGTGCTGCGCGAGATACTGGACTGCGACGCCGTGGGCACCGTGGTCAAGGAACGGGAAATCCGCGCCGCCCTCGACGGCTTCGGCCGCAAGCCCGCCCTGGTGGTCACGGACTCCCAGGTGGTCATGAGCGTGGCCGGGGACGTGCCCGATGACATCCCCATGACCACCTTCTCCACCCTGTTCGCCCGCTACAAGGGCGACCTGGCCCGCCTGGTTGAAGGGGCCTCGGCCATTGACACGCTCAAGGACGGGGACACCGTGCTCATCGGCGAGGCGTGCTCGCACCACGACGTGGCCGACGACATCGGCCGGGTCAAGATCCCGCGCTGGATGACCCAGTATACGGGAAGGGATCTGAACTTCGAGGTCTATGCGGGGCACGACTTCCCCGAAAACCTGGAGAAATACGCGCTGGTGGTCCATTGCGGGGCGTGCATGCTGAACCGCACCGAGATGCTCCGCCGCATCGCCGAATGTTCCCGCCGGGGCGTACCTGTGACCAACTACGGCGTGGCCATTTCGAAATTGCAGGGAGTGCTCGACCGCGTCCTGCGACCGTTCGACATGAAGGGGGTCTGATCAAAATTTGGCGGCGCAAGGGTGCCGTACCTCGCGCCGCCCTTCATCCCAACTACCGTGGCTGTGGGAGTGACTAAACACGTAGGCGTGCAGGTGTTCATGCTCGTGGTCATGTTTGTTCTTGTCGCTATGAGCACGCTGATGAGCGATCCGGTCCCATCCGGAATTGCAACCGCAATTCTTGACATATGCGGTCTTCTGTGAGGTCACCAGTTTTCTTTACCTGTAATGATAAACCGCTCACACTTGAAAGCTGGCTGGGAGACAAATTGCGTATGCGCGCAAACACACGAACAACAATTGTATCCGGAGGTAGCGGCTCAACAACCATCCCGTAGTTCTTAATCTTCACGGCTAATCCTTGGCCCGGTTGATGACGGTCATCGCTTACCACTCAGACGCTTCATTCAATGCAGGACCCCATGGAGATTCCGGCATTTCTTCCCGTATCACATGCCCGACTTGGTTTTACTTATGTCAGAGGCAGTCGGTCCTTCGCATTGGAACAGGAAGACAATCCGGCAAGTACGTGCGTTCCCGCATCCCTTGAGCCGGAGTCGAACCCGCCATCCCTCTCGCCGTCGCCCGCTTGTGTCACGCTCGCGGGGAAATCGGCGGGAGGAGCAGAAATACCGCCGCCGGACCTTGCGCGAAGGTTTTTCGGCGTCGTATGGTGGGGTATGTCCACCGGATAAATCGGTCACCAGAAGGAGGTAAAACGCGATCAGGCGCGTTCATAAGTTTTGACGATAGTCTAAACTGATGAACGCATAAACTGGCACTAACGTGCCGAAACACCAAACACTTCTTTGCCGTTCATTTCCAAACGGCATGCTTTCACATCCAAACGCCAGGCTGAAAACACAGCACCCGCCGCCGGACAAACGGTAGATGTCTAGAAATCTATCGTTGTCGAAATTCCCCCACGGCCACCAATTTACGCGCAGGACGAATGAGTCTGCGTGGTGGCACCCCTTATTAAATGGATTCTTGAATTTCCTTTCAGTGGGAAACGGACATTGATTTGTCCCGTATCGGTTGTTGTGTGGCGCATTCGCGCCATAGGCGGACCTGTGGGTTCGCTTTGTCCCGGGGCACTGCCCCGAACTTTTGAAAGGGGGATTCGCATGAAATCCATCAGCTTGGTATTGGGCGCGAACAGGGCAACCCTGTCCGGCCCACGAACGAAACAACACAGAATCCGGCAGAACGCCAAGGCCTTTGCAAAAAGGCTACGCGAAGCCGGATTCGGGGTCCGAAAATGGACGAACATTTCGAACAAGCATTTTGCGGCAGTCGCCGACAGAATGAAAGAACAAGGCGTGGGTGACGGGCGGATTGCTGAAGTCTTCAGTGCCGCCCGCCATCTGTGCGAAGCCTATGGCAACACGCGCATCAGTCCGACCAATGATGTGTTCGATGTGAAGCGCGGGCCCATTGCCAACGCCAACAGCAAAGCGGTTGCCCCTGAATTTGTCTTGGGGGCCATCGCCAAGCTGGAAGATGGGCAATATGAGCACGGTCCCCGCTGTGCCGCTCAGATTCGCTTGCAATACGAATTGGGTCTGCGTCGTGAAGAAGCGGCCAAGGTCGATCTAGTTAACGACTGGGACAGGGAAGGCCGCAGCCTGCTCATCCAGCACGGGCCCAAAGGGGGACGGCACAGGACGCTGTACAACCTGTCCGATAGGCAGCAGGAAGCCCTGGAAAAGGCGTTGCCATACGTCAGCCGATCCGACAGGCCGGGGATACATCATCTCATGCCTGAAGGGATGGGCGACAAATGGCAGGAAAAGCTGTCCTACGCCGCCAGGCTGTGCGGGTTCACCAAGAAGGAAAGTGGGTGGACGCTGCATAGCAATCGCCATGAACGGTTCCATAAGATGTACGTCGAGCACACGGGCTTTCAGCCACCCAATCAGCATGAAAACGTGATTGCCTTTCAACAGGCCGCACAGGCTGTTGCCGGGGAAGAATGGCCCCGACTCGACGCTGACGCCCGTGATGAAATCGAAGTGACGGCAGGACATTCCGCAGGAAGACGGGACGTATCTGACGCCTATCTTGGTTCCAGTCTTTAACCAAAACCCCGCCTTTTTTGCGCGGGGTTTTCTTCTGGGCACAGGTTGGAGGACGAGATTGAAAAACCAATCTCGTCCTCCAACCATCATCCTTGTCTGCCCCGGAGGCAGACAAGGATGATTTTGCTCATGAGAGGATGAGTGTCTCTGATTCAAAAAAAGTGAAAATACCCGTTTCCGATTCCTTGCGATGGGATGTTCTCACATGATCATACTGAAGGGTTGGCTGAGTTTTCGGGCGTGAACGCCTGCTGAAAATGACAACCCGGAAGAATGATGACCTTTGACACCAATCTGAAGACCCGCGTATTATCTGCCAAGGACGTTGCCGCGTTCCTGGGCAAAAGCGTTGACTGGGTCTACGACCATGCCGAAGACGTCGGCGGCGTCAAACGTGGTGGGTCATGGTTCTTCCCGAACGAGGAAGATATCTATGACTGTCTATTTCAAGGCCGGAAAAGGGTACCGGTACGATTTCATGGTAAGGGGCAAGCGCCACACCAAGGCGTGGTTCAAGACGAAACGGGCCGCCAGGACGGCCGAAGCCGAAAGAAGAAAGGAAGTCGAAACCCAACGGGAGCTGGAAGCAAAGGGCGACATGGCCTTGCTTGATATGCTGAACCTGCGGCTGGATTACCTCATGGAGCGGGCGTACTCGGATTCGCATTACAAGAAGACCAAACTGGCTGCCCAGCGGTTGCTGGATCACTTCGGCAACGTGCCGTG
>NZ_JAQUWN010000084.1:5225-12515 GCF_028692895.1 Pseudodesulfovibrio sp.
TTGCTGGCAACAATGACCTCAAGGTCCTCCGAGCTGCTTTTGGTTGGGCCATGAAGCGGGGCCAGCGGTTTATCCAGGATAATCCCTTTGCGGGATTGGAGACGTTCCCCGGCGACAAGCCCAAGGAAAGGAAGCGGACACCCGGAAGCGATGAACTGGATCGGATGATCGAAGCGGCCAGGCCCAAGCACCGCCCTTACCTGTGGGTGCTTAGGGAAACCATGGCGCGAAGCATCGAAGTGCATCGCCTCACCTGGAACCGGGTGAACTTCGAAAAACGGTACGTCGAGTTGGAAACGCACAAGAACAAGAACCGGGAACCGGTGCTGCGTCAGGTGCCCATGACGGACAAGCTGTACGAAGTCCTCTCCGCCCTCTACTCGGAGCGTGATCCCGGCAAGGAATGGGTATTCTGGACCCGAAGTTACAACGCCGAAACAGGCAGGATGGAAGAAGGTCCGTACAAGCGTGGCCGGTATCCAATGCTGAAGAAGGTCTGCCGGGACGCCAAGGTGGATTACTACACCTTCCACCGCTTCCGGGCATCAGGCGCGTCCGTGATGGACAACAATGGTGCCATCCTGTCCGGCATCCAGCGCATCCTTGGGCATGCGGACCGACGAAGCACGGAAATCTACCTCGAAAAGCTTCGAGACGTGGAACGAGACGCCATGGACGTCTACGAAAGGGAAAGCCGCATCAAGGATAAAGTCGCCTGACAATTTAACACATGCGGTTCACACACAATGACAAGACGGCTTGCAGTCACCTGTCTGCAAGCCGTTGAAAACCAAAAGGAAGACCGGATAACCACACACAAGGTGTGAGGTTATTCCAAAGGCCCTGGGCCTTTGGCGGGTCCAGGGCAGCGCCCTGGTCTCCCCGAAGGGGCCGCCGGAGGCATCCCCCATGCCGCCTCAGCGCGCCAGAATGCGCGGAGCCCTTGCCGCGCTGGGCGGCAAGGGCTCCACATTCACTATCCTCTGACTCCGCTTCCTCTTGCGGAGGGAAGACCTACGCTAATTGCACAGGCAGTCGCTGAAGACCACGCGGTCGGCGTATTCGGCCTGTTTGCCCTTGTTCCAGCGGGAGATGGGCCGGTAGTAGCCGACGATGCGGGTATAGACCTCGGCTTCCTGTCCGCAGGTGGGGCATTCGAAGTGTTCCCCCAGGATGTAGCCGTGTTCCTTGCAGATGGAGAAGGTCGGCGTGACCGAGACGTAGGGAATCTTGGTCTTGGTGAAGGCCTTGATGATGAAGTTCTTGAGCGATTGGGGGTCGGGCACGGCCTCGCCCAGGAAGGTATGGAACACGGTGCCGCCGGTATAGAGCGGCTGGAGCTGATTCTGGTGTTCGAGGGCGTAGAAGACGTCCTGGGAGATGCCCACGGGCAGTTGGGTGGAGTTGGTGTAGTACGGGGTGCCGTTGCCCGAGGTCTTGATGTCGGCGTAAAGGGACTTGTCGATCTTGGCCAGGCGGTAGCTGGTGCCTTCGGCGGGCGTGGCTTCGAGGTTGTAGAGGTTGCCGGTTTCCTCCTGGAAGCGGGAGGTGAGGCGGCGCAGGTGGTTGAGGACGCGGCGCATGAGCCGGATGCCGCCCTCGGTTTCGATGCCCTTGCCGATGAGGTTGAGGCAAGCCTCGTGCCCGCCGAGCAGGCCAATGGTGGAAAAGTGGCCCCGGTAGCCGTTTTTCAGGTAGCGGCGGGAGTAGGGGAACATGCCCGCCTCAAGGTTGTTGTCGATGACCTTGCGTTTGTATTCCAGGGAGTCCTTGGCCAGGGTGGCGTATTCCTCGATGAGTTCGAGGAAGTCGTCCTCGGACTGGGAGAGATAGGCCAGCTTGGGCAGGTTGAGGGTGACCACGCCGATGGAGCCGGTCAGGTCGCCCGCGCCGAAGAGGCCGCCGGTCTTGTTGCGCAGCTCGCGCAGGTCCATCTGGAGGCGGCAGCACATGGAGCGCACGTCCTCGGGGTTGAGGTCGGAGCTGATGAAGTTCTGGAAGTAGGGCACGCCGTATTTGGCGGTGAGCTTCATGAGCAGTTCGCCGATCTCGGATTCCCAGGGGAAGTCCTCGGTGACGTTGTAGGTCGGGATGGGGAAGGAGAAGATGCGGTCGCAGTAGTCGCCTTCGAGCATGACCTCGATGTAGGCCTTGTTGATCATGGCCATTTCCTCGGCGAAGTCGCCGTAGGTCAGCTCGTCGTCGTACTTGCCGCCGATGATGACCGGCTCGGAGGCGATGTGCTTGGGCGCCACGAGGTCGAAGGAAAGGTTGGTGAACGGCGACTGCCCGCCCCAGCGCGAGGTGGTGTTCAGGTTGAACACGAACTTCTGCATGCACTGGCGGACCTCGTCGTAGCCCAGGCCGTCGTGCCGGATGAAGGGCGCGAGGTAGGTGTCGACGTTGTTGAACGCCTGGGCGCCGGCCCATTCGTTCTGGAGGGTGCCCAGGAAGTTGTTCATCTGCCCGAGCGCGGTGTCGAAATGCTTGGCGGGCCCGGCGGAGGCGCGGCCTTCGAGGTTGAAGCCTTCGAGGAGCAGGTCGCGCAGGGACCAGCCCGCGCAGTATCCGGCTAGGCCGAAGGAAAGGTCATGGATGTGGAAATAGCCGTGCTCGTGGGCCTGGCGGATTTCCTCGGGGTATTTTTCCAGGGCGTAGCGGGCCTGGACGGTGCCGGAGAGGTGCAGCATGAGCCCCTGGAAGGAGTGGGTCATGTTGGCGTTCTCGTTGACGCGCCAGTCGGCCTGGTCGAGATAGGAGTCGATGACGTCCTTGATGTCGAGGTAGGCCTCCTTCTGGGAGCGCAGTTGGCGGCGCTTCTCGCGGTAGAGGATGTATTTCTTGGCGATGTCGAACTGGCGGGACTCCATGAGCACCTGTTCGACCGTATTCTGGACGTGCTCCTGCTCGGGAATGTCCATGCCCGAAAGCTTGGTCTCGACCTTCCTGGCCAGACGCTTGGCCAGCAGGGGATCCTTGATGCCGCTGGCGGCGAGGGCTTTGAAAATGGCCTGGGCGATGCGGTCAGTAGACCACGTCTCCAACCGGCCGTCTCTCTTCATGATCTGGCTGGGCATGCTCCGTCATCCTCCTTGGGGGCACGTAATTCTGAATGGTTAGCGTATGTTCCGGCGGCAAATAGCCCCGTGCGATATCCAGGTCCGCCTCGGTGAGCGAAGGGACCTTGGTGGTGCGGAAGTAGAACGCCCCGGGGTGGAGTTCGGCCAGGGCGAAGATGCGCTCCAGGTTGCGCTGGGCGGCCAGGGCGGAGACCGCGCCTCCGGTGAGGGCGGGGTATTTGTCGAAGGGACCCTTCACGTCCACGGCGAAAACGTCGGCCAGCCGGTACTGGAGCAGGTCGGCCACGACTTCGGGGCGCATGCCGTTGGTGTCGAGCTTGACGGGCAGGCCCGACTTGCGCACCTCGTAGAGCAGTTCGCCCACGCCGGGCACGGTGGTCGGCTCGCCGCCGGTGATGGTCACGCCGTCCAGCCAGCCGCTGCGGTCGCGCAGGAAGGCCTTGATGCGGACGGGATCGAGAGCGGGCAGGGAGTGCATGTCCCAGGCGAGCTGAAAATTGTGGCAGGTGGGACAGCGCAGGTTGCAGCCGCCCAAAAAGAGGATGCTGGTGTGGCGGCCGGGCCAGTCGCAAAAACTCAGGCGTTCAAAACCGCGCACATAACTCCATACCCCTGCGGGCTTGCTCATCCTCTTCCTCTCCTGCAAATCGGGAAATCGTGTCGGGCTTGCAATCGTGCGGCCAAGCCCCTGCATAGACGGTGGAACCGGCCCCGCTTCCCCCGAAGCGGGCGGCCCGGTCCCGGCATCGGACCCGCACGGGTCTCGACCTAGCGTCGGAACGTGACTTCAGTGATAGACCATGGCCGGTTTTTTGTACAGGGGGTCAAAATTTTTTTTCGTCTAATCAAGCTGATATTGGCGATTTATGGCGATTATATGAAATTACAGCAACTACTAATTTTTTATCAACAGAATAGATACATTCATTGAACCAATATATTTAACTTTTTTCTAGACCTAGTTTAGAAAAAAAATATTTCGATTCGGGGTGGATCGGTTTTCGACAGAAGGGTCGCCGGGCGGGTGGCGGGAGGCATCGCTGCCGGGCGAGGAGACGGCTTACCACAACCCTTTCCGCTTGGGAACAGCCGGAAGCCCGGATTCCACAGAAAAAACGAACAGATGACCGGGACTTTTTCCCGCACGGCCGCCATTCCCCGGCCCGTGGGCGTCCGCGCCTGTCAACCCCGCGAGGAGCGTCCCGTGGCCAGCCCGGCGACTCTGCCTCGACGGCATTGACCCATTTCCCGTGACCGGGCCGCGTCCTTCCGCTCCGCCTGACCGCGAAGCCCCGGTGCACACATTTGACAATCCCGATGGAATAACTATGGAAGGAGGACCCCCAACATGGAGCTGCCCGCATGTCCTTCCGGTTCATCGTCCTCGGCATCGCCACCCTGCTGACCCTGTACCTCGGTTGGCGGCTCATCACCCCGGCCCCCCTGAGCCGGACGCGCAAGCTCACGGCCTGGCTCCTGGTGGCCTTCGCCCTCTACGTGCATCCTTTGATGATGATGGCCCGCCACTCCGGCATCGAGGGCGAGGCCATGACCTTTCTCTCGTGGACGGGATACTCCTTCTTCGGCCTGGCCTCCCTGCTGGTGGCGCTGATGCTCGCCCGCGACCTGCCCCTCTTGGCCCGGCGCGTCGGCCTGCTCTTCGCAAAACCCTTCTCCCGGCCCAAGGAGCGCACTTATTTCACCCGGGCGACGGACAAGGGCCGCCGCCGGTTCCTGCTCAACGCCACCAACGCCACCCTGCTGGCCGCCGCCGTGCCGCTCACGGGCTACGCCGCCTACGAGGCCAACCGGACGCCCAGCGTGGTCAAAAACGACCTGCCCGTGCCCGGCCTGCCCGAGGGGCTCGACGGCTTCACCATCGCCCAGATATCGGACACGCACATCGGCCTGACCCTGGGGCGAGAATGGGCGCGCACCGTGGTGGACGAAGTCAACGCCCTCGCCCCGGACATGATAGTGCACACCGGCGACATGGTGGACGGCTCGGTGGACGCCCTGCGCGACGACGTGGCCCCCTTTGCCGACCTCTCGGCCCCGCACGGGATCTGGTTCTGCACCGGCAACCACGAATATTACTCCGGCGTGCTCCCCTGGCTGCGCAAGGTTGAAGAGCTCGGCATGACCCCACTGGTCAACGAGCACCGGCTGGTTGACACGGGCCGTGGCCGCATTCTGATGGCGGGCGTCGCGGACTACGACGCCGCTCGCATCTACCCGCCCCACGCCTCCTCGCCCAAGGCGGCCATGGCGGGCGCGCCCGAGAGCGACGTGTCCATCCTGCTGGCCCACCGGCCGCGTTCGGTGTTCGAGGGCGGCAAGGCCGGGTTCGACATCCAGCTTTCGGGCCACACGCACGGCGGCCAGTATTTCCCCTACACGTTGGCCATCCACCTGTTCCAGCCCTTCGTGCGCGGCTTCTACCTGCACGAGGACACCCGGCTCTACGTCAACCAGGGCACCGGCTACTGGGGCCCGCCCATGCGGCTCGGCACCGTGCCCGAAATCACCATGCACACCCTGCGCCGGGCGTGACGCGGCGGCCCGAACCCGCCGCGCGGGAAAGGAAAATCCGGATTTCACCTTGCGAAAACTCGCCCTGTTGACTAAGGAACACCTATGTCTGAAACGGAAAAAAAGATCCTGATCCTCGGCGTCGGCAACATCCTCTACACCGACGAGGGCTTCGGCGTCCGGGTCGCCGAGGAACTGGAGCAACACTACGAATTCACGCCCAACGTGACCGTTCTCGACGGCGGCACGCTGGGGCTCCGCCTCATGGGCCCGATCATGGAGGCGGACTACCTGATAATCGTGGACATCGTCCTCAACGAGGGCAAGCCGGGCGACGTCTTCCGCCTGCTCGGCCAGGACCTCAAGAAGGCGTGCGCCTTCACCAATTCCATGCACCAGACCGACCTGCTCGACACCCTTTCGCGGTGCAGCCTCATCGGGGAAGTGCCCTCCGACGTGATCCTCTACGGGGTGGAGCCCGTGAACTACGAGGACATGTCCGCAGCACTTTCGCCCGAACTGGAGGCCAAGCTGCCCGAGGTCATGGCCCTGGTGCTCAAGGAAGTGGAAAAGGCCGGGGGCGGCTGCAAGCCGCGCTCGTCCGCCAACCCCGCAATGGAGAAGATCTATGTGCCTCGCGATTCCAGCCGAAATAATTGAGATCAGTGACGGCGTCGCCACCTGCAAGGTGGGCGAAGGAGAGACCACGGTCCAGGCGTCCATCATGCTCTTGGACGAGGAGGTCACCCTGGGCGACTACATCATCATCCACGCGGGCTTCGCCCTGCGCAAGCTAGACCCCAAGGAGGCGCAGGAAACGCTCAAAATCCTGCGCGACATGGTCAACATCCTGGGCGGTGACGAATACCAGCACGAGATGCTGTAGGTTCGACATCGCAACAGACGGCGCAAGGCCCGGAGCGGAGAGACCCGTTCCGGGCCTTGCGCCGTCTGGCCACCCGGCTCAGCCACGCCCCTTCTTGCCGGGCAGGAAGGAGGCGCGCAGGAACCCCGGCCGCAAGAATATGAATGGATTGCGCACCACCCGGTCGGGCAGGATATGGTACCAGCGATACCCGAGGGAGGCGAAGTAGGCCCGCGCCCGGCCGCCGTGCCCGGTTTCCCGGGCGGCCAGCAACGCGGCGTCGCGCTGGCATCGGGAAGAGGCCAGCGGTTCCAGGATACGATTGCTGTAGCCGTAGCGGAGCAGGATGGCGCGGATGCGCCGATACTCCCGGCAGCGGGCCGCCGCATCGGCCAAGGCGAAGAGGGCCACCACGAGCCAGCCCGCGCCCCAGCACCCCAAAGCCACCGCCAGCCCGGCATCTCCCTGGACCCAGCAAGCGGCCCCGGCCCCCTTGAGGGCCAGCCCCAGCCCCAGCGAGGCCGATCCGGTGGCGAGCGGCCACGGCGCGGCGCGCAACGAACGCAGCATTCGGAAAGCGGAAACGGCGACCATCAAAATCAGGTAGCCCAGGAACGCGCCTCCGGTCAAATAGGCTCCGCCGCCAAAACACCTCCCTCACACGCCTCCCCTTCTCTCCCCGCCAGCCCCCTGCCTTTTCCTCGCTTCCACCGCCCCCGTACACGCGAAGCAACGCAACACGCATCCCCAGCCCATCTCCCCGCCCATATTCCCCCGCCCACATTCCACCGCCCATCTCCCCGCCCACATTCC
>NZ_JAQUWN010000023.1 GCF_028692895.1 Pseudodesulfovibrio sp.
TTCTTCATGCGGCGCTTTAAGAAAAGTCAACCTCGTTTTGCGTAGAGTTTGCGCCATTCGTCCAGAAACAGGATGGCCGTGTCCAGGTCGGAAAGTGTGCCCTGCTGCTGGCGCACGGCCCAGACCAGGTCGAGGAAGGGGACGTCCTCGGGGAGCCCCAGGCGGGCGATCAGGGCCCGGATGTCGGCCGCCAGCTCGGGCGGGAAGCCGTCGCCAAGGGGCGAGGCGGCGGAGCGGGACCGGGGCCAGCCGGGGATGCGCTCGGCCGTGAAGTCGAGGAGCGTCCTCATGCGCGCCTGATAGGTGTGGTCGCGCAGCACGCGCTCCCTGCCCTTGCGGGTGATGGCCGCCATCTCTGCGGGATGGTTCAGGAAATGGTCGATCTTGGCCGACAGCTCCTCCATGGAGTCGAAGATGGCGAGTTCGTCGTCCGCAAAGGCTTCGGACAGAAGCGAGCGGCGGTCCACCAACTGAAACGCGCCGCAGGCCGCCAGTTCGAAGGTGCGCGGGTTGATGAAGTCCCCGCCCGTGACCAGTTCCTCGGCCTGGATGCTGGAATGCAGGTTCAGGTTGATGGTGGTGGCGTTGAAGATTTTCACGCAATCCTCGGAGGATACGCGCGCGCCCTTCATCTGGACCAGGGGCGTGAGGACGTGGTCGCCCTCCCATTCGGTGCCCCATATCTTGAAGTCGCGGTCCACCAGCTCGTGGAAGGCCCGTCGCCGGTTGGGATAGCCCGCGCCCATGAAGGACACGGCAGAGCCGAACTTGCGCCGCTCCACCGGGGACAGCTCCACGGGCCTGTGGAACGCCGGCAGCGCGGCCAGGGGCAGGTAGAGGGCGTTGGGCTGGCCGATAGCCGCCAGTTCTCCGTGGAACGGCTCCTTCTGGATAACGGCGAAGACATCGTAGAGGGGCGCAAAGGATTTCCAGTAGGTAAACAGCCGGTAATCCTCGACAAACCACATGGCGGTGGCCACGCCGTCCCGGCGCAGCCGCTTGAGGGCCTGGTGGTTCAGCGGGGCCTGGGCCATAGCCAGCACCAGGTCGGGCTCGAAGGTCTCCACCTTGGCCAGCACGGACTGGCTGACCACGTTGAGAAAGCTGTTTTGCAGGTAGCTGAGCCGGTCCGTGGTCACCTTGAGCTTCTTGAGGGAGTCGTAGGCCGCGTTGAAGTCCGGGGCCTCGAAGGTTTCCACCAGGTGCCCCTCGTCCCGGAGCGCCGCGGCCACGTAGCGGCCGATGGGCAGCGAGCCGCCGTAGAGCGGCAGGACCACGAGAATGCGCAAATGGTTCATGGCTGTTCCTTGCGTTGTTCGCCGGGGCGGGCCATCCAGTCCGCCTCCCGGTAGAGTTGGCGGCCGAGCTCGTGGTCGGACATGCAAATTTCATCAATGTTTCCAGTTAGGTATTGCTGGATGAACCTTCGGAACGCGGTTCGCTCCTTCACGTCCGGGTCCGCGCCGCCCAGGGGGGCGAAGGTCAGGCCCAGACCGTCGAAGGCCGAGGCGTAGGCCGTCAGCCCTTCGGGCAGGTGCTCGGCCCGGCCCGTGACCAGGTGGCGCTGAAAGCCGGGATCGGCGAAGGGGCGCAGGCAGGCCACGCCGTTTTGGCAGGGTGCGGTCTCAAGGCAGGGGCCGCACGGGAGCGCGGACTGGAGGACCGTGTGGCCCGCGCCGTAGGGCCCGGTCTCGAAGCACCACGCCGACGAGAGGAAGCAGGCCATGACCGGCGTGCCCAGGTGGGCGGCCAGGTGCATGGTGCCGGTGTCCGGAGTCAGGAGCAGGTCCAGGCCGGAAACGACCTCGACAAGGTCCGCCCAGTCGGTCTTTCCGGCCAGGTTGGCCGTCAGGTCCTGCACGGCCGGGCTCATCCGCTTGCGGACCGCCTGCCCCGCCGGGGCTTCGGCCGGGCCGCCCAGCAGGAAGACGTCCTTTGCTCCGCGCGACCTG
This sequence comes from Pseudodesulfovibrio sp., assembly GCF_028692895.1. Taxonomy (GTDB): domain Bacteria; phylum Desulfobacterota; class Desulfovibrionia; order Desulfovibrionales; family Desulfovibrionaceae; genus Pseudodesulfovibrio. Next base: position 1,953 of record NZ_JAQUWN010000023.1, read on the forward strand.
ACCAGGGTGGACGCGGCCTGGGCCAGGACATCCACGGGCAGGGAACGCCGCGACTCGCGACCGGACAGGACCACGCCGATGCCGCCGCCGTGCGGCGTTGCGGTCGGGTTGACCGTCTCGGGCGCGATCGCGTCCGGGCAGTACGCGCCCCAGAAATCCACCAGGTTCAGGCCGATGCGCCGTTTCTCGGACCAGCGCATGGCCATGGCGGGCCAGGGGCCGATCAGCTCCTGGCCGTCCTTCCAGGCGTAGCCGCGCACGCTGTCCGGGTCGAACAGCGCGGCCAGCCGGAAGTTGAGGCCGGAAAAATTGAGATTGTACACCTCGTCGAAGCGGGCGGCCTGTAGTTCGGCAAACGCGGCGCGGTTGTCCGTGAGCAGCGCACAGGCCGCCTCGGCCGCGTCAAGTCCGGTGCCGTGGGCCGTGATCGGGTGCAGGACGGCCTCCGGGTGGACCAGCCGTGCCAGGGGGGCCAGGGAGCGGTCCAGGCAGAGGTGGACCGAGGCTTCCGGCCGGGCGCAGAGCGTCGCCAGCAGCCGTTTGGTCTGGAGGAGGTCCCCGAAACGGGCCAGTTGTATGACGAGGTATCGTTTCATGTCGCCCTTGGCGTCAAATATCTATCGTAACTCGGGGTTTCATTGCAAGAACCGGGCAATTGGCGTTTTACATGCGGCCCGACCGGGGCTATAGTCCCCCGATGCGATACTACCCCATCTTCGTGAACCTGGAAAACAAGCGCTGCCTGGTGGTCGGCGCGGGCGAGGTCGGCAAGCGCAAGATCCAGTCCCTGCTGGACGCCGGACCGGGCTGGCTGACCATTGTCGACACCGCTCCTGCCGCGCCGGAGCTGGCTCCCCTGCTCGCTCGGGACAACGTGGAGTTCTTCCAGCGCGGTTTCGAGGACACTGACGTGGACGGCCGTTTCCTGGTCATCGCCTGCACCTCCAGCGAGACGGTCAACTGGCGGATCAGCAACCTGTGCGCCGAGCGCGGCATCCTGTGCAATATCGTGGACCAGCCCGAGAAGTGCAGCTTCATCGTCCCGGCCACGGTCAAGCGCGGCGACCTGACGGTGGCCATCTCCACCGCCGGGAGGAGTCCGGCCATGGCCAAGCGCATCCGCAAGGAACTGCAGGAAAATTTTGGCGAGGAATACGCCAGTCTGCTGACGCTCATGGGCCGCCTCCGCCCCCTGCTCCTGGGCCTGGGCCGGACCACCGCCGAGAACACGGCCGTGTTCAGGGGGTTGGTGGACTCCCATCTCCTGGACGCCATGAAAAGCCGCGACCTTGACGAAGTCGGGGAAATTCTTAAAAAGTCATTGCCGGAGCCGTTGCACGAAACCATCCCGGAGCTTGTCGATGGGCTTGTTTGAGACCTTGCATATCCTCATCATTGCGCTTTATGCGCTTGGCACCCTGCTTTTCCTGACCGGGAGCGGCACGGGCAACAACCGTTTGCGGCGCGTCTCGGTCTGGTTCGCGGCAGCGGGCTTCGCGCTCAACACCCTGGACCTCGCCATGGTTCTGCTGGACGACCGCGCGGCCCTGAGCGGGAGCGCGTTCTATTTCAACATCATGGCCTGGTGCGTCCTGGCCCTGTACTTTTTCCTGTGGTGGCGGCTCAGGCTCGAATTCCTGGCCATCACCGCCCTGCCGCTCGCCCTGCTGCTCTTCGTGGCCTCGCTTGCCCTGGGCGGCATCCGCGTGGTCATGCCCCCGGTCCTGACCTCCCTGTTCTTCGTGCTGCACATCGGCGCCCTCGTCCTGACCATCGGCGTGCTGACCATGGCCTTCGGCGCGGGGGTTGCGTTCCTCTATTACAACCGCAAGCTCAAGACCAAGGCCGGGTTGTCGAGCATGGGCCGGGACGTGCCGTCCCTGGACAAGTTCGACACCGTGAACCGCTGGGCCGTGCTTTTCGGCTTTCCGCTTTACACCCTGGGGCTTTTTTCCACCTACATCTGGTACCTGATCGCCCCTGACCGGCCCTTTGCCTGGGACGCCATGAAGGTGGTCTCCCTGGCCGTCTGGTTTCTCTATGCCTTTCTCTTTCACCAGCGCACGGTGCTGGGTTGGCGCGGGCGCAAGCCCGCCGTGCTCGCCATCTGGGTGTTCGCGGGCATGTGCATCTCCCTGCTCCATCACGCCGTAACCTTCAGGGCGATGCCATGAACCGGAAGATAATCCTCGTAGGCCTGAACCACCGCACCGCGGGCGTCGAGGTGCGGGAGAAGTTCGCCCTCACCGACCTGGAGCACGTGGAAAAGGGGCTGTTGGCCCACTGTCCGCTCCAGGAGTGCATGGCGCTCTCCACCTGCAACCGGGTGGAGATCGTGGCCGTGACCCGCAACGTGCCGGAGCGCGAGGCCATGGACGCCGTGATCCAGTACTGGGCGGGCGTGTGCAAGGGCCCGGCGGACCTGCTCTGGGAGAACACCTACCGTTACGCCGATCTGGAGGCGGTGGAGCACCTCTTCACCGTGGCGTGCAGCCTGGACTCCATGGTCATGGGCGAGCCGCAGATCCTGGGGCAGCTCAAGGACGCCTATCGCTCCGCCGTGGACGAGGGCTCGGCCAAGACCATCATCAACCGGCTGCTGCACAAGTCTTTTTCCGTGGCCAAGCGCGTCCGCACCGAGACGGCCATCGCCTCCAGCGCGGTGTCCATCAGCTACGCGGCCGTGGAGTTGGCCAAGAAGATCTTCGGCAACCTGAGCGGCACCAAGGCCATGCTGGTGGGCGCGGGCGAGATGGCCGAGCTGGCCGCCACCCACCTGCTCCACAGCGGCGTGCAGTCCATCATCATCGCCAACCGCACCCTGTCCCGGGCCAAGGAGCTGGCCGCCAACCTCGGCGGCGAGCCCATCCAGATCGAATCCATGCCCGACCGGCTGCCCGATGTGGACATCGTCATCAGCTCCACCGGTTCCCCCGTGGCCGTCATCAAGGCCAAGGACGTGAAGCAGGTCCTGAAGCGGCGCAAGAACAAGCCCATGTTCTTCATCGACATCGCCGTGCCGCGCGACATCGACCCGGACGTCAACCAGCTTGACAACGTCTACCTCTACGACATCGACGACCTGAAGGAAGTCGTGGAGGAGAATATGGCCCAGCGCCAGGAGGAGGCGGGCAAGGCCCGTGCCGTGGTCGGTGCGGAAACCGTCATCTTCAGCAACTGGCTCAAGTCCCTCGAACTTCAGCCGACCATCGTGGACTTGGTGGACCGGGGCGAGGAGATCGCCCTGCGCGAGCTCGGCAAGACCCTGAAAAAAATCGGCCAGGTGGACGAGAAGACCCGCAACGCCTTGGAAACGCTGGTCCTCTCCGTGGCCCACAAGACGCTGCACGAGCCCATCTGTTTTCTCAAGCGCCGGACCCAGGAAGAGGGATCGGCCGAGCGGTTCATCGATCTGGCCCGCCGCATGTTCAACCTTGACGACGAGACCGTTCCGTCCACGGCCCACATGGACCGCAAGACGACCGCCTGCTCGCCCGAGGACATTGAACAGTTCATCGACGCCTCCAAGAACAAGGAACAATAATGCGCACCTACGTCATAGAAGACCTCTACGAGGACGACTACGCCAAGATCGTCAAAGCCCTCGACGAGATCAAGCTGAACGGCCCACTGGAGGGCATCTACTACCTCCCTCTGCCCGAAGAGCTGCTCGAACCGGAGCAGAAGGAACACCTGGGCGAGTGCGGGCCCTACTTCATGGCCCTGGAGACCGTCCAGGGGGTGGCTGAAAGCCAGTTGCGCCTTGAACTGCTTGTGCGCGGCCGCAGCAAGATCCGCTGCTCCTGCATCACCTACGCCACGCCCGCGCAGCGCAAGCACATGATCGAGTACCTCGACCGGTTCATCGGGGATCTCGGCGTTTCCGCCTGATGGGGGCCGCGCCCGGCGCCCCTCCGGGGTCCCTTCAGGGCCTCCCGCCGAAATGGGCGCATTTCTCCCTGCGCGTCGAGCGGTTCATCACCGATGAACTGGGCTTGGACCTTTCCAAAAAGACCCTGATTTCCGCCTGTTCCGGCGGCGCGGACTCCACCGCCCTGCTCCTGGTCCTGCACTGGCTGGCCAGCCGGAGCGGCGGCCGCGTCGTGGGCGTCCACCTGGACCACGGCCTGCGGCCCGAATCCGGGGATGACGCGGCCTTCGTGCGCGGCCTCTGCGACGCCCTTGGCGTTGAGTGCGTGGTCCGCCGGGTCGACGTGGCGGATCTGGCCGAGACCAGCGGCGTGGGCCTGGAGGAAGCGGGCCGCAACGCCCGCTATGCCCTCTTTGCGGAGGTCCTGGCCGGGCACGGCGGCGACGCGGTGGCCGTGGCCCACCACCTGGACGACCTGGCCGAGGACGTGCTCATGCGCCTGGTGCGAGGCACGGGCTGGCCCGGCCTCTCGGGCATGGCCGGATACGATCCCGTCCGTCGGCTGCTCCGCCCCTTCCTGCTCACCCGGAAGGCCGAGCTGACAGGCCTGCTCGCCGACATTGGTGTGGGCTGGCGCGAAGATTGTTCCAATTCGGACGAGCGCTGGACGCGAAACCGGGTCCGCCACGCCATCCTGCCGCTGCTGCTTGAGGAAAACCCGAATTTTCCCGAGGCCGTGGCCCGGCTCTGGCGCTTGGGCGCGCTGGACGCCGGCTACTGGGCCGAGCAGACCACGGGTGCTGACGGGCTGCTGGACAACCGTCGGCTGCACGCGGCCCATAAGGCGCTGCGGCTGCGGCTCTACAAGTCGGCCCTGGACGGGATCGGCGGCGGCCAGGTCCTGGCCGACACCCTGTTCAGGCTGGATACGGCCTGGACCGAGGGCCGGATCGGCGCGGTGTTCCAGTTCCCGGGTGACCGGACGGCCGCAATCACCGCTTCCGGCGTGCTTTTCTCCGCCAAGCATTGACTTCCTCGTATCCCCGGTATAAGAGCATGTGATCTTTTGCACAATGTGCGGCAATGCAGCGGCATTGCCTTTTTCATCATCAGGAGGAGTTAGCATGAACATTCTGATTTTCGGGCCCAACGGCTCCGGTAAAGGCACCCAGGGCAACATTGCCAAGGACAAGTACAACCTGGATCACATCGAGTCCGGCGCCATTTTCCGCAAGCACATCGGCGGCGGCACCGAACTGGGCATGAAAGCCAAGGAATATATCAACAAGGGCGAACTCGTTCCCGATGACATCACCATTCCCATGGTTCTCGACGTGCTGGCCTCCTCCAAGAACGGCTGGCTGCTCGACGGCTTCCCCCGCTCCCTGGTTCAGGGCGAGAAGCTGTGGGACGCCCTGCAGAAGGACGGCGTGAAGCTCGACTACGTCATCGAGATCAAGCTGCCCCGCGAGATCGCCAAGGCCCGCATCATGGGTCGCCGCCTCTGCGCCAACAACCCGAACCACCCCAACAACGTCGGCATCCCGGTCATCGCCCCTGACGGCGACAAGTGCCGTGTCTGCGGCGGCGAGCTCTCCGCCCGTAGCGACGACCAGGACGAGGACGCCATCAACAAGCGCCACGACATCTACTACGATGAAAAGACCGGCACCATGGCCGCCTGCAACTTCTACAAGAACATGAAGGACGGCGGCTTCAAGTACATCGAACTGAACGGCGAGGATTCCATCAGCGCCATCAAGGATTACCTGGTCAGCCAGCTTGCCTAGCTTCTCATCCGCTTGGATGTTCCAGCCCCTTCCGGTCTCCCGGGAGGGGCTTTTTCATGCCTGTGCCACCGGCATTCGGGAACGTCCCGGCTTGTTTATCTTCGCCATGCGCCATTTATGGACAGATGCCAGGCGGAAGGCGCGTGCTTGATTGGGCACTGTAACCATAAGGGGGGGCAAAAGGAATGAGCCCCGCTGAAGCGGGGCTCATTTTATAATGACTCCTGGCGGGACGCCCTCCAGGACGAAGCCTGGCACTCCCGCATTGGTAGTGGGCTTTCGCTCACTGTCCGCTGGCCCGACGTTTTTCCAGTCATCAGGAGTCAAATAGCTGGTTGGCGGGGCCTCCCGTCCGGACTGAATCCGGAAACCCCGCATAGCACTCCGTCACGCCTTTTGGCGCGCCGTGTTACGGCCGGGAGATTCATCACCGTGTCGCAACCCGCTACAACTTTATGTAGCACCATTAGCCGTTACACGTCTAATGCCTTTTTACGAACCGGGTGATTTCACCGGCCACGGCATACAGAGCCTCATCGGAAGCGTCTTCTATGGACGGGATCAAGTTCACGATCCTTTGCAGCTCTACCTGCACCTCGGCAAACAGGCTTTCGGATTCTTTCTCCGCAAGGAATATGGTATGCACCATCCAACCATTGATGCCTACGGTCATGGCAAATTTGTCACCCTCTTTTCGAGCGTGGCACGGGCTTCACCTGGCAGACAGAGGCCCTGGACGATTATACCCTCTGTTCCAGTAGACCCTACCGTCGCCCCATCGTCGATTGGAATCCATTGATCGCTGCGCATGGCGCAAAGTCCTGCGTATGGTTTAGAAGGGCTGTACCGGATAATTTAGAGAAGTTATCCGGTACAGCCCCAAAAGAAAAGAGGGGAAGGACCGCAGTCCCTCCCCTCTTGCTTTGGTATTGCTGCCGTTTAGGCTTCGACGGCCTTGGCGGGCTTGCTCACGCCGAATCCGAGCAGGATCGGGCTGGCCACGTAGATGGACGAATAGGTGCCCACCACGATGCCGATGAGCAGGGCCAGGGCGAAGTCGTGGATGACGCTGCCGCCCAGGATGTACAGGCAGACCACGACCAGGAGCGTCGTCGCCGACGTCATGATTGTGCGCGACAGGGTCTGGTTGATGGATCGGTTGATGATCCAGGCGAAGTCGTCGCCGCTCTTGCTGGCCAGATTGTTCTCGCGGATACGGTCGAAGACGATGATGGTGTCGTTGAGCGAGTAACCGATGATCGTCAGGAGCGCCGCAATGATGGTCAGGTCGAACTCCTTGCCCAGGATGGAGAAGATGCCCACCGTTATCATCACGTCGTGTATCAGGGCGACTACGGCTCCCAAGGCGTAGTTGAGTTTCAGGTACCAGCACATTACCAGGGTCACGACCATGGCGATGATGATGAGCCACCCCATGTCGAGCCCGGCGAGACTTACGCCGTAGATGACGCCGCCCAGGACCGCCGCCATGATGGCCGCCACGGTCCATCGTTGCTCGAACCGTCCGGAGATGTACACCGCGATGAGCAGCACCGCGTAGAACATGGCCTCAAGCGCCTTGGCGCGCAGGTCCGCGCCGACCTTGGGCCCGACCATTTCGAGTCGTTGGATCTCGAAGGAGTTGTCCTTGATGTTCTTGGCCAGAGCGTCGGTGAGCTGGTCGCGGATTTCCTGCGACGATATCTCCGAGGTGGAGGTGCGCACCAGGTATTCGTGGTCGCCTTCAAGGCCCAGGGTCTGGACCACCAGGCCGGGCAGCTCAAGGCCGGCAAGGCCCTTCTTGAACTCGCTCACGTCCATCGGCTTCTCGGCCTTGACCTGGACGATCATGCCGCCCGCGAAGTCGATGCCGTACTTGGGGCCGCCGTTGATGGTCAGCGAGATCAGCCCGGCCAGGATGAAGAGCCCCGAGATGATGAAGGCGATCTTCCTGATGCCGATGAAGTTGATGTTGGTATCGGGTTTGATGAGTTGAAGTCCCATGTTTCTCCCCCTAGATGCTCAGTTTGGCGCTGTCGGCGCGGCTTTTGAGGTACAGGTCGAACAGGATGCGCGACACGAAGATGGCCGTGAACATGGAGGTGATGATGCCGAGCGTCAGGGTGACGGCAAAGCCTCGCACCGGACCGGTGCCGAACTGATAGAGGATGATGGCCGCGATGACCGTGGTCACGTTTGCGTCCATGATGGTCAGGGTGGCGCGGCCGTAACCCTCGTCGAGGGCGGCGCGCGGGGTCAGGCCTCGCCTGAGTTCCTCGCGGATGCGCTCGAAGATGATGACATTGGCGTCCACAGCCATGCCGATGGTCAGGATGATGCCTGCGATGCCCGGCAGGGTCAGCGTGGCCCCGAAGGCGGCCAGGCCGCCCAGGATGAGCATGATGTTCAGGCAGAGCACCACGTCGGCCACAAAGCCGCCGAAACCATAGTAGATAACCATGAAGCCGAGTACGACCGCCAGGCCGATGACGGCGGAAAGGATGCCCTTGTTGATGGACTCCTGGCCCAGGGAAGGACCGACGGTCCGCTGTTCCAGAATCTTGACCGGCGCGGGAAGCGATCCGGCGCGCAGGACGACAGCCAGGTCCCTGGCCTCTTCCTTGGTGAACCGGCCGGTGATGGAGGCGCGCCCGCCGCCGATCTTCTCCTGGATGACCGGCGCGGAATAGACCTTGCCGTCCAGGACGATGGCCATGCGCTTGTTCACGTTCTCACCGGTCAGGTCGGCGAAGATGTTGCCGCCCCGGTTGTTGAAGGTGATGGAGACGTAGGGCGAGTTCCACTGGTCCATCAGGACCTTGGCGTCGGTGATGTATTCGCCGGTGAGCACGGCGTCCTTCTTCAGGACGATGGGCGTCTCGGAGTAGGACTGGTCGGCGTTGCGGTGCAGCAGCACGGACAGCTCGCGGCCCGGGGCCAGGATGCCCTTGACCGCCTTCTGCACGTCGGCGGTGTCGTCCACCATCTTGAACTCGAGGTGGGCGGTCTGGCCGATGATCTTGATGGCGCGCTCCGGGTCCTGCAGGCCGGGCAACTGCACCTGGATGCGGTTGCCCTGCTGCTTGCGGATGTCCGGCTCGGCCACGCCGAACTGGTCGATGCGGTTGCGGATGGTCTTGATTGCCTGGTCCATGGTCAGCTTGGTCATCTCGTCCACGTACCGGGGCGGCACGGAGACGATGTACTTGAGCTTGTCGCCCTCCATGGACTCGGTGCTGTCGATGGCGAAGGGAGTCTGGGCCTTGATCAGCTTGTCCAGCTCGTCCCGCTGCTCGCTCTTGAGCAGCACCAGTTCGACCCGGTTGCCGGAGATGACGTTGGGCCGGAGGATGAAGATGCCCTTCTCCCGGGCGCTGGCCTTGAGGTCCTCGCCCTGGAGCGAAAGATTGTTTTTCATGGCGGTGGTCATGTCCACGCCGAGGGTGAGATGAATGCCGCCCTTGAGGTCGAGGCCGAGGCTGACCGGGTTGCCCGGCAGGAACTTGCCGACGGTCCGCTGCACGCCGGGGATCGACGGCAGCATGTAGGCCAGACCCAGGATCAGCACGGCCGCGGTGATGATGATTCTTAGACGCAGACTCTGCATGAAATCTCCCTATGATACGAACACGTTACAACCTGTTCCCGTCACTTCCTCAAACATGAAGACGGACCGGGCCACAGCAAGCGTGGCCCGGCCCGCATGGAAGTCCGATGGGCAGGCTGTCAACCCTACTTCTTTTTCTTTTCGTCTGCTGCGGGCTTGCCGTCCTTGTCGGCGACGAACCCGCGCTTGATGACGACGTTGACGCCCTGGGCGATCTCGATGGTGAGGTTGTCACCGTCGATGTCGGTGATGACGCCGAGGATGCCGCCGTTGGTCCAGACCTTGTCGCCCTTCTTGAGCGCGTCGAGCATGGCCCGGTGCAGCTTCTGCTTCTTCTGCTGCGGGCGAATGAGCAGGAAGTAGAAGATGGCGAACATCAAGATGAGCATCGGCAGCGGACCGCCGAGGATGGCGCCCAGGCCGCCCGGAGCGCCGGCGCCTCCGCCGGAAGGCGGGGCCATTGCGTAGGCTACGGAATCAAAGAACATGAATCCTCCAACAGGTAGTAAAGTTGTGTTCCCGTCACACTGTAAATCTGGGCCGAACCGTGGACGGATGCGCCGCCGCGGGTCACCCCCCGGCGGGCCCGGCGTCCGCCCTGCTAGCAGGGCACGTACAGGTTGCCGTACGGCCGGTGCGAGAACGGCCGAATTTTTAGGAAGTTCTCGCCCATAATCGCCTTGCTGTCCAGCTTCAATTCCCTGGCGTAGTCCTTGACGAGGCCTTCGATGACCTTGAGATCGTCGGAGTCCACGGGCTGCGCGTGCAGGCCGGGGCCGAGCTGATTTTCGGGCACTTCGCCGCGCACGTAGATCACGCCGCCGTGCATTCCCGTTCCGAGGCTTCGTCCCGCAACAGGCGCATCAGGCTTATCAGAAAACATACCCAAGAGCAAAATAATTCCACCGGCCATGTATTCGCCGAGGAAGTCCCCGGCCTTGCCGCCGACCACGATTTTCGGCTGGTGGTCGAGGTACGCCTTCATGTGGATGCCGACGCGGTATCCCACGTCCCCCTTGATGAATATCTCGCCGCCGCGCATGGCGTAGCCGATGACGTCGCCCGCCAGCCCTTCGATGACGATGCGGCCGTTGTCCATGGTGTTGCCCACACCGTCCTGGGCGTTGTTGCGCACCCGAACGTAGGGCCCGCGCATGAACGCGGCCAGGTCCTGGCCAGGCACGCCGTGGATGTCGAAGGTCAGGTCGCCCTCCAGCGCCGTGGCGATGTAGCGCTGGCCGTTGACGGCATTGAGTGTGAAGTCCGTGACGCCCTCCTTGACCAGGGCGCGGATTTCCTCGTTGAACTGCTTGTAGTAGGTGCTCCCTGCGGTCAGGGTCTTCTTCTTGCGCTTGGTGGCCATCATCAACCCTCCAGGTCCACGATCACGGGTTCGCCCGCCTTGGGCATCCAGACACGGTCGAGCTCGGGGCAGACATCGCGCACCGCCGATTCCTCGCTGGACATGAAGACCATGTCGTCCTTCTCGGCCACCAGCAGCGGCCGCAGCTTGATGCGGTCGTTCAGGCCCATGAGCCGGTTGTTGTCCGCCACCAGGATGGCGAAGGGGCCGTTGAGCAGGCCCGAGCCGTAGGTGGCGCGCAACGTGGTGTAGAGCTCGCGGTCGTTCTCGTCCATCCGCGCGATCTCGTCCCAGAAAGGCGGGGCGAAGCACTTGGCGGCCATCTCCCAGGAGAGGCCGTGCTTGCGGATCAGCAGGTCGAGCTCGTAGGCCACGACCTCGGTGTCGGTCATCATGGTGCACAGGTAGTCGTGCTCGCACAGCCAGCGCCGGTTGATGCCGTAGGAGGAGATTTCGCCGTTGTGGACGATGGACCAGTTGAGGATGGTGAAGGGGTGCGCCCCGCCCCACCAGCCGGGCGTGTTGGTAGGGAACCGGTTATGGCCGGTCCAGATGTACGCCTTGTATTCGTCCAGGCGGAAGAATTCCGCGATGTCCTCGGGGAAGCCGACGCCCTTGAAGGCGCCCATGTTCTTGCCGCTCGAAACGACAAAGGCGCCGGGGATGTTGGTGTTGATCTTCATGACCACGGAGACCACGTAATCCTCCTCGCCCTGCTCCCCGAATTCGTTGACCGGCCGCTCGGGCACGGTGACGAAGTAGCGGATGAAGGTGGGCGGATTGGGGATGGCCAGGGTCCGCCGGGTGGGGATGGGCTCGAAGTGGTGCAGGTCGAAGTAGGCGCGCAGCACCTTCTCGGTCTTCTCGATGGCCGCTTCCTCGTCGTACATCATGTGGAAGCAGTAATGGTCCGCGTGCTCGGGGTAGATGCCGTAGGCCGCAAAGCCGCCGCCCAGGCCGTTGCCCCGGTCGTGCATGCAGGTCATGGCCGCGATGGGCATCGCGCCGCCGATGAGGCCGCGCTTCTTGTGGATGACTCCGAAGATGCCGCAGCCGGAGATGTCCTTTTGGAAATCGTAATATCTTTCAGGCGCTTTCATCTAAGTCCTCTCTTAATCCTGTTCCACCACGCCGGGGTTCCAGGTCTCCTTGAAGAAATCGTCGGGCCACATGAGCACGTCCGGCGCACCGGCCAGAATCTGCTTCTTGGCCTCCTCGGGGACCGCCATCTGGAACTTGACGAAGGCGGTGTACATGCCCGCCATCTCGATGTCGCCCACCAGGACGTAGCCCACCAGCCGGTCGTTGTGGAAGACCAGCTTGCGGTAGCTCTTCTTCTTGGCGTCCAGGGAGGCGGCGATCTCGTAGGACTTGTCGCCCTCGGGCGGGTTGACCGTGCCCACGGAGATGGTCGGCAGCCCATAGAAGGAGATGGAGTTCATGGACAGGGAGCCGGTGAACGGGACGTCCTTGCCGGCCATGTTCTTGCCCGCGCAGAACCCCTGGTTGTAGGCGTTGGTCCAGATGGGGATGACCCGGTCCTCGCCGAAGAGCAAGTCGCGCGCCTGGGCCACGTCCCCCGCGGCGTAGACGCCGTCCGCGCTGGCGCGCATGTGGTCGTCCACCTGGATGCCGCGATCCACGGCGATGCCCGCGTCCTTGGCCAGGGTGTAGTTGGGCACCACGCCGATGGCGATGACCACCACGTCGCACTGGAGGAAGTCGCCGTCGGTCAGGTGCACGCCCTTGAGGGCGCCCTCCTTGTCGCGCTGAATCTCCTTGGCCGAGACGCCGCAGCGGACGTTCAGGCCCACCTCGTCGAGCCGGGCCCCGGCCAGGGTGGCCGCGTTCTCGTCAAAGGCCAGGCTCAGGATGCGCGGGGAGAGCTCCAGGATGGTCACGTCCACGCCCCGGTCGAACAGGGACTCGCCCGCTTTGAGGCCGATGAGCCCGCCGCCGATGACCACGGCCCGCTTGATCTCGCCCGCCTTGGCGATAAGGGTCTGGGCATGGGCCAGGTTGGTGAAGTTGTACACGTCCGGGCCGTCCGCGCCGGGGATGGGCGGGGTGAAGGGAATGCCGCCCGTGGCGATGAGCAGGTTCTCGTAGCCGATGACCTCGCCCTTGTCCGTGGTCACGGACTTGGCCGAGGTGTCGATGGAGGCCACGGTGGTGCCGAGCTTCAGGCCCACCCGGGATTTCTCGTAGAACTCCAGGGGGCGCAGGGAGAGCCGGTCCGGGGTGATCTTGCCCGCCAGCAGGTAGGAGATGAGCGGGCGGCCGTAGGCCGGGGCGTCCTCGGAACCGATGACCAGGATGGGGCTTTCGGTATCCACCTTGCGGATGCCCTCGATGGCCCCGATGGAGGCGATGCCGTTGCCGATGATGACGTATTTCATGGTCTTCCCCCTAGTCGCGCTCTTCGAATTTCAGGGCCTGGTTGGGACAGGCGGCCACGCAGGCCGGTCCGCCCTCCCTGCCCTCGCACAGGTCGCACTTGACGATCTTGTTCTCCATGGGGTGTCTGCGGATGGCGCCGTAGGGACAGGCCATGAGGCAGGACCAGCAGCCCACGCACTTTTCGCGCTCGTAGACCGTGCGGCCCGTCTCCGGGTCCTTGTGCAGCGCGCCGGAGATGCAGGCGGCCACGCACGACGGGTCGTCGCAGTGGCGGCAACTGACGGCCACGCAGGTGTCCCCCTTCTCGAAGACCCGCTTGCACGGGGAGAGGCCGGTCTGGCCCCGCTCCTCGCGATAGGCGATGATCACGTCCTTGGACTTCGAGTGGGCGGTGATGCAGGCCAGCTCGCAGAGATGGCAGCCGATGCAGTATTCCTTGTCCGGATAGACTCTTTTCATATGGTCCTCCGTCTAGCGCCCGGCGTGCTTGATGCCGAGAATGTCGAGTTCGGTGTCCGAGAGCCCCACGCCGCGCAGCTTGTCGCGGTTGCCGCGCAGGGATTCGATGGAGTTGAGGCCCATGCCGCCGAGCATCTCCTCGATCTCATGGCCCCAGGCCCGGATGAGATTGGCCAGCTTTTTGGCCGCGATGTCCGGGTTCTGGCGTTTGGACAGCTTGGTGTCGTTGGTGGCGATGCCCCAGGGACACTTGCCGGTGTAGCAGCGGCCGCACAGGGTGCAGCCCACGGCGATGAGAGTGGCCGTGCCGAGGTAGACGGCGTCCGCGCCCAGCGCGATGGCCTTGATGACGTCGCCGGAGCAGCGGATGCCGCCCGAGGCCACGATGGAGACGTTGTTGCGGATGCCCTCGTCGCGCAGCCGCTGGTCCACCTGGGCCAGGGCCAGCTCGATGGGAATGCCGACGTTGTCGCGGATCATGGCCGGGGCCGCGCCCGTGCCGCCGCGCATGCCGTCGATGGCGATGATGTCCGCGCCCGCCCGGGCGATGCCCGAGGCGATGGCCGAGACGTTGTGCACTGCCGCGATCTTGACCGAGACGGGCACCTTGTATTCCGAGGCCTCCTTCAGCGCGTAAATGAGCTGGAGCAGGTCCTCGATGGAGTAGATGTCATGGTGCGGGGCCGGGGAAATGGCGTCGGACCCGAGGGGGACCATGCGCGTTTCCGAGACCTTGGCGTTGATCTTGGCGCCGGGCAGGTGGCCGCCGATGCCGGGCTTGGCGCCCTGCCCCACCTTGATTTCGATGCCCGCGCCCGCCTTGAGGTAGTCGAGGTGCACGCCGAAACGGCCCGAGGCCACCTGGACGATGGTGTTCCTGCCGTATTTGTAGAGGGACTTGTGCAGCCCGCCCTCGCCGGTGTTGTAGACGATGCCGGTCTCGGTGGCCGCGCGGGCCATGGCCCGGTGCAGGTTGAAATTGATGGCCCCGAAGCTCATGGCCGCGAACATCATGGGATAGTTCAGCTCGATCTGCGGGGTGAGCTTGGTCTTGAGCGAGGGTTTGCCGTCCTTGCCGGTGACGATCTCGACCCTCTTGGGCTTGGCGCCCAGAAAGGTCTTGAGCTCCATGGGCTCGCGCAGCGGGTCGATGGAGGGATTGGTCACCTGGCTGGCGTCGAGCAGCATGCGGTCCCAGTAGACCGGGATGTCCACCGGGGAGCCCATGCCCGCCAGGAGCACGCCGCCGGTGTCCGCCTGCTTGTAGATGTTCTGCAGAAACACGGGCCGCCAGAGACTGTTGGTGCGGAAGTCGGACGGCTTCTTGCGGATGTTCAGGGCCGCCGTGGGACACAGGGCCTCGCAGCGGTGGCAGCCGATGCACTTGGAATTGTCGTGCATGACCTTCTGCCGCGCCTCGTCCCAGAAATGGGCCTCGTAAGAACACTGGCGGACGCAGACCTGACAGTTGATGCACAGGTCCTTGTCCCGGTCGATGCAGAACTCGTGATAGTTCTTGTTGATGGGTTGAAACAGCAAGACGGGTACCCTCTTTCGGTTTGGTTGCCAAAAAAGTCATCTTTCCGGCACGATGACTTGAGCGGCCTCTTTCTCGTTTCACAAATCGGGCAATGCGCCGATCGTAAAGGGGAGCCACAAAAACACAAGTCTCGCCGAACTGTCAAGAAAAGTTTTAATAGCTTGAATTTAAAAGATAAATTGTCGCAACTTCCTGCACTTCTCCGCCCTTTCACGTCCGGCGGCGGCCTTCGTCCGCAAGACGGCGGTAGGCGAAGGAGTCCGGCCGGGCCCGACTGGCGGACCTTTGCGCGGCGCTCCTTGACATTTTGATCAATCCCGCCTAATCGGTCAGTAATGCATACCAACCTGAACCGCTTCCGCTGCTTCTTTTTCGGCTTTCGCTTCTTTAGAAGCGCCTGCGGTCTTGGGGTGTGCGTGTAACCGGCAAGGAAGGATTCACGACAGCAACAGGGGCCGCGGGCATACAGCCGGCGGCCCTTTTCTATTGTCCGGCCGCCGGAGTCCCCGGTCCGCAAACAGGAAAGGGGCACCGAGATGATGTTGGGGTTTGGAAGCGTTGAGATAGCGCTGGCCTTCTGGCTCAGCCTGGCGGCGACGGCGCTGTGCGTCGTTTACGGAATTGTGAACTGGAACAAAGGCGGCAACAAGTGGCCAGGGGGGGATGCATAGATGGAAGGCAAGATCCTCGGCGTTCTCCTCTACCTGGGCGTGGTTTTCTACCTGGGCTACAAGGCGTGGAGGAACACCCGCCAGTCCACGGACTACATGCTGGCCGGACGGCGGATGAACCCGTTCATCCTGGCCATGTCCTATGGCGCGACCTTCGTGTCCACCTCGGCCATCATCGGTTTCGGCGGCGTGTCCGGCATGTTCGGCATGTCCCTGCTCTGGCTGACCTTCCTGACCATCTTCGTCGGCATCTTTGTGGCCATGGTCTTTTTCGGCAAGCGGACGAGACGCATGGGACTGGCGCTCGACGCCCATACCTTTCCCGAGCTGCTGGGGCGGCGCTATCACTCCAAGTTCATCCAGCAATTCTCCGGGGTGGTCATCTTCGTCTTCATCCCGGTCTACGCGGCGGCCGTGCTCATCGGCATCTGCCGGATGCTCGAAGTCGCCTTCCCGATCATCAGCTACGGCGCGTGGCTGCTCATCGTCACCGGCATCGTGGCCCTGTACGTGGTCACGGGCGGGCTCAAGGCGGTCATGTACACCGACGCCTTCCAAGGTTCCATCATGGCCCTGATGATGCTCATCCTCATCGTCACCACCTACTCCCTGCTCGGCGGCGTCACCGAGGCCCACCAGGCCCTGACCGACATGATCAACCTGGCGCCCGAGAAGCTCGTCAAGGGCGGCATGACCGGCTGGACCGCCGGCCCCAGGCTCGGGTCGCCCATCGGCCTGACCATCTATACAACTATTATCTACGGCGTGGGCATCGGCGTCCTGGCCCAGCCGCAACTGGCCATCCGGTTCATGACCGTTCCCTCGGACCGGGAGCTGAACCGGGCCGTGGCCATCGGCGGCGTGTTCATCCTGCTGATGACCGGCGTGGCCTTCGTCACCGGCGCGCTTTCAAACGTGGTCTTCCACCAGCAGTTCGGCAAGATAGCCATCGCCATGGCGGGCGGCAACTTCGACAAGATCATCCCCATCTACATCGACAAGGTCATGCCGGGCTGGTTCTCCGGCCTGTTCCTGGTGGCCATGTTCGCGGCCGCCATGTCCACCATGAGCTCCCAGTACCACGTGGGCGGAACATCGCTTTCGCGCGACTTCCTGGAGCAGCACGTGGTCGTCGGCAACAGCGGCTCGTCCATGAAGCTGAACCGGCTGGGCGTGACCGTGGCGGTCATCGCCACCCTGGTCTGGGCCTGGCTGCTGCCCGGCGGGGTCATCGCCAGGGCCACGGCCTTCTTCTTCGGCCTGTGCGCCGCTTCCTTCCTGCCCATCTACGTGCTCGGGCTCTACTGGAAGGGCATGACAAAGGCCGGGGCCAAGATATCCATGGTCGGCGGGTTCGCCTTCTCCATGTTCTGGCTCCTGTTCGTGCACGTCAAGGAGGCCGAATACATCGGCCTGTGCCAGGCCCTGACCGGCAAGGCCACCCTGGCGGCGGCCGCCGCGCCCGGCTCCTGGCTCTGGCTGATGCAGTGGGTGGACCCCAACGTGGTCGCCCTGCCCGTTTCCCTGTGCCTGGCCGTGGGCGCGTCCCTGGCCACCCGGCGCATGGAGCAGCGTCATCTCGACCTCTGCTGGGAGGGGCTGTGCTGATCCCGTCGCCATAGGACGACACCATCGAGCGCCGCGCCCTTCAGGGGAAGCGGCGCTCCCTTTTTTATATGTTTGACAGCGTTGTTGTTAGGCTCCATAACCAACCCATTCAACGCATATACCAGGTGGAACGAATGAGAAAAATCGACGTGAACGTGAAGTACCTGCACGAGGTCGCCAGGGAAAACGGCCTCGCTTACGCCACCGAGCATTCGGCCGGGCTCGACCTGCGCGCCTGCCTCGACGCCGAGGAGCTGGAGATCGGCCCAGGCGAAAAGGCCGCCGTCCCGACGGGCGTGGCCATCGAGATCCGCGAGGAGAGCGTGGCCGGTTTTGTCTTTTCCCGCAGCGGCCTGGGCACCAAGGATGGCCTGACGGTCAGCCAGGGCGTGGGCGTCATCGACCCGGACTACCGGGGCGAGATCAAGGTCTCCCTGCTCAACACCTCCGGCGAGGTGCGACGAATCCGGCGTGGGCAGCGGATTGCCCAACTGGTCTTCATGCCCGTCTTCCAGGGCGTCCTCCACGCGACGGACGAACTGGGAACCACCGACCGGGGGGCCGGAGGATTCGGCTCCACCGGAAAACAATAAGTTCAAAGAGAATGACAATGAGCAATAAATTCGAAGCGATAAAAGAACGGACCGGCAACCTTCTCTGCAACACCTACGGCCGGTATCCCCTGGCCGTCTCCCGGGCCAAAGGGTGCAGGCTCTACGACCTGGACGGCGAGGAATACCTGGATTTCCTGGCGGGCATCGCCGTGTGCAGTCTGGGCCACGGCCGGGACGACCTGGCCGACGTCATGGCCGAGCAGGCGCGCAAGATGGTCCATCTCAGCAACCTTTTCTACCAGGAACCGCAGCTCGACCTGGCAGAGAAGCTCTTGTCCACCTGCGCGGCGGGCAAGGTATTCTTCGCCAACTCCGGGGCCGAGGCCAACGAGGGGGCCATCAAGCTGGCCCGGCGCTACATGCGCAAGGTCCGGGGCGAGGACCGGTACGAGGTCATCACCCTTGACCACTCCTTCCACGGCCGGACCCTGGCCACCCTGACGGCCACCGGTCAGTACGGGCCCATCAAGGACGGCTTCGATCCCCTGCCGCAGGGGTTCGTCACCGTGCCCTTCGGCAACGTCAACGCCCTGCGGGGCGCCATCGGCGCCAACACCGCCGCCATCATGATCGAGATGGTCCAGGGCGAGGGCGGCGTGCGCCCCCTGTCCCAGGACTACGTGAACGACATCGTGGCCCTGTGCAAGGAGAACGGCCTGCTGCTGATCGTGGACGAGGTCCAGACCGGCGTCTGCCGGACCGGGCGGTTCTGGGCGCACCAGCACTACGGCATCACCCCGGACATCTTCACCTCGGCCAAGGCCCTGGCCAACGGCCTGCCCATGGGCGCGGTGCTCTGCACCGACGAGGCGGCCAAGGGATTCGAGCCCGGTTCCCACGCCTCCACCTTCGGCGGCGGGTGCGTGGTCTCGGCCGTGGCCGCCAAGGTCATCGACATCATGGTCTCCGAACACATGGCCGAGCGGGCCGCCGAAATGGGGGCCTTCGCCGCCTCCGAGGCGGAGAAGCTGCGGCTCAAGCACCCGGACAAGATTGCTGGGGCGCGCGGCCTCGGCCTGCTCTTCGGCATCGAGCTGAGCTGCGACGGCAAGGCGGTCTGGAGCGGACTGCTGGCCAACAAGGTGGTCTGCAACCTGACCCAGGGCAAGATCCTGCGGCTGGTTCCGCCCCTGGTCGTCGAGAAGGCGGACATCCTGGTCTTCATGGCCGTCCTCGACAAGGTCCTGACGGCGCTGTAGCCCATTCCTTGACCCGTCCGGGCCAAAGAGGGTACACGGGAGACGGAGGTCCAGCCATGAGCGACATCACGGCAACCGAACCCATCAGCGAGTACGCCCCGGACCGGTACGAACGGGCCAGGCGCGACATCGAACCCGCTCCCGAGCGCCTGGAGCGGGTGCAGGCCCCGGTCGTCAAGGCAGAGGCCGCGCAGCAGGATCAGAAGACCACGGTGCAGGGCTTCGCCTACACCGGCAAGGGAGCCTTCATCGACGGCGTGTTTTAGCGCCGCAACATCGCCATAACCGAGGGCCGGGAAACAGTTTCCCGGCCCTCTCATATCCAAAAGAGAGCAGACGACCGCATGTCCACCCTTCTGAAGATCGAGTTCAACGTTCCCGAGACCGAGGCCGACGCGGCCGGGGTCTTCATCGCCGCCCGCGCCCCCCACGGGTGGGAGGAGACGCCCCGAGGCGACCAGCGCCACTTCACCCTCTACCTGGAGGACCATCCCCTGGGCATGGAGATGGTGCGCGAGTTCGAGGCCCGGTTCCCCGCGGGCGAGGTCGCCCACAGCGAGCAGGAGTCCGAGAACTGGGCCATGGCCTGGAAGGATTTCTTCATCCCGGTCAATTGCGGCGAAACCTTCACCATCGTGCCGCCGTGGCTGCAGGACCAGTGCGCCGACGGCCACACCTGCATCACCATCGAGCCCAAGATGGCCTTCGGCACCGGCCACCATCCCACCACCTCGCTCTGCCTCCAGGTCATCGCCGACCTGATGAAAAAGGGCCGGATCAAGGCGGGCGGGGCATTCCTCGACCTTGGCACCGGCTCGGGCATCCTGGCCATCGGCCTGTGCAAGCTCGGCCTGACCGGCCTGGCCGTGGACATCGATCCCCAGGCCGTGGTCTGCGCGCGCGAGAACGTGGCGGCCAACGGGGTGGCCGACGCCGTCACCCTGACCGTGGGCACCGTGGACAGCCTGGACGAGTCCGTCCAGTTCGACACCGTGGTGGCCAACATCCTCTCCGGCCCGCTCATCGAGATCGCCCACTTGCTGGCCCCGCGCGTCCGCGAGGGAGGCAACCTCATCCTCTCCGGCATCCTGGCCGACCGCCAGGCCGACGCCGTGGCCGGGGCTTACGTGCGCCAGGGGCTGGACGAGCCCGAGCGCCGCATCGACGGCGAATGGGCGGCCCTGATCTGGGAAAACGTCGGGGCGTAGCCGTGCGCACGGCCGACACGCTGCTCGCCATGTTCGAGGCCATGCGCGCCGCCCTGGGGCCGAGCGACTGGTGGCCGGGGGAGACGCCCTTCGAGATCGCCGTTGGCGCCATCCTGACCCAGAACACCAACTGGGGGAACGTGGAGAAGGCCATCGGCAACCTCAAGTCGCGCGGCCTGCTCGACGCCGAGGCCATGTACGGGCTGCCCCCGTCCGAGCTGGCCGAGCTGATCCGTCCGGCGGGCTATTACAACATCAAGACCAAGCGGCTGCGCAACTTCCTGGCCTTTCTCGGCGAGGAGGCGGACTTCGACATCACGACTCTCAGGGAATGGCCGCTGCATTCCCTGCGGCCCAGGGTGCTCGGCATCAGCGGCATCGGCCCGGAGACGGCGGACGCCATCCTGCTCTATGCCCTGGAACAGCCCACCTTCGTGGTGGACGCCTACACCTTCCGCATGCTCGGCCGCCACGGCCTGGCGGACGAAGATATGGACTATCACGCCCTGCGGGCGGTTTTCATGGACGCCCTGCCCGAAGATGTGGCACTCTACAACGAGTACCATGCGCTCCTCGTGCGCGTGGGCAAGGACTGGTGCAAGAAAAAGGCGGGACTGTGCGAGAGCTGCCCGCTTGGACCCTTTCTGGATACCTAGAGCCCGATGCGACTCGCGTTGATCCTCCTTTTGGCCGCCCTCCTCTGTCCGGCCGCCCTCTCGGCCCAGGAGCCGTCCGAGGCTGCGCCCGACAGCTCGGCTGAAGCCGTGCCCGAGGCCCTGCACGAATCCCTTCAGAAGGAGCACCGGCGCGCGGACGAAAAGCAGATGGAGGTCCGGGAGCTGACCCGCAAGGCCGGGGACATCTCCACCCGCCTTTCGGACATCGAGGACGACATCCGCACTCTGCGCGGCCGCATCAACGCCCAGGAAAAGGTCCTGGGCGAAATCCGGGAGAGCGAGCACAAGGCCCGCCAGGACCACTTCGCCCTGGAAAAGGAGAAGCAGCGTATCGCCCTGGAGCTTTCCGGCCTGATGCGGACCCTGTGGCCCGTGCATCTCCAGAACATCCGGGCCCGGTTCAAGGGCGTGGACAGTTGGGACATGTTCGACCGTCGCTTCAACTGGCTCTCCGACATCTACGAGGCCACCCGCGGCAAGCTGGACGAGGCCCGGGACAACTCCCGACGCATCGCCCAGAACCTGGAGCGGCAGCGGCTCCTGGAGCACGAGGCCGAGCAGCAGCTCGACGAGATCAACCAGAACAAGGACCGGCTTCTCGGCAACAAGTACGCCCTGCGCAAGAACCTCAAGAAAATCAGAAGGCAACGCGAGGGCCTCGAAGGCGAGCTGAACGATATCCTGGCGACCATCCAGGAGCTCAAGTACCAGTTGCAGTCGCAGAAGACCAAACGCTTCGCCCTGTACCAGCGCATGCTCCCGTGGCCGGTCAAGGGACGGCTGGTGTCCGGCTTCAACCCCTCGTCGCAGCCCCCGGCGCGCGGCCTGGGCATCGGCACGGCGGCGAACGCCCAGGTCCAGTCCATCTTCTGGGGCAAGGTGGTGCACAACGACACCCTTCGCGGCTTCGGCCACGTGGTCATCGTGTATCACGGATTCGATTATTACAGCCTCTACGCCTACTTGTCGCAAGCCTTCGTCCGCAACGGACAGGAGGTGGAAAAGGACGAACCCCTTGGCGTGGTCGGCTATTATCCCAAGGCCGACGGGCCCGGACTGTATTTTGAATTGCGTTTTCACCAAAAACCAATTAATCCGAAACTCTGGTTGACTTCACTGCCCTAGGGCGGCGAGCCGGCCTACCCAACCGACGCCGAATTACGGGAGGCTTTCATGCGGATTGCGCTTTGGTTTGCCACGTTCATCCTTCTCTTCACCCTCACGGTTGCTCCCGGCCCGACAATGGCCGCCAAGAACGACCACTTCGAGGCCCTCAAGCGTTTCTCCCAGGTCCTCGACATGGTGGAGACCTATTACGTCAAGCCCGTGACCCGCAAGGAGCTGATCGACAATTCCATCAAGGGGATGATCGAGCAGCTCGACCCGCACTCCTCCTACCTCACTCCCGAGGACTACAAGGAGATGCAGGTGGACACCTCCGGCAAGTTCAGCGGCATCGGCATTGAAATCAGCCTGGACCAGGGACGGCTGACCTGCGTCACTCCCATCGAGGACACCCCGGCCGACAAGGCGGGCATGCTCGCGGGCGACCTGATCCTGGAAATCGACGGCGAGTCCACCCAGGACATGAGCCTCATGGACGCGGTCAAGCGCATCCGGGGCAAGAAGGGCACCACCGTCAAGCTGATGATCCTGCACAAGGACTCCAACAAGCCGCAGGAAATCGCCATCGTCCGGGGCACCATCCCCATCGTCAGCGTCAAGTCCATGTCCCTGGAGGACGGCTATCTCTATGTGCGGCTGACCAAGTTCCACGAGTCAACCACCAAGAACATGCGCGAGAAGATCGCGGAATACCGGAAGAGCCACGAGCTCAAGGGCATCGTCCTCGACCTGCGCAACAACCCCGGCGGCCTGCTCGGCCAGGCCGTTTCCGTGGCCGACACCTTCATCGACGAAGGAACCATCGTCTACATCCAGGGCAAGGACAAGGCCAACCGCAAGGACTTCTTCGCCTCCCGCACCGCCGAGGAGGTCACCGTGCCCCTGGTGGTGCTGATCAACGCGGGCTCCGCTTCCGCCTCCGAGATCGTGGCGGGCGCCCTGCAGGATCACAATCGCGGCCTGATCGTGGGCGAGCGTTCCTTCGGCAAGGGGTCGGTCCAGACCATCGTGCCCATGGCCGACGGCTCGGCCATCAAGCTGACCACCGCCCTCTACTACACGCCCAAGGGCCGCTCCATCCAGGCGCTGGGCATCGAGCCCGACCTTCGAATTCCCTTCGTGGCCCCGCCCAAGGATGACGACATGGAGATGCGCGACCGATTCATCGTTCGCGAGAAGGACCTGAACCGCCATCTGGAAAACGGCAACAAGGGCAGGAGCGACAAGAGCGAAGGCGAGAACGAGGACGCCGAACTGGCCAAGGACCGCCTGGCGCGCGACAACCAGTTGCGCATGGCCCTGGAGCTGGTCAAGAGCCTGCCCAAGCTCAGGGAAATCAACTAGCGGAGACGACGACTTTTCATGGACGAGCGTCCCGACGAAAAGAAAGAGACGGCCGGGTCCGGGAGCTTCCTTGCGAAGCTCTACCGACCCGGTCCTCTTGTTTTCCTCTTTGCCGTCGCCATCGGCGGCCTGCTCTGGTTCGGCTACCACCTGGCCACCGAGGAGACGCCCCCGCCCGAGGTCGTCACCCGTCCAGAACCGGTTCCCGCCGCCCCAAAGATTTACGAGGAAGAGACCTCCACCATCGAGGACAAGGTCAAGGAGGTGGACCTGGCCATCATCGAGGCCATGCGCCGCCTCGGACTGAACCTGGCCGACCTGGAGCTGCTCGACGTGGAGCTCCGCCACAAGGACGGCCAGGGCTACCACTACCAGGTCCTGCGCATTCCCGAGACCAGGGACGCCGCCGCCTTCCTGACGGCCCTCAAGGAGCGGCTGGCCGAGCGCGAGCCCGAAGCCCTGCTGAGCGACAACGGCACGGCCGAGGCCGCAGTCAGCGTGGGCGCCCTGCCCACCCATCGACTGCTGCTGCGCACTGTTCCCTTCGTCCTGCCCAGGCCCGAGAAGAAGGGCCCGCAACTGGCCGTGGTCATCGACGACATCGGCGAGAACACGACCGTGCTCGAAGGGCTGGTCCGGCTCGACTTTCCCGTGACCCTGGCCGTCTGGCCCAACGCCAGCCACACGGACGAGAGCGTGGCCCTGGCCAAGAGCTCCGGCCACGACCTCATCGTCCACTTCCCCATGGAGCCGCAGGGATACCCCAAATACAACCCCGGCGACGACGCCCTGTTCATCACCATGACCGACGCCCAGGTGCGGGCCCGCGTGGCCCAAAACCTGGCCAGGGTGCCTGGGGCCATCGGCGTCAACAACCACATGGGCTCCCGCTTCACCGAGAACGGCCCCGGCATGCGCGCCGCCCTGGACGAATTCCGGCAGCGCGGCCTCTTCTTCCTGGACAGCCTGACCACCCCGCACAGCGTGGGCCGCAAGGTCGCCCGTGAACTGGGCGTCCCCTTTTACGAGCGCGACATCTTCCTGGATAACGTCAAGGACGTGAACGCCATCATCCTCCAGCTCAAGAAGGCAGAGAACGTGGCCCGCAAGCAGGGTCGCGCCATCGCCATCGGCCACCCCTACCCGGCCACCCTGGCCGGCCTCCGGGAATGGGCCGCAAGCCGGAACACCGCCGTCCGGCTTGTTCCCCTCTCCCAGATGAAGCCGGAATAGCATTTTTTTCGCCCCGCTCCTTTTTTTCCACGTCACCCCCCTGTGTCCATGGGTTGTCGCACACCGTTTTTGCCATGTGCGTCATCTGACAAAATCCATGCTGATTTCATTGATTATTTTAGCGTTACTCTATAATATCTTAAAAACTTCTAGAACTTCTTTAACAAATTCCGGGCGTGATATGGTCCCTGCGCTTGCCTTGCGAGCGGCTGGCGTGTAACAAATTTTTAAAGAGAACGGCCGGTCCGGCCGATGAGCCGGGAAGGAGCGGTCCGGTTTTTGCTAACCTTTCCACGATGTTCAAAATTACGTCGCAGCCGGACGCAACCGGGCCGCACAGGCGGCAAGAGAGTGAGGCTTTTCGCAGATGAGCAAAATTCTCGAACAAGATGAAGTCGATGCCCTGCTCCGGGGCCTTTCCGGAGGGGATGTCGAGACGGAGACCGAGATACCGGAGGACGACTCCGGCGTGGTCTCGTTTGATCTGGCCAACCAGGACCGGATCATCCGGGGCCGAATGCCCGTTCTCGAAATCGTCAACGACCGCTTCTCCCGGTTGTGCACCAACGCGCTGGCCAACACCATGCGCAAGCGCGTGGACATCAACCCCATCTCCATCGACATGTCCAAGTTCGGCGACTTCATGCGCTCCCTGCCGGTGCCGACCTCCATCTCCATCTTCAAGATGGACCCCCTGCGCGGCAACGCCCTGCTGGTGGTCGATTCCCGCCTGGTCTTCGCCCTGGTGGAGAACTTCTTCGGCGGCGCCGGCAGCCAGCCCAAGGTCGAGGGGCGCGACTTCACGCCCATCGAGCAGGCCATCGTCGAACGCGTGGTCAAGATCGCCCTGGCAAACATGGAGGAGTCCTGGAAACCGGTGCACGAGGTCCATGTCGAGATGGTCCGCACCGAGGTGAACCCCCAGTTCGCGGCCATCGTGCCGCCGTCAGACGTGGTCATCGTCGTCACCTTCGAGGTGGAGCTGGAGAACGCCATCGGCTCGCTCATCGTCTGCCTGCCCTACGCCACCATGGAGCCCATCCGCTCCAAGCTGCACGCATCCTTCCAGTCCGAGCGGCTGGAGGTGGACCACGTCTGGATCAACCGCTTCAAGGAGCGGCTCATGGAGACGCCGGTCGAGATGGTCATCCGTCTGGGTCGCACCTCCATCAGCGGCCGCCAGCTCCTCTATCTCCAGGAGGGCGACATCATCCTGCTGGACACCGACGAGGACGAGCTGCTGGAAGCCGAGGTCGAGGGCGTGCGCAAGTTCATGGGGTTTCCCGGCCGGGTCAAGGGCAACAAGGCGTTCAAGGTGGTCAAGGAGGAGGAAATCCGCTTCTGAGACCGTTTTCAACCGATTTTCAAGGGCCGCTTCGCGCGGCCTTTTCTTTGCCGTACCCAAAAGCGCTTGACTTCAAATAGCCCCCGAGTTCAAAATTTCGCTTCACTATTTCAAGGGAGGAATCCGTCCATGAAGAAAATTTTGTTCGTTTTGCTGGCCGCGCTCTGTCTGCTCGTCGCCGGCCAGGCACAGGCCAGACAGTATGTGGTCTCCGTGACCCAGATCGTCGAACACCCCGCCCTGGACGCCATGCGCAACGGCGTGATCGACCGGCTCAAGGAGAAGGGACTCGACGTGATGGCCAACGTGCACATAGCCCAGGGCAATCCGGCCACCAACGTCCAGATCATCAGCCAGATCATGGGCGAGCAGCCCGACCTGGTCCTGGCCATCGCCACCCCCGGCGCGCAGGCCGCCGCACAGAAGATTCATGACCGGCCCATCCTCTTCACCGGCGTCACCGACCCGGTTTCCGCCGGCCTGGTCAAGAATCTCGAAAACACCGGCGGCGGCAACATCACAGGCATGTCCGACTTCAGCCCCATGGACAAGCACGTGGCGCTGATCCGCGAGCTGGTGCCCGGCGTAAAGGCCATCGGCGTCATCTATAACGCGGGCGAGCCCAACTCCGTGGTCCTGGTGGACAAGCTCAAGGAAGAGGCCGCCAAGGCCGGCCTGACCGTGGAGGAGGCGACCATCGCCAACTCCAGCGGCGTCTACCAGGCGGCCAAGAGCCTGGTCGGCCGCTGCCAGGCCGTGTACGTGCCCACGGACAACACCGTGGTCTCGGCCATCGAGTCCGCCGTCAAGGTCTGCAAGGACAACAAGCTGCCGCTCATCGCCGCCGACGTCGACTCCGTGGACCGGGGAGCCATTGCCGCCGTGGCCCTGGACTACTACAAGATGGGCCTTCAAACCGGCGACATGGCCTACCGCATCCTGGCCGAGGGCGTGGCTCCCTCCGCCATGCCTGTGGAGTTCCTCAACGACCTGAACCTGCACGTCAACAAGGCGTCGGCCGCCGCCATGGGCGTCACCCTGTCCGACGACCTGCTCCAGCGCGCCGCCAAGGTCGTCGAATAGGCTCCATTTGCGTATTGGGCGCATTCAGTATACAAGGCGCGTTGTCCGCAACGCGCCTTTTTTCCGCCCTCCGGACCGGGCGGGCGAGGCTGGCATCTTCCGGCGAGAAATTAGGAAACAATCATGACGAGTTACGCACTATTCGGCGCTCTTGAGCAGGGATTCGCCTACGGCCTGATGGTCCTGGGCGTCTACCTGACCTTCCGGGTGCTCGACTTCCCGGACCTGACCGTGGACGGCAGCCTGCCCCTGGGGGCCTCGGTGGCCGCCGTGGTCGTGACTTCCGGCCATTCCCCGGTGCTGGCCATCCTCCTGGCGGGGGGCGCGGGCTTCCTGGCCGGAGCGATCACCGGCATCCTGAACACCAAGTTCAAGATCCTCCACCTCCTGGCCTCCATCCTGACCATGATCTCGCTCTACTCCATCAACCTGCGCATCATGGGGCGGCCCAACATGAGCCTGCTCGGCAAGGATACGGTGGTGGACTGGTTCCAGGCCTTCAGCGGACTGCCCTCCTACGTCTCGACGCCCATCCTCTTCGCCGTCATCTGCTCCGTGGCCGTGGCCGCGCTCATCTGGTTCCTGCACACCGAGAAGGGCTTCGCCTTCCTGGCCACGGGCGACAACAAGCAGATGATCACCAGCCAGGGCGTCAACACGGACGTCGTCATCATTTTCGGCGTGGGACTCTCCAACGCCCTGGTCGCCATGTCCGGGGCCCTGGTGGCCCAGAACCAGGGCTCGGCCGACGTCAACATGGGCGTTGGCACCATCGTCGCGGGCCTGGCCTCGGTCATCGTGGGCGAGACCGTGTTCGGCGACAAGACCATCTCCCGCGCGTTCATCGCCGCCCTGCTCGGCTCGGTGCTCTATCGCGTGGCCATCGCCCTGGCCCTGGGGCTCAAGCTCGGCTCCTTCTCCTTCACCCCGAGCGACCTGAACCTGATCACCGCCCTGCTGGTCATCTTCGCCCTGGTCATGCCGCGCATGAAACGCAGGCTTCTGGGAGGCGTACGATGATCTCCATCACCAACGTGACCAAGGCCTTCAACCTGGGCAGCGTCAACGAGGTCCGGGCCCTGAACGGCGTGGACCTCGAAGTGAAGGATGGCGACTTCATCACCATCATCGGCTCCAACGGGGCCGGAAAGTCCACGTTCCTCAACGCCATCGCCGGGACCTTTCCGCTGGACAGCGGCCGTATCGTCCTGGAGGACCAGGACGTGACCAAATGGCCGGAATACAAGCGCGCCGCCCTGATCGGCCGAGTCTTCCAGGACCCGCTACTCGGCACCTGCGCCGGAGCGACCATCGAGCAGAACCTGGCCATGGCCATGAAGCGGGGCCAGCGCCGCACGCTGGGAATCGGCATCCGGGCCAGGGACCGCGCCTTCTTCAAGGAAAAGCTCGCCGTGCTCGGCCTCGGGCTGGAGGAGCGGCTCAAAACCTCCACAGGCCTGCTCTCCGGCGGGCAGCGCCAGGCCCTGACCATGCTCATGGCCACCCTGGTCCGGCCGCGTCTGCTGCTCCTCGACGAGCACACCGCCGCCCTGGACCCCAAGACAGGAAGCATGATCCTGGAGCTGACCGAGGAGCTGGTCCGGTCCCAGAACCTCACGGCCCTGATGGTCACCCACAACATGAACCAGGCCATCACCCTGGGCAACCGGCTGATTATGTTTCACCGGGGCCGGATCGTCCTGGACATCGCGGGCGAGGAAAAACGAAATCTCAAGGTCGATGACCTGCTCCGCCGCTTTTCCGAACTGCGCGGCGACGAAGGCGTGTCCGACCGCATGTTGCTTTGTTAGTGGATCGCGCGGTTTTACTAGGGACCGCATGACCCATTGGTGGGGCCCGCGCGAGGCGGTCCCCGGGGAAGACTGGCAAATTGCTGCCGATACGTATAAGACAGACAACCATAGGGAGGCATTAATGGCTATCGAACGCACCTTTTCCATCATCAAGCCGGACGCCGTGGAGCGCGGCCTGATCGCCGAAATCCTCAAGATGATCACCGACTCCGGCCTGAAGATCAAAGGCATGAAGATGATGCGCATGGACCGCGCCAAGGCCGAGGGCTTCTACGCCGTCCACAAGGAGCGCCCCTTCTTCGGCGAGCTGGTGGACTACATGATCTCCGGCCCGGTGGTGGTTTCCTGCCTGGAAGGCGAGAACGCCATCGAGAACTACCGCAAGCTGATGGGCGCCACCAACCCGGCCCAGGCCGAGGAAGGCACCATCCGCGCCGCTTACGGCATGAGCATCCAGAACAACGCCTGCCACGGCTCCGACGGTCCCGACACCGCCAGGACCGAGGTGGCCTACTTCTTCAACGACGACGAGCTGGTGGGATAATGACCAAGAGAATCGGGTTCATCGGCACGGGCAACATGGGATCGGCCATCCTGAACGGATTGGCCTCCCGCGACGACATCGAACGGCACGGCTACGACCATCACCAAGAGAAGCTCGCGCAGCTCGCCGCGTCCTGCGGCCTCAAGGCGCACGACAGCGTCCTGTCCCTGGCCGAGGCCTGCGACATCGTGGTGGTGGCCGTCAAGCCCCAGTACGCCGAGGCAGTGGTCAAGGAGATCGCCGCCTCCCTCGATGCGTCCAAATGCCTGGTCTCCATCTGCGCCGGACTGACCGTTGAGCGGTTCCGGGACTGGAGCGAGGGCCGCTGCCCCGTGGTGCGGGTCATGCCCGACACCCCGGCCCTGGTGGGTGAATCCGTTTCCGCCGTCTGCCTGGACGACAAGGACCTGAGCGACGAGCTCCGGGCCTTCATCCCCGGCCTGTTCAAGGCCATCGGCCAGGTGCACATCCTGCCCGAGAGGCTCTTCGACGCCTTCACCGGCGTCATCGGCTCCGGCCCGGCCTACGTCTTCTACTTCATGGAGGCGATGATCGAGGCGGGCGTGGCCCTGGGCCTGACCCGGCCGCAGGCCACGCAAATGGTCAAGGGGCTCTTCCTCGGCTCGGCCAAGATGGCCGACCAGAGCGAGCACTCCGTGCCCCAGCTCCGGGAAATGGTCACCTCTCCCGGCGGCACCACGGTCCGGGCGCTGATGCACTTCGACCGCCAGGGTATGCGCGGCGACATCATCGACGCCATCTTCAAGTGCTGCGAACGGAGCATCGAACTCGGCAAGTAAACGAAAAGGGCTCCGCAAGGAGCCCTTCTTCTTTCCTGTTGTGGCTATAGCGCCTAAAAAGCAATCCGGAGCCATCCGAACAGCAGGATGAACACCCACCCCGCCCGGTGGCCGGAAACCTTGCACAGGGCGATCAGGGCGCGGATTTTCGCCCGGTCCCAGGGCTTTTCTCCCGGGCCGAGCACCGGCTTCTCCTTCACCTTTCCGAAATACACGGCCCGGCCGCCCATGCCCGCGTCCATGAGCCACGCGGCGGCCGCCATGGGCCAGCCCGCGTTGGGGCTCTCCATCTTCATGGCGTCGGCGGCTAAGTTCGCCCTGGCCGCGCGGTAGTCCAGGCCGCGCATCCTGCCGGTGATCAGCAGGGCCCAGGCCGTGATCCGGGCCGGAATCCAGGCCAGGACGTCGTCAGTCCTGGCCGCGCCGCGCCCCAGGTCGCGGAAGCGTTCGGTGCGGTAGCCCCACATGGAGTCCATGGTGCTGACCGCCTTGTAGGCCCACATGCCGCCGGGGCCGAAGATCGCCAGATAGAACATCGGGGCCACGAAGCCGTCGTTGAGGTTCTCGCTCACGGTTTCGGCCAGGGTCCGGCGGACGCCCTGTGCGTCCAGGACCGAAGTGTCGCGGCTGACGAGCATGGACAGGGCCCTGCGCGCGCCGTCCAGGTCGCCGTCGTCCAGGCGTGCGGCCACCTGCCGGGCCTCGCGCACCAGGCAGCCCATGGCCAGCCCGGCATAGGCCAGGTACACGGCGATGAGGACGCCGACGTACGGGATGGCCATCAGGATTTCGGCCAGGAGCAAGGCCCCGGCCCCGAAGAGGACCACGGCCGTCCAGCCCGCGGCGCGCAGGTTGAAGCCCACCCTGCGGGCCGAGGCCTCGTACAGGTCGAGCCCCTTGCCGATCCAGCGAACCGGGTGCGGCAGGCCGCGCGGGTCCCCGAACAGGGAGTCCAGGAGCATGGCGGCGGCCGGAATGAAAAAGGCGAGGAAGTATTGTTCCATGGTGAAAAATGAAAAGGGGCCGGGAGGAATGTTCCTCCCGGCCCCCGGTCGAGTCTAGTTTTCGAAGTAGGACCGAAGCAGCGCGCTGCGCACCGGATGGCGCAGCTTGCGCAGGGCCTTGGCCTCGATCTGGCGGATGCGCTCGCGGGTGACGTTGAAGAGCTTGCCCACCTCTTCGAGGGTGTGGTCGGACTTCTCGCCGATGCCGAACCGCTTGCGCAGGACCTGTTCCTCGCGCGGGGTCAGGTCGGAGAGGACCGAGGCGATCTGCTCGCTCAGCTTGGTGGAGACCACCTCCTCGGCGGGCGCGGCGGCCTTCTTGTCCTCGATGAAATCGCCCAGGCTCGAATCCTCCTCGTCACCGATGGGGGTTTCGAGGGAAATGGGTTCCTTGGCGATTTTGAGCACCTTCTTGACCTTCTCCAGCGGATAGTCCATGCGCTCGGCGATTTCCTCGGGAGACGGGTCGCGGCCCAGCTCCTGCACCAGGTAACGCGAGGTGCGGATGAGCTTGTTGATGGTCTCGATCATGTGCACCGGGATGCGGATGGTCCGGGCCTGGTCCGCGATGGCGCGGGTGATGGCCTGGCGAATCCACCAGGTGGCGTAGGTCGAGAACTTGTAGCCGCGCTGGTATTCGAACTTGTCCACGGCCTTCATCAGGCCGATGTTGCCCTCCTGGATCAGGTCCAGGAACTGGAGGCCGCGGTTGGTGTACTTCTTGGCGATGGACACGACGAGGCGCAGGTTGGCCCGGATGAGCTCCTGCTTGGCGCGCATGGCGGACTCATTGCCGCGCTTGATGCGCCACAGCACCTCTTCCAGGTCGTGGACCGAGTGGCAGCACTTCTCCTGGAGCCGATGCATGATCTCCAGCTTGCCCGCGAGCATTTCCTTGAAGGAGAAGAACTCCTCCACGGTCATGCCCAGGGTGTCGGCGGCCACCACGGGATTGATCTCGCGGTCGTCCACCTTCTTGAACAGCACCTCGATCTCGGCCTTGGTCTGCCCCACGGACAGGACGTAGGCCGAGAGGTCGCGCTGGCAGTTGTGCATCTGGCGGACGTAGTCGTTGACCGTCTCGATGACGCGGTCGATGAGCGTCTTTTCGAGCTTGATGTCGCGCAGCCGGTTGACCACCTCGTCCTTGTAGCCGAGGATGTCCTTTTGGACGCCCGCCACGCGCTTGTCCGTCTGGGCGCAGTAGTCCAGCTTCTCGTAGATCTTCCTCTTTTTCTTGTAGAGCTTCTTGACCTCGTCGAGCAGAAAGATGACCCGCTGGCGCTGGTTCATCTCGTCCTCGCTGGGATCGTCCTCCTCGATGGTCTTGACGACGTCCTTGAGCTTGACGCGGCCGTCGCGCAGGTCGTCGCCCACGACGACGAGCTCCTCCACGGCCACTGGGACCTCCACCAGGGAGTACAGGACCTCCATCTCGCCGTTCTCGATCTTCTTGGCGATGACGACCTCGCCCTCGCGGTCGAGCAGGGGCACGGCACCCATCTCGCGCAGGTACATGCGCACCGGGTCGGTGCTGCGCGAGGCGTAGTCGGCGCTGTCGTCGTCCTTGTCGTCCGTGAGATCGAGATCGTCCTTGTCGGGATCGATGTCCTTGACGTCTTCGTCCTCGTCCACCAGGGCGATGCCCATCTGGTCGAAGATGGACTGGATTTCTTCAAGTTGTTCCGGTGTATTATAGTCGGAAGGCAGTGCCTTGCTCAACTCTTCGTACGTCAGGAATCCGCGTTTCTTGCCCTCGGAGATCAGGGTTTTGATTTGTTGGATTTCCTTAATGTTGCTCATCGTCCCTCCTGAGAGATTCTTCCAAGGCCCGAAAACATTCGTCGATTCGTCGGCTGTCTCCGCTGATCTGCGCTTCACGCAGGGCCTCTTTGAGCTGCTGCCGATCCTGTTTCTGCTGTCCAAACGCGATTTTATTACAGATGTGTTCCCATTCGTCCAGTAGTTCGCTGCCGGAAAGTACGTTTTCCCGCATCTCCTCGCGGCATCGGATGTAAAAGCGTTTTTCTTCTTCGTTCAGCAGGCTCATGACGTGGCCTTGCTGCGCATGTTTCAGCTTTTCCCAGATGTCGCGGGCCCACTGCGTCCCGAGGATCTGTCCAAACCCTCTTCTCGCCAGCTCCGGCACGTAGTCCGGGTACTGGATGGGGAACCGCAAAAAATATTGATCGTCCTTGTCTTCCTTGCCGCAGGCGGTCAGGTTGCGCGGCCGCGGCTGCGCCCCTCTGCCCTGTCCCTGCGGAACGTTTCGCGCCGGTCCCCGCCCCTGCTGGCCCTGTCCGGCGTACCGCGCTGGTGCAACGCCCGCATCGCGCCGGAAGTCGGCCTCGGAAAGCCCGAGCCCGCCCGCGATGCGAGGCAGGTAGTACGCCCTCAACGACGGATCGGCCAGCTCGGCCATGAAGGACTTGGCCCAATCCATGATCTCCCTGGGCGCAAACTGCGCGCGCAGGGTCTCCAGACAAAAATCCAGCCCGGACGGCGCGTCGGCCAGGCAGGCCTCGAAGCCGTCCCGGCCGCGGGTCTGGAGCAGGCTGTCCACGTCCTCGCCGTCGGGCAGGAGCACGGCGCGGCAGGCCACTCCCTGCAACAGGATCATTCGGCTGCTTTTGAGCGCGGCTTTACGGCCCGCGTTGTCTCCGTCGAAAACAAGATCGACGCGCGAGCAGAAGCCGGCCAACCGTTTGACCTGGTCCGATGTCAGGGCCGTGCCCAGGACACCGCAGGCGTCGGTGTAGCCGAACTGATGCAGCGAGATCACGTCCATGTACCCCTCGGTCAGCAAGGCCCGCTTGGAACGGGTCATGGTGGTCCGCGCCAGATGCAACCCGTACAGGTGGTCGCCTTTCTTGTAGATCGGCGTATCCGAGCTGTTCAGGTACTTTGGTTCTCCCTCTGTAATTATTCTGCCGCCAAAAGCAATGACCCGGCCCGATAAATTTTGGATGGGGAAGATCAGTCTTCCACGGAACCGGTCGTAGATGTTGCCTTTATCGTTTTTCGAGAGCAGCCCGGCCTCCACGCCCAGGTCCGGGGTACGGCCCCGGCTGTTCAGGTGGTTCAGCAGGCCGTGCCAGTCATCCGGGCTGTAGCCCAGGCCGAATTTCTCGATGACGTCCGGGGTCATGCCCCGCTTCGAGAGGTAGCGACGGGCCGTTTCCCCGGCGGCCATGCGCAGGTTGCGCCGGAACCACTCCGAGGCCTCGTCGTGCATGGTCATGAGCAGGTTCTTGCGCGCCTTGCGCTCCGCGGCCTGCGGGTCCGGGGCCACGTTGCCCAGCTCGATCCCGGCCTCGGCGGCCAACTGCTCAAGGGCCTCGCGGAAGTCGAGGCCGTTGATCCGGCCGTAAAAATCGATGACGTCTCCCGAGGCCTGGCACCCGAAGCAATAGAAAAAGCCCTCCTCGTCGTTCACCGACATGGACGGCTTGGTCTCCTGGTGAAAGGGACAGGCCCCCATCCACCGGCCCGAGACCGGCTTCAGGTCAACATAGCGGCGCACCACTTCCGCAATGCTGACGCGGGCCTTGACGGCCTCGATGGCACTCCTGTCCATTGCCAAGCTCCGTACCGGTCGGTCGACCGGCTATTTGAGGACCGCTTCGGTCATGCCATCCCCGCCCCGCTCCTCGTTGGCCAGCGAGAAGCTCTCCACGGCCGGGTAATGGCTCAGAAAATCGTGCACTTCGCGCCGCAGCGCGCCGGTGCCCCGCCCGTGGACGATCTCCAGGCGGCCCGCCCCCTTGCGCAGGGCTTCGTCCAGGGCGCGCTCCAACATGCTGAGCGCCATGTCCGCCCGCTGGCCGCGCAGGTCCACCTCCAGGGCCGGGCCGGACGATGCCGGGGCCGCCGGGGCCTGTGGCGCGGGCTTGCCGAAGTCCGGACCGCCCTCGGCCGGGGCGAGTTGATCTGCCTTGATCCACATGGCGACGCCGCCGATGTCCACCTTGGCCTGCCGCTTCCGGTCGTTGACTTCAAGGACCACGCCGGACTTGTTCCAAGCCGGATACGACACTTTGAGGCCCGGAACAATATCCTTGATCGAAAAAGTTGGGGCCTCGGTTTCAACCTCAGGGCCGAGTTCAACGATCCGCTCGCGCACCTCGGCGAGTTTCTTGCGGGTTTCCTTTCGGCCGACGCGTTCGGACTGCCACTCGCGAACGATGGTCTGCGCCTTGGACTGGAGGTCCTTCAGCAGGGAGGCGCGCTCCTTCTCGAACCGCTCCTCCAGCCGGGCGCGCTTGGCTTCCATCCGGGCCCGTTCGGCCTCGATGGCTTCCAGCTCGCCCTCCCGCTTCACAGCCATGGCGTTGAGCCGGTCGAGAACGGCGGAGGTGTCCGAGCCGTCCAGGAGCAGGTAGCGCTCGGCGCGATCGAGCACCTCGGCGGGCAGGCCGTGCTCCCGGGCCACGTCCAGGGCGATGGACGCCCCCACCTGGTCGTAGGCCAGCTTGTAGAGCGGTTTTTTGGTGGACGGGTCGAAGAGCACGCTGGCGGCGCGCACGCCCCTGGCCGCCATGGCGTAAGCCTTGAGGGCCGGGAAATGGGTGGCGATGAGGGCCACGGCGCGCTTCTCCACCAGGCTGTCGACCACGGCCTGAGCCAAGGCCGCGCCCTGGGTGGGATCGGTGCCCGCCCCGAATTCGTCGAGGATGAACAGGGTCCGCGCGTCGATGCGCTCCCAGACCCGCTTCAAATAGTGAATCTGGGCCGTGAAGGTGGAGACGTTCTCCTCCAGGGACTGCTCGTCGCCCATGACCACGAAGACGTTGGCCCAGAGAGGGAGCGAACTGCCCTCGGCCGCCGGGACCGGGAGCCCGGAAAGGGCCATCAGCCCGATAAGTCCCAGGGTCTTGAGGCAGACCGTCTTGCCGCCCGCGTTGCCGCCGCTGATGATCAGGGCGCGCTGGCCCTCGTTGAGCAGGATGTCCAGCGGGTGGACCGACTCGTCGGCCAGGGCCAGGAGCGGATGGCGCGCCTTGCGCAGCCGGGGCTCGCCGCCGTCGGTGATTTCGATGGCCCGGCCGTCGAAGGCCCGGGCGAGCTTGACCTTGGCCATGAGCACGTCCAGGACCACCAGGCCGTCGTAGGCGTCGGCCAGCCCTCGCTGTTCGTCGCGGACCAGGCCGGTCAGGTAGGTCAGGACCTTGTACTCCTCCTCCCGCTCGCGCCGCTTGAGCTCCTGGAGGCGGTTGTTGGTCTCCACCAGAAAGAGCGGCTCGAAATAGCAGGTTTCGCCGGTCTGGGAGTAGTCGTGGATGATGCCCTTGATCTTGTTCTTGTAGTTCACCTTCAGGGGCAGGACGTAACGGTCGGACGAGACGGTCATGAACTCGTCCTGAACGGCCTGGGCCAGGTTTTCCTGGAGGATGAAGTCCTTGACCCGCTTGGTGCAGCGCTGGTGGATGGCGCGGATCTCGCCCCGGACCTCCCGCAGGCCGGGCGAGCTTTCGTCGCGCAACTGGCCTTCCGGGTCCAGGCAGCGGCCGATGCCGGACACGGTCTTCTGCGGCCAGTCATAGCCGAAGAGCGTGGCCAGGAGCGCGTCCCAGCCCCGGTTCTCGAACCGGCGCAGCGAGTCGCGGGCGCCGCTCGCGATATCCAGGGTCTGCTTGAGGGCGAAAAGGTCGTCCAGGTCCAGGACGCCCTTGGGGTTGTTCAGGAAGGCGAACATCCCGTCGAGCTCCGGGAAGGCCGGGAAGGAAAAGCCGGTCTCGTTGACCCAGGCGGCGCACTGCTCGAAGAGCTCGGCGGCCGCGCGGACCTCTTCAAGGGAGTTGAGCGGCCGGAGCCCACGGCACGCGGAAGCCCCCGGTTCCGAAACGGCGAAACCGGCCAGCGCCCCGAGGACCTTGGGGAATTCCAATAGCTCGAATGTTCTTGACTCCATGCGAGTCGACTATGGTTGGAGAGTTAGGCGGAGAGCTTGGCCTTGACCATGTCGCTGGCTTGCTTGCCGTCGACCTGGCCCTTGTGGGCTGCGAGAACCGCGCCCATGACCTTGCCCATGTCCTTCATGCCGGAAGCGCCGGTCTGCGCGATGACCGCATCGATGGCGGCCGAAAGCTCGTCATCGGTGAGCTGCTTGGGCAGGTACTGCTCAAGCTCGACCATTTCCGCGGCCTCCACCTGGGCGAGATCGTCCCGGCCGGCCTTGGAATACTGGTCAAAGGCGTCCTTGCGCTGCTTGACCTGCTTGGCGATGAGTTCGAGCACGACGTCATCGGAGAGCGCGTCGCGCATCTCGTCGACCATACGATTTTTAATGGCCGTCTTGAGATGTCTCAAGACGGCCACTTTTGTCGTCTCTTTCGCCTTGTAGGCTGCGATGTAATCCTTGTCGATCCTTTCAGAAAGACTCATTGGCTACACACCGCGCATCTTGCGGATTTTTTTGGCAAGCCTTTTCTTGGCGGCAGCTTTCTTTTTCTTCTTCTGCACGCTGGGCTTTTCGTAGTGCTGACGTTTCTTCAACTCGGAAAGGATTCCGGCTTTCTCGACCTGCTTCTTGAAGCGGCGGAGAGAGATGTCGAAGTTGTCGCCTTCGTCTAAGTATACGCCGGGCAAAGTAAATCACCTCCTCGGTGAACCAGCACTGGTGTGCTTGGCGGGCGAAATGGAAGGTATCCATAGCCGCATCCGCCGTGAAATGCAACAGAATTTGTGCAAAAAATGCAAGGCGGACGCAGGTCAGCAAAAGGGCCTGCCGCACCGGCGGCAGGCCCTCGTCCCCTGTCGGGGTTCGGAACTAGTGGTGAACGGACTTGGAGTCAGTCCAGGATTTGAAGATGGTGTAGGCAAGGCCGATGCCGATGACGCCCAGGACGATGTAGAGAACACCGAAGAAGACGAAATGGTCGGGCTGCCACCAAGGAAGGTCCTGAGGCAACGGGCTATGAACGGTTTCACCGTGGATCATTGGTAATCCTCCCGACTACTTGACGGCGTCTTTGAGGACCTTGCCGGGGTGGAACTTGACCACCTTGGTGGCGGGAATCTTGATCTCGGCGCCGGTGCGGGGGTTGCGACCCACGCGGGCCTTGCGCTTGTCGACGCTGAAGGTGCCGAAGCCGGTCAGGGTCAGCTTGCCTTCCTTGACCAGAGTGGCCTCGACGGTCTCCAGGAAAGCGTTCAGGGCGCGCTCCGCATTGGCTTTGGTCAGATTGGCCTTCTCCGCGATTTTTACGATCAAATCAGCCTTAGTCATCAGTCCTTCCTCCTCAAATGAAAAACTATTGAGTTCAGTGCGTCCGGCCGCAACCGGCGTATGCGCTTTGTTTCCAGCCAAGTTCCTTTTTGGGCTTTAAAGGAACTTTGCCATCGTGTCCAGCCCGTAGCGGCAAAAAACAGAAAAAAACCCCGCCAACTGGTGCTTTCCGGCCTTTTGTCACATCCGTCCCCTTTCGTTCCAGAGCGTCAACGAACAGCGCCAACGCCTCGGAAAGACGGCGTTTCGTGAAAAAAAGAACTAAACGTGCCCGGAGAGGGACCGAAACTGCTCCGGAGAGAGATTTTCGGGCCGCAACCGGGTGTCCATCCCGTGCCGCTCGAACCACTCCGCCACTTCGGGCGTCCAATCTTTTTTGAGTATGGTCCCGAGCTGCTTGCGGCGCTGCTGGAACAGAAGCTTGATGAGCCGGGAGAGCCGCTCCGGGTGGACGGGCCACTCCTCCGCCGGCAGAGGATCGAACCGGACCACGGCGGAGTCCACCTTGGGCCGGGGGTGGAAAACCGTGGGCGGCACCTTGAACAGGTAGCGGGTCGCGCAGAAGTTCCGCACCCATACGGTCAGCCCGCCGTAGGCCTTGCCGTTCGGCTCGGCAGTCAGGCGGAGGGCCACTTCGTGCTGGACCATGAACACGGCCCTGCGCATGCGCGCCCGGCTGACGATGTCCCAGATGAGTTTGGACCCGACGTTGTAGGGAAGGTTCCCGACGATCCGGCACGGCCCGGCCAGTTCGTCCCAGGGGAATTCCAGGGCGTCCTGCCGGACTATTTCCATAGTAGGGAATTCCGCCTCCAGCCGGTCGGCCAGGGCGTCGTCCTTTTCCACCGCGGTGAACCGGGCCGGGGCCGCGTCCGCGATGAACCGGGTCAGGGCCCCCTGCCCCGGGCCGATCTCGACGACGCGGTCGCCGGGCTCCAGTCCCAGTGCGTCAACGATCTTGCGGCAGATGTTGTCGTCCTTCAGAAAATTCTGGCCCAGGCTCTTCTTGGCCCGGTGGGGTCCGGGGTCTTGCTGCATGTCGTCCTCTCCGTGTGGGCCATCACTAGCCGAACCCGCGAAAGGTGGCAACCGCATTGACACCATGGCGGGCATAACCTTATGAATCACCGGTATTCACCACCAGGAGGCATCCATGAACATTCGCGACTACATTCGAGACATTCCCGACTACCCCAAGGAAGGCATCGTCTTCTTCGACATCACGCCGATCCTCTCCGATCCCGACGCTTTTCGCTACACCGTGGACTGTCTGGCCGAGAAGTTCAAGGACTCCGGCGCGACCAAGATCGTGGCCGCCGAGGCGCGCGGCTTCATCTTCGGCGCTCCACTGGCCTACAAGATGGGCATCGGGTTCGTCCCGGTGCGCAAGCCGGGCAAGCTGCCCTACAAGACCCGTTGCGTCACCTACGACCTGGAATACGGCACCGACACCCTGTGCATGCACGAGGACGCCATCAAGGAAGGCGAGAAGGTGCTTATCATCGACGACCTGCTGGCCACCGGCGGCACGGCCGAGGGCATGCTCCAGCTCGTGCGCGAGGCGGGCGGCGACATCGTGGGCTGCGGCTTCGTGGTCCAGCTAGGTTTCCTCGACGGCGCCAAGATTCTGGACAAGGCCGGGCAGCAGCACTGTTTCCTGCTGGAAATCGACTAACCGCCGGAGCTTACGCATGACCAAGATCGGCATCATCGGCGGCAGCGGCCTGGACAATCCCGACATCCTGAAGGACGCGCGGGACGTGGAAGTATGCACCCCGTACGGCAAGCCCTCCGCCCCGCTCAAGACCGGCGCCATCGCGGGCAGGGAGGTGGTCATGCTGGCCCGCCACGGCCGCGAGCACACCATTCCCCCCACCTTCGTCAACTACCGGGCCAACATCCGGGCCCTCAAGGACGCGGGCTGCGGCGTGATCCTGTCCACCACGGCCTGCGGGTCGCTGCGCGAGGAGATCGAACGGGGGCACCTGGTCATCCTCGACCAGTTCATCGACTTCACCCGGCGGCGCGCCGTTTCCTTCCATGAGGAATTCGAGCCCCACGGCGCGGTGCACACGGCCATGGCCGACCCCTTTGACGAAAAGCTGCGCGCGCTGCTCAACGCGGGCTGCGACAAGCTCGGCCTGGCCCACCACAAGACCGGCACCGTAATAACCATCGAGGGCGCGCGCTTCTCCACCCGTGCGGAATCCAACATGTTCCGCATCTGGGGCGCGGACGTCATCAACATGAGCGTGGCCCCTGAGTGCATCCTGGCCAACGAGGCCGGGATTCCCTACGGCTGCGTGGCCATGAGCACGGACTACGACTGCTGGAAGACCGACGAGGCCCCGGTGACCTGGGAGGAAATCCTCAAGGTCTTCAAGGGCAACGTTGAAAAGGTGGTCTCCCTGCTCTTCGAAACCATCAAGACCATGGACTGATCCATGTCCCCGGAAATTCCCCTCTCGTCCCGGCCCAGACGCTGCGACCTGCTCGTCCGGGCCGACCTGGTAGTCACCCAGGACGACGAGCGGACCACCCTCGAACACGGCGGCGTGGCCGTGCGGGAAGGCCTGGTGGCCGAGGTGGGCCCCTATGCCGATCTCGACCGCCGCTACGAGCCGGACGCCAGGCTCGACCTCTCGGGCAAGATGCTCCTGCCGGGGCTGGTCAACGGCCACACCCACCTGCCCATGACCCTGTTCC
This sequence comes from Pseudodesulfovibrio sp., assembly GCF_028692895.1. GTDB lineage: Bacteria > Desulfobacterota > Desulfovibrionia > Desulfovibrionales > Desulfovibrionaceae > Pseudodesulfovibrio. Next base: position 43,186 of record NZ_JAQUWN010000023.1, read on the forward strand.
GGGGCTTTGCCGACGACCTGCCCCTCATGGACTGGCTGCGGGACCACATCTGGCCCGTGGAGGCCCGGCTCACCGAGGGTCTGCTCGACATCGGGGCGCGCATCGGCTGCGCCGAGCTCATCCGTACCGGATGCACCGCCTTCCTCAACGGCTATTTTCATGAGGAGATCACCGGCGAGGCCGCTTCGGCCGCCGGACTCCGGGCCGTGCTGGGCGAGGGATTCTTCAATTTCCCCTCCCCCATGTTCCCGGACGCCGAGGCGTGCTGGGCCACTGTCCGTCGCCTGGACGAGCGGTTCCGGGGCAATCCCCTGGTGCGCACGGCCGTGACGCCCCACGCGGCCTTCACCGTGTCGCCGGAGAACCTGGCGGCCAGCTTCGAGCTGGCGTGCGACCTGGACATCCCCTGGCAGACCCACCTGGCCGAATCCCCGGTGGAGACGGCCACCTGCCTGGAAAAGTACGGCAAGCGCCCCCTGGAGATCCTGCGCGACGAAGGGCTGCTCTCCCCGCGCACTGTGCTGCACCACTGCGTGGACCTCTCGGAGGAGGAAACCGGGCTGGTGGCCGACTCCGACACCTGCGTGGTCCACTGTCCGGCCTCGAACTTCAAGCTGGCCTCGGGCATGGCCCCGGCCCAGCGCTACCTCGACGCCGGGGTGACCGTGGGCCTGGGCACGGACGGCGCATCGAGCAACAACCAGCTCAACCTGTTCCGCGACATGGGACTGGCCGCCCTGGTGGGCAAGATCCAGGCGGGCGACGCCTCGGCGGTGAACGCCGCGTCCGTGCTGGACATGGCCACCCGCGGATCGGCCCGGTGCATCGGCTGGCCCGAGCTCGGCCGCATCCAGGCGGGCCACCCGGCCGACATGGTGGCCCTGGAGCTGGCGGAACCGAACCTGATTCCCCTGTTCGACCCGGTGTCCCACGCGGTCTACGCCACCACCGGCAAGGAGGTGTGCATGACCATGGTCGCCGGGCGGGTCCTTTACCTCTACGGGGAATTCAAGACTTTGGACGTGGCATCGCTCCGGGAGGAGGCGCGCCGTGCGGCCGAGTGGGCCCGTTCGGTCCGCGACTCCTAAAAATCTCTCAAAAAAACTTGACAACACCCGGCCTGGCCGCCTATCGAAATCTGCTCTTGCACCAAAGCGAATTTCATTGTCGGCCCACGCCGCATCAATACGAAAGGAAGGAACAGCATGGCTAAGAAAAACACCGTATCCCTGGAAGGGGCCGTCAAGACCGATGCGGGCCTGACCTACAAGGGCGTCGTCCTGGAGCCCATTGTCGAGAAGTGTGAAGGTTGCGAACGCGCCGTCGACTTCGAGGACCAGAAGTACTGCCCCACCTACGCCCAGCCCTCTCGCAAGTGGGCCGCCGGGGTCTGCAATTTCGCCACCCACGTCCGCGCCGAAGTGGAAAAGGGCGGCAAGGTCAAGATCAACCCGCTCAAGGCCTCCAAGCGCGCCGCGCGCGGTCGGTAGACACCACGAGATCGGATATGGAGGCGGGGCTTGTCCCCGCCTTTTTTGTTGGCCCCGGGTTGTCTATTGCAACCGCTTGCACCATACTGGGCCGGCAAAGAAAACCAAGCCGGGAGGCATCATGAACGTACTTTTCGAGGAATTGGACCGGCAGACCGAAACCGTGGTCGAGCTGCAACGCGCCCTGACGGCCATTCCGGCCCTGGGGCCGAAGAACGGCGGCGATGGAGAGAAGGAAAAGGCGGAATACCTCCTCGACCGGCTCCAGGCCCTGGGCATCGAGGACATCCGCGAATACCCCGCGCCGGACCAGTCGGTCCCCTGCGGCTACCGGCCCAACGTCGCGGCCGTGATTCCCGGCAAGGACCGGAGCAGGACCCTGTGGGTCATCTCCCACATGGACATCGTGCCGCCGGGCGACCTGGCGCTGTGGAAGACCGATCCCTACGACATGGTCCGCGACGGCGACACCCTCTACGGGCGCGGCGTCGAAGACAACCAGCAGGGCATCGTCTCCACGCTGCTCGTGGCCAAGGCGCTGCTCGACCTCTCCGTCACTCCGGAGATCAACTTCGGCATGCTCTTCGTGGCCGACGAGGAGACCGGCAGCGAGTTCGGCCTGGACTACCTGGTCCGCGCCCACGAGGACCTCTTCGGCCGGGACGACATGTTCCTGGTGCCCGACTCGGGCGAACCCACCGGCGAGATGGTCGAGATCGCCGAAAAATCCATGTTCTGGCTCAAGGTGGTGGTCGAGGGCAAGCAGTGCCACGCCTCCACCCCGGACCAGGGCGTCAACGCCATGATCCCGGCCGCCGCCCTGATCCTCAAGCTCAAGCAGCTCGAAACCGTGTTCGACGCGGAGGACCAGCTTTTCAGCCCGCCGCGCTCCACCTTCCAGCCCACCAAGCGCGAAGCCAACGTGGAGAACATCAACACCATCCCCGGCCGCGACGTCTTCTACGTGGACAGCCGCGTCATGCCCCAGTACTCGCTGGACGAGGTCCTGGACAAGATTCGCGAATACGGGGCCGAGGTGGAAAAGGAATACGGCGTGGCCATCTCCTGCGAGCCGGTCATGTGGGAACAGGCCGCCCCGGTCACCCCGCCGGACAGCGCCATCGTGCGCAAGGTCATGGAGAGCTCGCGCCGCGTCTACGCCAACAATCCGCGTCCCATGGGCGTGGGCGGCGGCACCGTGGCAGCCTTCCTGCGCCGCAATGGCTACCAGGCCGTGGTCTGGGCCACCCTGCACCACAACGCGCACCAGCCCAATGAATCGGCTTCCATCAAGCATGCCATCGGCGACGCCAAGGTCATCGCCGACATGCTGGTCTCCTAGCCCGGTCCCGGAGGGCTCATGCAGGAAAAGCCCCGTTTCCCCGAACGGTTCGACCTGATCGTGGTCGGCGCGGGCCACGCCGGATGCGAGGCGGCCATGGCCGCCGCCCGCATGGGGCTCGACACCCTGCTGCTGACCATCAACGTCGAGCGCATCGGCCACCTCTCCTGCAACCCGGCCATCGGCGGCCTGGCCAAGGGCCACATGGTCAAGGAGATCGACGCCCTGGGCGGCATGATGGGGCTGTGGGCCGACGCCGCAGGCATCCAGTTTCGGGTTCTCAACACGCGCAAGGGCCCGGCCGTGCGCTCCAGCCGCGCCCAGATCGACCGCGCCGAGTACATGCGCGTGGTCCAGCGCTCTATCTTCAACCAGGACCACCTCTGGGTCTTCCAGGACATGGCCGACGCCGTGCTCGTGGAAGACGGGCGCGCTGCGGGCGTGCGCACCCAGCTCGGGGAAATCCTCCAGGCCCGCTCCGTGCTCCTGACCACCGGCACCTTCCTGCGCGGCCTGGTCCACGTGGGCCTCAACCATTTCGGCAGCGGCCGCATGGGCGACCCGCCCTCCAACGCCCTGTCCGACAGCCTGCGGGCCGTGGGCCTGGAGCTCGGCCGCCTCAAGACCGGCACCACCCCGCGTCTGCTCAAGTCCTCCATCGATTTCAGCAAGATGCAGGAGCAGCCTGGCGACAATCCGCCCCGCCCCTTCAGCTTTCGCAACACCTCGGCGCCCATGCCCCAGGTCTCCTGCTGGCTGACCTACACCAACCCCGAGGCGCACGAGATCATCCGCTCCGGCTTCGACCGCTCGCCCATGTTCACCGGCGTCATCGAGGGCACGGGCGCGCGCTATTGCCCGTCCATCGAGGACAAGGTGGCCCGGTTCCCGGAAAAGGACCGGCACCAGATTTTCGTCGAGCCCGAGGGGCTGGACCATCCCGAAATGTACCCGAGCGGCATCCCCACCAGCCTGCCCTTCGACGTGCAGAAGCGGATGGTCCGGGCCGTGGTCGGCCTGGAGAACGCCCAGATCGTGCGGCCCGGCTACGCCATCGAGTACGACTTCGCGCCGCCCACCCAGCTCCTGCCCACCCTGGAGACCAAGGTCCTGCCGGGGCTCTACCTGGCCGGGCAAATCAACGGCACCAGCGGGTACGAGGAGGCGGCGGCCCAGGGCATGTGGGCGGCGGTCAACGCGGCCTGCGCCCTCACGGGGCGTCCGCCCTTCCTGCTCAGGCGCGACCAGGCCTACATGGCCGTGCTGGTGGACGACCTGGTGACCAAGGGAACCCGCGAGCCCTACCGCATGTTCACCTCCCGGGCCGAGCACCGGCTGCTCCTGCGCGAGGGCAATGCGGACGAGCGGCTGACCGGCATCGGCCGCGAGCTCGGCCTGGTGGACGACGGCCACTGGAAACTTTTCAGCGCCAAGCAGGACCGGCTGCGCACCGTGCTTGAAGGGCTGCATTCCATCCGCGTCCGGCCCGACGCCCCCACACGCGACCTGCTGAACGAGCTGGGCGCGGCCGTGCCCGGCAAGGCCGTGGAGCTGGCCGCCCTGCTCCGCCAGCCGCAGGTGGAGATCGGCCAACTGGCCGTTTTCTATCCCGAACTGGCCGGGATGGACGAGGAGGTGCTGCGCGAGGCCGAGACCCAGGTCCGCTACGAGGGCTACCTGGTCAAGCAGGAGGAGCTGGTGGCCAAGTTTCGCCGCCTGGAGGACGTGCCCTTGCCCGCCGACCTCGACTATTCGGCCGTGGCCGGGTTCACCCGGGAGGTGGTCGAAAAGCTGTCCGCCGTCCGCCCCGTGACCCTGGGACAGGCCGGGCGCATCTCCGGCGTCACCCCGGCGGCCCTGGCCTGCCTTGAGATTCATCTGAAAAAACAAGGGGTATTGTAACAATACCGCCAACGGATGCTATTGACAGGGTGTCAACCACTGTCTAAGAATTTCAAATATGATGCGAGCCCGCGCCGTCGGGCGCTTTTCCCCAAACGAAAAGCCGTTAACACTTTTCAAGGAGTCTGGTCTTGGACGAAGGGTCTGACAGTCGAATCGCCTCCATTTTCAAAAAACTTTTCGGCTCCAACGAGCAACAACTGGAATCGCACATCCTGGAAGCCAGCGCCGAGGGCGAGATTGATCGGGACGAAGTCTCGATGCTTCTCAACATATTGGATTTCGACAAGAAAGAGGTTTCCGAGATCATGGTCCCCCGCACGGACATGATCTGTGTGGATTTTACCGGCACCATTCGCGACGTGGCCGACGCCATCGTCACCCAGGGAGCCCACTCCCGCATCCCCGTCTTCAAGGAAAACAAGGACCACATCATCGGCGTGGTCCATGCCAAAGACCTGCTCAACCCGCTCATCGAGGGCCGCGCGGACATGCCCGTGCCCGAGATCATGCGCCAGGTCCACTTTGTGCCCGAGGACATGCGCCTCGACGACGTCCTGGCCACCTTCAAGCGCGAGAAGCTGCACATGGCCATCGTCATCGACGAATACGGCGGGACCTCCGGCCTGGTGACCATGGAGGACGTGCTGGAGGAGATCGTGGGCGAAATCGCCGACGAATACGACCAGGACCGGCCCGACGAGATCCGGGACCTGGGCGACGGCACGTTCATCGTCTCCGGCCGCGTGCCCCTGGACGAGGTCTGCGAATGCTGCGCCCTCAAGCTGGAAAGCGGCGACGTGGACTCCATCGGCGGCTTCCTGGCGGCCATGGCCGGGCGTATCCCGCGCGTGGGCGAATCCTTCACCTGCGACGGCAAGCGGTTCACCGTACTTGAGGCGGATGAACGGCAGGTCTGGTCCATCAAGATAGAACCGCTGGAATAATCATCGTGCTCAAACTGGTTTTGCTGGCGACCCTCGGGGCCTGGATCGGGTTTGCAAACCCCGTGCTCCAATTTCCGCTCGCCGTCCTTGCCTTCCCCGTCGGGCTGGCCTGGATCGGCCTGCGCGCCACCTCGGCCAGGAAGGCCTTTCTCTTCGGCTGGCTGGCCGGGCTGCTCGCCTGTGTGGGCTGCTTCTACTGGATGGTCATCCCGGTCCAGTTCTACGGCGGCCTGCCCTGGTACGTGGCCCTGCCCTGCCCCGCGCTCCTGGGCGCGTTCCTGGCCCTCTATTACGGCCTTTTCAGCCTGGGCCTGCACCTGGCCGGGAAAAGCGTCACGGGCGTGCCCCTGTGCCTGCTGGCCGGGCTGACCTGGGCCTCGCTGGAAATGCTGCTCGGCTCGGTCTTCACCGGATTCCCGTGGATGAACCTGGCCTCGGCCTTCGCGCCCTGGCCCCTGGCCATCCAGGGGGCCGCCCTGGTCGGGGCCTATGGCCTGTCCGGCGTGTTCGCGGCCCTGGCCGTGGCCGGGCTCCTCGCCTCCACCTACCGCTCCGCCCTGTTCCTGACCGTGGGGCTCGCGGCCGCCGTCCTGGGCTTCGGCTATTTTCACCTGGACGCCCAGTCCGGCGAAAAGGCGGACTTCGGCGTCTCCATCGCCCAGGGCAACGTGGACCAGGCCGAAAAATGGGTTCCGGCCTTCCAGGCCAGGACCGTTGAGAAGTACGCCAAGCTGACCCTCCGGGCCGTGAGCGACTTCCACCCCGAACTGGTGGTTTGGCCCGAGACGGCCATGCCCTTCTACCTAGAGGAGAACACCTCCTTTCGCACCGCGCTCGAAATCCTGGCCCGCGACACCGGCACGCACCTGATCATCGGGGCCCCGGCCTACCGGGTCATCGACCTGCAAAAGAAGGACTACGTGCTCCTGAACCGGGCCTGGCTCATGGACGAAACCGGCCGCACCAACCAGTCCTACGACAAGGAACACCTGGTCCCGTTCGGCGAATACATGCCACTCAAGTCATTCATTCCCTTCGATCAGTTGGTCCAGGCGGCGGGCAACTTCGTTCCCGGCACGGACAATAAGCCCCTGGTCATCAAGGGCGTGCCGCTCGGCATGCTCATCTGCTACGAGGCCATCTTCCCGGAGCTGGCGCAGCAGCAGGTGGAGCGCGGGGCCCAGGCCATCATCAACATCAGCAACGACGCCTGGTTCGGCGACACCTCGGCCCCGGGCCAGCACCTCGACCTGACCGCCATGCGCGCCGTGGAGCAGGGCCGCTGGCTCGTGCGCTCCACCAACACCGGCATCTCCGCCTTCATCGACCCCGCCGGTCGCGTCCTCATGCGTACGGACCAGTTCAGGGCCGAGACCCTGAGCATGAAAATCGCTCCGCGCCGGGACACCACCTTCTTTCATGACAATTACCACCTCATCGGCCGCGGCATTTATTTGCTGACCATTTTGGGGTTTGCGGGTATTCTCCTCTCGCATCGCAAACGAACAAAGGAAACTTCATCCAATGCTTGAACATCCGGAACTCAAAGCCATCTCCTCGCAACTCTTGGACAATTTCGAGTCGCTGTGGAGGCGTCTTTGACTATGACGAAATCAGGGCCCGACTCGCGGCCATAGAAGAGGAGCTCTCCCGCCCCGGCGCATGGGACAAGCCCGAGAGCCTGACCCCCGTGCTCAAGGAGAAGAGCCAGCTTACGAGCAAGCTCGAAATGTACGAGAGCCTGCTTGAGGCCAAGGACGACCTGGACGCGTGGCTGGAGCTGGCCCAGGAAGACCCGTCCGAGGAATCCCTCACGGCCCTGGATGCCCAGGTGGAGACCTTCCGTTCCCGGCTCGGCACCACCGAGCTGGCCACCATGTTCACCTTCGAGCACGACAAGAACAACGCCATCCTCGAAATCCACCCCGGCGCGGGCGGCGTCGAGTCCCAGGACTGGGCCGAGATGCTCCTGCGCATGTACACCCGCTACGCCGAGCGCAAGGGGTTCAAGGCCTCCCAGCTCGACTTCCAGCAGGGCGACGAGGCCGGCATCAAGTCCGTCACCCTCCAGGTGGAGGGACTCTACGCCTACGGCCTGCTCAAGGGCGAGGCGGGGGTGCACCGGCTGATCCGCATCTCGCCCTTCGACTCCTCGGGCCGCCGCCACACCTCCTTCGCCTCGGTGGACGTGTACCCGGACATGGACGAGGACATCGAGATCGAGGTCAAGGACGAGGACCTTCGCATCGACACTTTCCGCTCCAGCGGCCCCGGCGGCCAGAGCGTCAACAAGACCAGTTCGGCCGTGCGCATCACGCACATCCCCACCGGCATCGTGGCCCAGTGCCAGAACGAGAAGTCCCAGCACCGCAACAAGGCGACGGCCCTGCGCATCGTCAAGGCCCGCCTTTACGAAATGGAGCTGCAGAAGATCGAGGAAAGCCGCCGCCAGGACTACGAGTCCAAAGACGCCATCGCCTGGGGCAGCCAGATCAGGACCTACACCCTGCAACCCTACCGGCTGGTCAAAGACCACCGCTCGGGCAGCGAGACCGGCAATGTGGACGCGTTCCTTGACGGGGACCTGGACGAAATGATCCGAAACCACCTACTCTACGTACATGCCAAAGGAAACAGACACTAATTTCCCGGAGCGGGAACTCGCCTCCGAACTGGAAATGCTCCAGCAGGAGCTGCGCCAGGTCGGCGGGGAGGACAACGGCTCCTCGGTCTGGGTCTTCCGCCTCTTTCACGGGGTCACCCCGGAGGAATGGAAGGACATCTGCGAACGCCACGACCTGCGCAGTTGGCTCAGCCTGCCCATCGACGGCGACGCCTTCCCCCACCTCAAACGGTTCCAGGAAACCCTGGAGCGGCTGGCCTATCAGACCGATCACGATCCGCTCACCGGGCTGGCCAACCGCCGCGCCTTCGACCGCGTCCTGGACGTGGAGGTCGAGCGCAGCCGCCGGAGCCAGACCCCGCTATCCCTGGCCATTTTCGACCTCGACAACTTCAAGGCCGTCAACGACACCTACGGCCACACCGTTGGCGACGCGGTTCTGGCCGGTTTTGCGGAAAAGCTTCGCGCCACGACCCGGCGTTACGACCTGGCCGCCCGCTTCGGCGGCGAGGAATTCGCCCTGATCATGGCGGGCACCGGGCTGGTCAAGGCGCAACGGATGCTGAACCGTTTCCTGAGCGAATTCAGGATGCTGGAATTCCATGACCCCGCGAGCGGCAAGACGTTTTCGGTCACCTGCTCCGTGGGGCTGACCTGCTTCAAGGGCATGGCCGACATCACCGACAAGGAATTGATCAACCTGGCCGACGAAGCGCTCTACGAGGCCAAGGCGGCGGGCAAGGACCAGGTCAGGATCTCGAAGCTGCCCTTCCTCGACAGCGTGCCCAACGACACCCTGGTTCAGGCGCATGAAAAGCAATTCCTGTTCGGCGGGAAGTAACGGAGACAGGATATGAATACCAACAAGACATTGAGCCTCTCCATCATGAGCGGCAAGGGCGGTGTCGGCAAGACCAACATCGTGCTCAACCTCGGCTACGCCCTGCACAACGCGGGCATGACGGCCATGCTCATGGACTGCGACCTAGGCCTCGCCAACCTGGACGTCCTGCTCGGCATCTCGCCCGAGCGCAACCTGCAGGACCTGCTCCGCCAGGGGGTGGACGCCGAGGACGTGCTGGTCTCCATCGAGGACGGCTTCGACATGCTCCCGGCCACCAGCGGCGTGCCCGAATTGGTGGAGATGGACGAGGACATGCAGGACATCCTGTTCAAAAAGCTCGTCAACCTGGCGGGCGAGTACGACTACCTCATGCTCGACCTCGGCGCGGGCATCAGCAGCACTGTGCTGTCCTTCGCGGCCATGACGCAGTTGCGCATCGTGGTGGTCACGCCCGAGCCCACGTCCCTGACCGACAGCTACGCCATGATAAAAGTCCTGGTCACCCAGCACCGCATCCGTGACTTCCTCATCCTGGTCAACCAGGCCACCTCGGCCGCCGAGGCCAAGCAGACCTTCGAACGGCTGGCCATGACCTGCAAAAACTTTTTGAACATTACGCTGAGCAGCCTCGGCTATATCCACCAGGATCGTACCCTTGTGGAGTCCGTCCGGCGGCAGACGCCGCTGCTCAAGTTCGCCCCGGAAGCAAGGGCCAGCAAGGATATCAACAGCTTGGCCCGGCGGCTCATGCGCTACCGCGAAGACAACCGGGAAAGGATCGTCGAACGCCCCATTTTGCGGGATTTCGTCCTCATGTGAAAAAAACAAATAAGAGGTTGACGAAAAGAGCCAATTTTTGGCATAGTTAGTAAGAATTTAAAACGTGACTCCACTTTGTTCCCCCGCACCCCGCCAATGCGGGCTGCGGGCAACGCAATGTTTCAGGGGGAATACCATGAACAAGAGCGAATTGATCAAGGCTCTGTCGGAACAGAAGAAAATGCACGTGGATGAGGCTACCAAGGTGGTCGGCGCCTTCGTCGATTCCGTCAAGGAAGCCCTGCTGCGTGGCGACCGGGTCGAGATCAGGGGCTTCGGCAGCTTCAAGATCAAGGACTACGAAGGATACACCGGCCGCAATCCCAAGACCGGCAGCGTGGTCCAGGTCCGGTCGAAGAAACTTCCCTTCTTCCGCCCGGGCAAAGAGCTGAAAGAGTACATCAACGATTAGCATGCGCCGGCTTCTCCCCTGCCTGCTTCTGGCCATCCTCTCGCTCTTCCCTCTCCAGGCCGGGGCGAAGCAGCCGGTGTTGACTCTCCTCTATTCGGCCAACACCTACGGCGTCATCAAGCCCTGCCCCTCTTGAGGCGGGCGTACTCTCGGCGGCGTGGCCCGGCGGGCCACGTATCTTTTCGACGTTTACAAGACGGACTCCCAGCGCCTGCTCCTCGCAGGCGCCTGGGAGTTTCTCCATCCCGATGAGGCTCCGCCAGCCCCGGCGGCGACAAAGGCCCTTGCAAAGGCGTTTGATTTGATGAAATATGATCTCGGTCTGCTGACCGAGGACGAGGCCAAGGCCCTGGCCCGGGCGGAAGCATCCCCCGGACCGGGCTTCAAGACGGCGCGCGAGGAGCCGGTCACCCTGGTGACCACCTCCGGAGGCGATGTGGTGGCCTTTCTCCGCCTGCCCCCGCTCAGGGCCGGGCAGGAATCCCCGCCCGAGGACCTGGTCGAGAAGCTCTCCCGGACCATCCGGGCGGAGCGCAAGAACGCCCGTCTCGTCGTCGCCCTCTCCGACTGGGGATGGACGGCCGAGCGGGAATACCTGGCGCAACATGCGGACGCCGTGCCCGACATCCTGCTGGGCAGCGGCTGGGGCTCCGGAGTGGACGGACGGCTCGAATCCGACATGCGCTGCCTGTGGGTCCGCCCCTACGACAGGGGACGGACGCTGAGCGAGGTCCGGCTCTTCGCCTGGCCCGACCGCTCCGGGAAATCCGCCTGGAAATCCAAGGACGCGGCCACCACGGCGTCCCTGCCGCTCGGCGATCAATACGTTGACAATCCGGATGTGAGCGCGCTTTTCAGATAGCGGCCCGCGCCGGTCAATTCCAACACTGCAAGGGGAGAAGACCATGCAACTTCGAGGAGCTATCACCGCCCTCTCGACGCCGTTCAAGGACGGTCAGGTGGATGAAGCCACCTACCGCGACTTCATTGAATGGCAGATCGAGCAGGGCATCGACGGCCTGGTGCCCTGCGGCACCACCGGCGAAGCCGCGACCATGAGCCACGAGGAACAGGGCCGCATCATCAAGATCTGCGTCGACCAGGTCAAAGGCCGTGTCCCGGTCGTGGCCGGCGCGGGCTCCAACAGCACCCGCGAGGCCATCGAGCTGACCAAGATGGCCAAGGCGGCCGGGGCCGACGCCGCGCTCCAGATCACGCCCTACTACAACAAACCCACGCCGCAGGGTCTGGTGGAGCACTTCAAGGCCATCGCCGCCGAAGCCTCCATGCCCTTCGTCATCTACAACGTGCCGGGCCGCACCGGGCTCAACCTGCTGCCCGCGCACCTCAAGATGATCGTGGACCCGTGCCCGAGGCCTTCGCCGTCAAAGAAGCCACCGGCAACCTGAACCAGTGCGCCCAGGTCATCGAGCTGTGCGGCAAGGAT
>NZ_JAQUWN010000085.1 GCF_028692895.1 Pseudodesulfovibrio sp.
ATTTGTTGAGGGCGTCGAGCTCCATGGCGTGGAGGTCCAGGCCGCGCATTTCGGCCAGCTCCTCCATCAGGCGGAAGCGCTTGAGGAATTTCTGGTTGGCGCAGTCGAGCGCGCCGTTGGCCTTGAGCCCCTTGCGTCGTCCCAGCTCCACCAGGGTGAACAGGTAATCCCCGAATTCCTCCTCGGAGGCCTTGGCGTCGCCCGACGCCAGGGCTTCTTTCCATTCCCGCCACTCGTCCGCCAACTGCTCCTCCACGGCCGCGTCCGAGGGCCAAGTGAAGTGGTTGCGCGCGGCCTTGGAGTTGATGCGGTACGCCTTGAGCAGGGGCGGGAGCCCGGAGGGCAGTGAGTCGAACACGCCCTTGCGGTCCGTGTCCTTGTTCTCCTCGCGCTTGGTGGCCTCCCAGTTGTCGTAGAGGGCCTCGCGGTCCTTGAAGCGCTTGTCGCCGAAGACGTGCGGGTGGCGGCGGACCATCTTGGTCGCGCTGTAGTCCAGAGCGTCGGCCAGGTTGAACGCGCCCCGCTGCTCGTAGCGGGTGGCGATGAAGAGCAGGATGAACAGGGTGTCGCCCAGTTCCTCCATGGCCTCGCGGGCGTTGCCGCCGCGGATGGCCTCGATGAGCTCGAAGGTCTCCTCGGCCAGGTAGTCGCACATGGAGATTGGGGTCTGTTCCTGGTCCCAGGGGCAGCCGTCCGGGGCGAGCAGGGCGTCGATGATGTCGAAGAGGTTGAGCAGGGCGGCCGCGTGGCCGTCACGGTTCTTGCCGCTCATGACGGGTCCTCCGGTGGGTTGGGGGATGGGTTCGGGGTTTATTCCTGCGATTTCTCGTCGTCGAGGCCCAAGGCGTCGCGGGTTTCGTCCACGGTTTTCCGGGCCGAGGGCAGGTGCAGGCGCTCGCGCAGGGACTGCGGGGCCAGGTCGCCCACCAGCTCGATGAGGTGCCCGGACCTGGGCGCGAGGTACGATTCCTTGAGCCATGCGGACTCCGGGGCGAAGGACTGGATGAACATGAGCAGGATGAGCCCGATGAGCGCGCCCTCCAGCAGGCCGAAGAGGCCGCCGGTGGTCCGGTCGATCCAGCCGAGCATGGAGATTTCGAGCATGGACCTGACCAGCTTGGTCAGCAGCCAGAAGACCACCAGAGTGCCCACGAATATGATGGCGTAGGACAGCCCGCTGACGATCATCTCGGTGGTGATGTAGGGCTCGAGGTAGGGCGCGAGCAGGTGCTGGTAGCCCGAGGCCAGGTAGACCGCCAGGATGACGGCGGCCAGGGAGAGGACTTCCTGGATCAGGCCGCGGAAGAGCCCGCGGATGAGAAAAATGACGAGTATGCAGAGGATGATGATGTCCAGGGTGTTCATGGGATGATCCTGCGTTGTCGATGAAAAGGGATCGCCTGAGCATTGGACTAGCAAACTGGCTGCCAAATGTGAACCGTGCAGTTGTGTTTTTGTCCGGACCGGTTTCGGCCGCCTGCGGGGTTGTCTCTGTACCGGAACTCGGCTACATGGTACGACCAGTCACCGGCGTTTTCGCCGGACCGGGCGGCGGCCGCCGACCGGCGCGGACGCGAGACTCGAGGAGGGATGGATGCAGGTCTACGAGACCGGGTTTCCCGGCCTGCTGGTGCTGGAGCCGAAGGTTTTCCAGGACGAGCGCGGTTTCTTTTTGGAAAGCTACAACCGCGAGGCCTTTGCGCGGCTCGGCATCGACTGCTCGTTCGTGCAGGACAATCACGCCTATTCGCGGGACGTGTGCGTGCTGCGCGGCTTCCACTTCCAGAAGCCTCCCATGGCCCAGGCCAAGCTGGTCTGGGTGACGCGGGGGGCCGTGCTCGACGTGGTGGTGGACCTGCGCCGGGGCTCGCCCGGCTATGGCCGGTGGCAGCACGTCATCCTGAGCGCCGCCAACTTCAAGCGCATGTTCATTCCGCGCGGCTTCGGCCATGCCTATGTCACCATCATGCCGGACACCGAGTTCCAGTACAAGGTGGACGCTCCGTACTCTCCGGCCCATGAGGGCGGCATCGCCTGGAACGATCCCGACGTGGGCATGGACTGGGAGCCCGCCCTGCGCGGCCGCGCGCCCATCCTGTCCGAGAAGGACCGCCGCCTCGTCCGGCTGGCGGATTTCGATTCTCCCTTCATATATGAGGAATAATGATGTCGATCGACAAACAGCCCAAGGCTGATTTTCCCGAGGAGTGCCACGCCATCGTCCTGGCGGGCGGCTCCGGCACCCGCCTGTGGCCCCTGAGCCGCAACCTGCTGCCTAAGCAGCTCCTGGTGCTGGGCGGCGAGCTGACTCTGCTCCAGCAGACGGTGACCCGCATCCTCCGCGTCTTCGATCCCGAAAAGGTCTGGATCGTCACCAACGAGGAGCACGTCTTCGAGGTGCGCAAGCAGGTCGGAGCCGTGCATCCGGGCCTGGAGGCCCAGGTCCTGGCCGAGCCCCTGGGGCGCAACACGTTGCCCGCTATCATGCTCGGCCTGGAGCAGGTGGTGCAGTCCAGCGAGAAGGCCCTGGCCGCGGTCTTTCCCTCCGACCACCTCATTGGCCGGGCCGACGCCTGGGCGGCCGACCTGGTCCGCGCCGCTCACCAGGCCGTGCGCGAGCGGTTCGTCACCTTCGGCGTGGAGCCGACCAAGCCGGAAACCGGCTACGGCTACATCGCCCTTGGCGGCGAACTGGACGAGGGCGTCTACGAGGTGGACGGGTTCGTTGAGAAGCCGGACCTGCTCACGGCCCAGGCCTTCTTCAAGAACGGCAGCCACCTCTGGAATAGCGGCATGTTCCTGTTCCGGGTCAAGGATTTCCTGCGCCAGGTGGCCAAGTGCCAGCCCGAGCTGTGGGCCTGGTGGATGGCCCGGGGCGAGGTCCCCCTGGTCCAGGGCTACCGCGACATCCCGAACATCTCCGTGGACTACGGCGTGGTCGAGAAGATCGACAACATCACCGTGGTCCGGGCCGGGTTCTCCTGGGACGACCTGGGCAGTTGGGAGGCCATGTACCGCTTGGGCGAGAAGGACGAAAACGGCAATGCCATCCAGGGCGACGTCCTGGCCGTGGACTGCCGCAACTCACTGCTCATCAGCCAGGGCGGCAAGTTGGCGGCCGTGGGGCTGGACAATATGATAATGGTCCAGACGCGCGACGCCACACTGACCTGCCCCATGAAGCGGGTCCAGTCCGTCAAGGACGTGGTGGACATCCTGCGCGAGCAGGGCAGCCGGCTGGTGGAGAGCCATCCCACGGTGGTCCGCCCCTGGGGCAGCTACTGTGTGCTGGAGGAGGGCCCGCACTACAAGATCAAGCGGATTCAGGTCAATCCCGGCGCGTGGCTGAGTTCGCAGATGCATCATCACCGCAGTGAGCACTGGGTGGTGGTGGACGGCACCGCCGAGGTGGAAGTGAACAACAAGGCCGTCATCCTGGTGGAAAACCAGTCCGTGGACATCCCCAAGGCCTCCCAGCACCGGCTGGGCAATCCCGGCAAGGTGCCCCTCAACATCATCGAAATCCAGAGCGGCCCGTACCTGGAGGAGGACGACATCGTCCGTTTCGACGACGTTTACGGGAGGGTGAAGAAATAAAAGGAAAGGTGTCATTCCCGCTTTTAACAAACTGAATTGACATTGTTTTCGATGCTCTGGGAGTTCGTGAAAATTTTCATATTCTCTTGACACGAAAACGATCCTTACCGTATGGAAACGTAGTTCAATTGGTGTGATTTTCACTTAAACTTTAGAGTGATGGGGCGAGGTTATGGAGGAAAGAAAAGCATCGAAACGGTGTGGAGGGGTGTTCCCCTTTATCATCGGCTTCCTGGCCACCTGCATTTTGGGATGGGCTGTGATCCCCGGTCTCTTCTTCGAAAAAGTCGAGCAACCGTTGCGTTTCAGCCACGCCATTCATGTGGATGGACAGGGAATGGATTGCGAAACGTGTCACTATTTCCGGGAGGACGGCTCCTACGCCGGGTTCCCGACCAACGAAGTGTGCGCCGAATGTCACGCGGTTGATCCGGGCGAAGCGATGGAAGCCATCGCCGAGGCCGGCATCGATCCCAAGGACACGGCCGCCATCATGGCCGCCAATCTCGACGTCATCGAGGGAGCTCTGGCTTCCAGCGACGATGAGAACAAGAAGGCCGAACGCGAGTACGTGGTCAAGTATCTCATCCAGGGCAAGGAAGTGCCTTGGCTGAACTATCAGTACCAGCCGGACAACGTCTACTTCTCGCACAAGGCCCACGAGGGCCTGGACATCGCCGAACTGGCCGCGATGAAGAAGGATTTGTCCGACGTGGTCGACCCCGCGGTCTTCGATGAGCCGGGCGAGCACAATTGCAACCTGTGCCACCTCAAGGACATTCAGAAGAACGACACTCCGCCCGCTTTCCAGCGGAATGTCCTCTCCGGCTACAGCAAGATGACCATGAAGATGTGGAAGTGCGAACGGTGTCACGCCCTCAAGGGTCAGCCCAACGCCTGCTACACCTGCCATAAGTAAAGGGGACTGATAATGAGCGTAGCACGCAGAGCTTTCATTCAAATGACTGTGGGCGCCACCGTCGGTATCCTTTTTACTCCGACGGTCTGGAAAGCCCTTGATGACGTGTCCATCTGGACGCAGAACTGGCCCTGGATTCCCCGCCTGAAATACGGCGAGAACAAGGCCGTGGCCACCGTGTCCAAGATGTGCGAATCCGGCTGTGCCGTGAAGGTGCGCACCGTGGCGGGCGAGGCCTTCGGCACCATGGGCAATACGGAAAATCCCATCTCCGGCGGAGGCGTTTGCCCCCTGTGCGCCAATGGCGTCCAGGTCAAGAACAGCCCCAACCGGATCAAGTCGCCCATGCTGAAGGGCGAGGCCGTCACCTGGGACAAGGCCAAGGAGATCGTCGCCGAGAAGCTGGCTGCCGCCGGCTCCAAGGTGGCCGTCATCTCCGGTGACCAGACCGGCACCATCAACGAGGTCTTCTCGGCGCTGCTCGCTTCCAAGGGGAGCGACGCCTTCTACGCCATGCCGTGCGACATGCAGTCCGCCTGCAAGGCCTGGAACGGCCTGATGGGCGGTTCCGGCCAGGTCGGCTACGACATGAAGGGCGCGGACGTGGTCCTGCTGGCCGGGGCCGACGCCCTGGAGTCCTGGGGGCCGACCGTGGCCAACATGAAGGCCTTCGCCGACAACGAGGGCGGCAAGTTCATCTTCGCCGGTCCCTTCCAGACCAAGACGGCCTCCGTCACCAGCAAGTGGGTGCCGGTCCCGGCCGAGGGCATGGCCGCCTTCACCCTGGGCATCTGCTATTATGTGCTGCAGGCCGGCAAGTCCGTGCCCGCAGCCGACTTCGACCAGTTCAAGGCCATGGTCATGAGCGGGTACACCCCGGCCAAGGTCGAGGCCGCCACCGGCGTCAAGGCCGACGCCATGGCGGAAGTGGCCAAGCAACTGCTTACCGCGAAGAGCCCCGTGGTCGTGCCCGGCGGTTCCGTCGGCGCCCACGCCGCCGCCTTCGCCCTGAACCTGCTGCTCGGCGGCGGGATGAAGGTCCTGCCCGAGTTCGCCAAGGCCGTCGGCTCCGCCATGAGCCGCGCGGAAATGATGAAGAACGACATCCTGCAGGGCGTCAACGCCGACCTGCTGTTCGTCTACGAGGCCAACCCCGCCTACGTCCTGGCCGATCAGGTCAAGGCCGGCTTCACCGTGGCCTTTGACTGCGTGAACACCGAAACCACCGCCGCCGCGGACCTGGTGCTGCCCATCCCGCACTCCTACGAGCGGGTGGACGACCTGGCCAGCCCCTACGGGCTGCCGCAGGCCACCTACACCATGGGCGCGCCGGTGTGCAAGGCGAGCCTCGACGTCATGAACGCGGGCGACTTCGTCCTCGGCCTGGCCGACCTCGGCTTCGAGTCCTTCCAGGAAGTGATCGACGCCAAGGTCTCCGCCATCGGCGCGGACGCGGACTCCCTGGTCGAGGGCAACGCCTTCGTCCTGGACGAGACCCCGGACGTGTCCGGCGTCACCCTGGCCGCCAGCGTGCTCGGCAAGGCCGCCAGCCCGGTCAAGGGCACCGGCGCGGTCGCCGTGGCTCCGTACACCCTGCTCAACGTGGGCACCGCCAACCAGGCGACCACGCCCAACGCGCCGTGCACCATCAGCAACAACCAGCTCGTCGGCGACAAGCTGGTCGTGATGATGAACGGGACCACTGCCAAGAAGCTCGGCGTCTCCGTCGGCTCGAAGGTCAAGCTCTCCGGGGGCAGCGGCGAATGCCAGGCCCTGGTGCAGCTCTTCGAGGGCGTCATGGACGGCGTCGTGGCCGCTCCCCTGGGAATGGGTCACACGACCGGCGACGAGTTCTCCAAAGGCAAGGGTGATAACGTCTACAAGATTCTCACGGTGAGCTCGGAGGCCGCCACCGGCGCCTCCACATGGGCCGGTTCCACCGTGAACGTCGCCAAAATCTAGGGGGAACCATGCAGGTTAAAGAATTCAAGATAAAATGGGGCATGGTCATTGATATTGACAAGTGCACCGGCTGCGGCGCCTGCATGATTGGCTGCCAGGTCGAGAACAATATCGCTCCCATGACCAAGAAGGACCCCTACAACTATGTTCAGGCCCTGACCAAGGATCGCGACGATCCTTCCAACAAGCTCAGGACCCTGACCTGGATGAACATCTACGAACTGTCCAACGGACAGCCGTATCCGAATCACGAGACCGCCTACCTGCCGCGTCCCTGCATGCAGTGCGGCAGCCCCGCCTGCGTGCCCGTGTGCCCCGTCGTGGCCACGGACAAGAACGAGGAGGGCGGCATCGTCTCCCAGATCTACCCCCGGTGCATCGGTTGCCGGTACTGCATGGCGGCGTGTCCATACCATGCCCGGTACTTTAACTGGTGGGATCCCCTCTGGCCCGAAGGCATGGACAAGGGACTTTCCACGGCCGTTTCCCCGCGTCCCCGCGGCGTGGTCGAGAAGTGCAACTTCTGCCATTCCCGCTACCTGGACGCCAAGGACAAGGCCCGCCAGGAAGGTTCCGATCCGATGAACCTGCCCGACGGGGCATACGTCACCGCCTGCACGGATATCTGCCCGACCAAGGCCATCCACTTCGGCGACCTGAACAACCCCGAGCACAAGGTGTACGAGCTCTCCCGGAGCAAGCACGCCTTCCGTCTCCTCGAAAAGCTCGGCCTGCATCCCCAGGTCTACTACATGAGCGAGCGCGAGTGGGTGCGTAAGCAGGGCGACAACTACAACGCCGGTGGCGGCGCTCATCACTAAGGGAGGCTGACTGATGGATAGCAAACTCTTCCCGGAAGGGACGCAGCGTTGCGGACTGGGCAAATTCCTCATCTGGATCGCCGTGATTCTCGGCTTCTTCAGCTGGGGTCTCTATGCCGCCGTCCTCGTCCTGTATAACGGCATCGGCACCACCGGCCTGGACAACTACTTCGGGTTCGGTGCCTGGATCACCTTCGACCTTGCGGTCATCGCCCTTGGCGCAGGCGCGTTCTTCACCGGCCTGCTCAAGTACATCCTCAAGATCAAACAGCTTGAGAAGATCATCAACCTGACGGTTATCGTCGGCTTCATCTGCTACTCCGGCGCCATGCTGGTGCTGACGCTCGACATCGGCCAGCCGGGCCGCGCGTGGTTCGGCTACTGGCATCCGAACGTCCACTCCATGCTGACCGAAGTTATCTTCTGCATCACCTGCTACTGCACCGTCCTGATCATCGAGTTCGTCCCGCTGGTCCTGGAGCAGAAGCAACTGAACAAGATTCCGTTCATCCACGCCCTGGCGCACAACATGCACATCAACATGGCGCTGTTCGCCGGTCTGGGCGCGTTCCTGTCCACGTTCCACCAGGGCTCCCTCGGCGGCATGTACGGCGTGCTCATCGGCCGTCCGTTCGCCTTCCGCGAGGGCTTCTTCATCTGGCCGTGGACCTTCTTCCTCTTCGTCCTCTCCGCCGTGGGTTCCGGTCCGGTCTTCACCGTCCTGGTCGCCACCTTCATGGAGAAGCTGACGGGCAAGAAGCTGGTCGACTTCAAGACCAAGGCGCTCATGGGCAAGATCGCCGGCACCATGCTCTGCGTGTACATGTTCTTCAAGATCCTGGACACCTGGGCCTGGGCCACCGGCTACCTGCCCTCCGTGGGCCTGACCTTCGATCAGATGTTCTACGGCGTCGCCTACGGCAAGTGGCTGCTCTGGACCGAGATCGTGATCTGCGGCGTGGTCCCGGCGATCATGCTGGTCACCCCGTCCATCCGCAATCGCCCGGCGCTGCTTTACACCGCCGCGCTGCTGGACTGCCTGGGAGTGTCCCTGAACCGCTACATCTTCACGGTTCAGACCATCGCCTTCCCGGCCATGCCGTTCGACAAGTGGTACGTTTACTACCCCAACTGGGTGGAATACGCCTCCTCGATCATGATCGTGGCCTACGGGTTCCTGGTGCTGAGCCTCAGCTACCGCTACCTGCCCGTGTTCCCGATGGAGACCAAGTTGAACTACCAGTCCGGCGAATAGCTCCGGACGCCCCTTCACAAACGAAAGGCCCGCTCGAAAGAGCGGGCCTTTTTCGTTTGGCGCGCAACGGTCCGCGCCTTGTCGCTGGGAGAAGGCTGCGGTATTCCATGTTGCAATTATCGTAAAGTCTATGATAACGGGACGGCAAGAGGGGAGGCGCAACAAGGAGGACCGGCCATGCTCAGAGACGGCAAGATCGTATTCATCAGCGACATTCACATGTGTTCCGACGAGGCGTTGCGCAAGAATGGCTCCTTCCATCCCTGGGGGTGGCTCGGCGAGGAGCGCGCGCTGAGGCTTGGCAGGTTTCTCTCGGACCTTGCCGACGACCCCCGGCTGCATACCGTGGTCGTGCTCGGCGACCTGTTCGACGACTGGGTCGCGCCCTCCAGCATGGAGCCGGTGGAGAAGAATGACGCGCCGGACGCGCTGTTGCACAGCATCGCCCAGGCGGAGCACAACCAGCCCATCAAGGAGGGCTTCCTCCGGCTGGCGAGGGCGGGCAAGGAACTGCGCTACGTCCGCGGCAACCACGACATGTTCCTCTCGGACGGCCTGCTGCACTCGTATGTGCCGGATTTCATCTGCGAGCCCGACGCTTCCGGGCCCGGCACAGGAGCCTTCGTCATCGACGGGCTGCTCAGGGCCGAGCACGGCTGCGCCTATTGCCTGGCCAATGCTCCCTACATGGAGGACGGGGCGTACCGCTATCCCGTGGGCTACTACCTGGCCCGCATCGACGCCTACAAACGGGCGGTGACTGGGAAGCAATCCAATTACTTGGCGATCTTTCTCAATATGTTGGGGAGCCTCAAGCCCGAAGTGCGGGTTGGCGAGGCGGTCCTCGCCACGGCCAAGGCGGCCAGGATGCTCGGATCCTGGTTCATCATGAACCGCGACTATCCCAAGAGCATCACGGTGCGGGAGGTGGCGGCCCAGTTCATGGACTGGTTTGTCGAGTGGGACCGGCGCGGCTATCCCGTTTCCTCGGATGATGCGTTCCAGGCGGAGCTCGGTCGGCTGCATTCGATCATGTACAAGCTGTGGCTGAAGCCGAAGACGGTCAAGATCGTCGTCTGCGGCCACACCCACATGGCCAAGCTGGTGACCTATCCCACCCGGCAGCAGCAGGACCGGGAATGGCCCAGCAAGGCCATCTATGCCAACTCCGGCGCCTGGATCGACGAGAAGCGGTTCCCCTCCTGCGTCGAGGTGGACGTCACGGTCGGGAAAAACCGGGCCGACGTCCGCTGCCTCCGGGTGCTCAAGAGCGGGGCGTTCCAGGTCGTCGGCGAAGGGTTCGTCCACATCAACGGCTAGCTGCCTTGCGCGGCGTCAGGAACGGCCGGGGCGCTACGCCTCGGCCGTTTCCGTTTTCGGCCCGGCGGCTTCCTTCTTGCCGCCGCGTCTGTCCATCCAGGTCTGGAAGTCGTCCATGTACGTATAGAAGATGGGGGTCAGGTACAGGGTGACGATCTGGGACAGGACCAGGCCGCCGACCACCGCGAGGCCCAGGGGGCGGCGGACTTCCGCGCCCGCGCCGATGCCCAGCGCGATGGGCAGCGCGCCCATGATGGCGGCCAGCGTGGTCATCAGGATCGGCCGGAAGCGGGTGGTCGCGCCCTTGAAGGCCGCCTCCCGGGGCGTCAGCCCGGTCTTTTCCGCCTCCAGGGCGAAGTCCACCACCATGATCGAGTTCTTCTTGACGATGCCGATGAGCATGATGATGCCGACCATGCCGTAGAGGTCGAGGTCGTAGCCGAAGAGCAGCAGGGTGAGCAGGCCGCCGAAGGCCGCCGAGGGCAGGCCCGAGAGGATGGTCAGCGGGTGGATGAACGACTCGTAGAGGCAGCCGAGCAGGATGTAGATGGCCACGATGGCGATGCCGAGCAGGAAGTAGAGCGAGTTCATGGACTCGGCGAAGGCCCCGGCCGTGCCCTCGAACATGGTGCTGACCGTGTCGGGCAGGTGCTCCTTGGCCAGCTTGTCCACGGCCTCGGTGATCTCGCCCATGGACGTGCCCGTGCGGCCGTTGAAGTTGAAGGTCACGGACTGAAGCTGGCCGGTGTGGTTGACCGTCACCGGCCCGGTGGTCTCGCGGATGTGGCTCAGGGCGTCCAGCCGGACCAACTGTCCGGAGGCCTTGGAGCGGATGTAGAGCATGGACAGGGCGTCGGCGTTCTTCTGGAACTCCGGCTTGAGCTGCATGATGACCTTGTACTCGTCCACCGTGGTGTAGATGGTCGAGATCTGCCGCTCGCCGTAGGAGGTGAACAGGGCCTGCTCCACGTCGTCGGCCGAGACGTTCAGGCTGGAGGCCATGTCGCGGTCGATGTCGATCTCCACCTGGGGCGTGCTGATGAGCAGGTCGCTGTTCACGCCGGTGAAGAGCGGGTCCTTGCGCATGATGACGTCGAAGTCCTGGGCCGCCTTGTAGAGGGTATGGGCGTCCGGGCAGAGCAGGGTGAACATGTAGTCGCCCTTGGACTGCTTGCCGCCGATGGGGATCATGGGCGGGTTGACCAGGTAGGTCTCCAGGCCGGGGATGGAGTTGGTGGGAATCCACAGGCTTCTCAGGATGTCGTCCAGCTCGGCGCGCTTGCTCGGCTTGTCCAGGATGGCGATGGACATGCCCTGGTTGGAGAGCGGATTTCCGATGATCTGGATCTGGTGGATGATGCCGGGCGTATGGGCCAGGATGGGAATGAGCTTCTTTTGCCGCTTTTCCAGGGAGTCGTAGGAGATGCCCTGGCGCGCCTGGGTGAAGCCCATGATGACGCCCTGGTCGTCGGCGGGCAGGAAGCCCTTGGGAATGATGTAGAACGCCCCGGCCGTGGCCAGGAAGAGCAGGCCCGCCACGACCATGGTCGCGGCCCGGTGGCGGAGGCACAGGTGCAGGCTGGCCTCGTACCAGGCGGTCAGCTTGCGGAACAGGGCGTCGGACTCGGCGATGCGGCTCTTTTCCTTGAGCAGCCGGCTGCCGAGCATGGGGGTGAGCGAGAGGGAGACCACGCCCGAGACCAGGATGGCGGCGGTGATGGTCATGGCGAACTCGTGCAGCACGCGGCCGATGATGCCCGCCATGAACATGATGGGCACGAAGACGATGGCCAGCGAGAGGGTCATGGAAAGGATGGTGAACCCGATCTCGCTCGCGCCGTCGCGCGCGGCCTGGAGCGGGGTCTTGCCCATCTCCAGGTGGCGGACGATGTTCTCGATCATGACGATGGCGTCGTCCACCACGAAGCCCACCGACAGGGTGAGCGCCATGAGCGAGAAGGTGTCGAGGGTGAAGTCCATGGCCTTCATGACGATGAAGGTGGCGATGATGGAGAAGGGGATGGCGATGGACGCGATGAAGGTGGAGGCCAGGTTGCGCAGGAAGATGAAGACCACCAGGACGACCAGGGCCACGGCCAGCTCCAGGGTGAACTTCACGTCGTGCACCGACTCCTGGATGAACTCGGACTTGTCGTGCACGATGTTCAGCTTGATGGAGGCGGGCATCTGCGACGTGATCCAGGGCAGCTTGGCCCGGATGTCGTCGACGATCTCGATGGTGTTGGTGCCAGGCTGGCGCTTGATGGCGATGGTCAGGCTCTTCTCGGTGTTGAACCAGGAGCTGAACCGTTCGTCCTTGACCCCGTCCTCCACCAGGCCGAGTTCGGAGAGGCGGACGGGCTGGCCGTTGCGGTAGGCCACGATGACGTTTTTGTAGGCGTCGGCCCGGATGAGCTGGCCGTTGTCGTCCAGCATCAGCGACTGCTCGGCGCCCTCCAGGGT
>NZ_JAQUWN010000086.1 GCF_028692895.1 Pseudodesulfovibrio sp.
CAACCTGGCCGCCGCCCAGCCCGCCCTGCTGGGCGAAACCGGGGCCGCCCTGGACCTCTACCGCCGCTCCCTCGCGCTGGACCCGGACCAGACGCCCGTGGCCCTGCGCCTGGCCGAGATGGAGAACCCCTCCCGGCCCGACACCTCCCTGCCGGGGCAAAAGGACGTCTGCATCTGCCTCTATTCCTGGAACAAGGCGGACGACCTGGAGCGGACCCTGGCCGGGCTGGCGAAAACGGACATCGGCCGGGCGAAAGTCCGCATCCTGCTCAACGGCTGCACGGACCGCAGCCCGGCGGTGGCCGAGGCGGTCCGCGCCCTGTTCCCGGACAACGATTTCGCGGTGGTGGCCCTGCCGGTCAACGTGGGCGCGCCCGCCGCACGCAACTGGCTCGGCTCCCTTCCCGAGGTCCGGCAGAGCGAGTTCGTGGCCTACGTGGACGACGATGTGGAGCTGCCCGCCGACTGGCTGGCCCATTACCTGACGGTCATGGAGCGGTTCCCGAAGACCTCGGCCGTGGGCGGCAAGGTGGTCTTCGGCTCCGAGCCGCGCATGATCCAGTACCTCTACCGCGCCCTGGCCCTGGCCCGGCCGGAGATCATCAAGCTGACCGACGCCTGCCAGATCGCCCAGATGGACTGCGGCCAGTACGACTTCATCCGGACCACGGACCACGTCATGGGCTGCTGCCACCTGCTGCGCATGGCCCACCTGCCGGACGGCCCGCGCTTCGACCTGCGCTACTCCCCGTCCCAGGTGGACGACATCGCCCACGACCTGGAGCTCCGGCTCGCGGGCGGCGAGGTGCGCTACTGCGGCCTGGTCCGCTGCATCCACCACCAGAACACCGGCGGCGGGTTCAAGCGGCGCATGACCCCGGCCCAGCTCGGCCAGGTCCTGGGCAACGACGTGAAATTCTTCTACCGCTTCTCGGAGCGGCTGGACGGGCTACGCGCCATGCTGGCCGAGGCCGAAGCCTGACGACCGGGAAAAGATCGCCCCCTGCCCCTTGCCATTCAAATAAGAATGGGATAAGTACCCCCGACTTCAAACCACACATCCCGCCCATAACTCCGGGTGGCCCGCGGTTGTCGCGGGCTCCTTTCTGGAACGCGGGATGGACGAAAAACCCAGGAGATCACCATGGCTTACGTTACTATGAAGGAGATGCTGGAGACCGGCGTCCACTTCGGCCACCAGACCCGCCGTTGGAACCCCAAAATGCGCCCGTTCATCTTCGGCGCCCGCAACGGCATTCACATCATGGACCTGCAGCAAACCGTGAAGATGTTCGCCACGGCCCATGACTTTATGGTGGACACCGTCGCCCGCGGCGGCAAGATCCTGTTCATCGGCACCAAGCGCCAGGCGCAGGAAGCCGTGACCCAGGAAGCCGAGCGCGCCGGCATGTTCTACGTCACCCACCGCTGGATGGGCGGCACCCTGACCAACTTCCAGACCATCAAGAAGTCCATCGACCGCCTCAAGTCCCTTGAGCAGATGTTCGAGGACGGCTCCATCTCCCGCTACACCAAGAAGGAAGCCGTGGGCATGAACCGCGAGGTCAAGAAGCTGAACCTGGCGCTCGGCGGCATCAAGGACATGGTCGAGCCGCCCAGAGCCGCCTTCATCATCGATCCCAAGCGCGAGCACATCGCCGTCCTGGAATGCCGCAAGCTCGGCATCCCGGTCGTCGCCGTGGTCGACTCCAACTGCGACCCCGACCTGGTTGACTACATCATCCCCGGCAACGATGACGCCATCCGCGCCATCAAGCTGTTCGCCACCCACATGGCCGACGCCTGCCTCGAAGGCGCCGCCATGCAGAAGGACTACGCCGCCAAGGCCAAGGAAGAAGCTTCCGAGGCCCCCAAGGCCGCCAAAAACGTGGAGGCCGAAGCCCCCGCCGAGGAGAAGGAATAATGGCTATCACCGCATCTCAGGTTAAGGACCTGCGCGAAAAGACCGGCGCGGGCATGATGGATTGCAAGAAGGCCCTGGTGGAATCCGGCGGCGACGAGGAAAAGGCCATCCTGTACCTTCGCGAGAAGGGGCTGGCCAAGGCCGCCAAGAAGGCCGGCCGCGCCACCAGCGAAGGTCTGATCACCCCGTTCATCTCCGCCGACGGCAAGACCGCCGTCATCTCCGAGCTGCTCTGCGAGACCGACTTCGTCGCCAAGGGTGACGACTTCCAGGGCTTCGCCAAGGCCCTGGCCGAGAAGATCGCCGGCCTGGACGTGACCAGCGGCGCCGCCGAGGACCTGCCCGCCGACGTGGCCGACGTCACCGACCTCATCGCCAAGCTGGGCGAGAACATGGGCGTGGGCCGCTTCGCCAAGGTCGTCACCGACGGCGTGCTCGGCGTCTACATCCATTCCAACAACAAGCTCGGCGTCATCGTCGAGCTGACCGGCTCCGACGACGCCGACATGGCCAAGGACGTCGCCATGCATGTGGCCGCCATGAACCCGACCTGCATCTCCCCGGACGAACTGCCCCAGGACGTGCTGGAACGGGAGAAGGAGCTCTACAAGCGCCAGGCCATGGACGAGGGCAAGCCCGAAGCCATCGCCGAGAAGATCGTCATGGGCCGGCTGAGCAAGTTCTACAAGGAAGTCTGCCTGCTGGAGCAAGCCTTCATCAAGGAAGACAAGAAATCCATCAAGGATATCGTCGGCAAGGCGAAGGTCGCCTCCTTCCACCGACTCGCACTGGGCGAGGGCGGAAGCCAGGAGACGGACGCGGAAGCCGAAGGCTAGAAAAAAAGAAAACGGGCCTCACGGCCCGTTTTTTTTGTCCAAAAAACATGGTATCGCCTGTGGGCGAGTCGGGAACACAAGTGGAACGACGAGGAGAACATGGGAAAAGCGCGCTATAATCGGGTGTTGCTCAAGCTCAGCGGCGAGGCGCTCGCCGGAGATCAGCAGTTCGGCATCGAGCCGTCGGCCATCGGCCAGTTCGCCAAGGAGATCGCCGAAGTGGCGGCCTCCGGGCTGCAACTCGCCCTGGTCATCGGCGGGGGCAACATCTTTCGCGGCATGGCCGCCAGCGCCAAGGGCATGGACCGCGCCCAGGGCGACTACATGGGTATGCTCGCCACGGTGATGAACGCCCTGGCCGTCCAGGACGCCCTGGAGAAAAACGGTTGCGACACCCGCGTCATGACCGCCATCTCCATGGCCGAGGTGGCCGAGCCCTACATTCGCCGCCGGGCGTTGCGGCACATGGACAAGGGCCGCGTGGTCATCTGCGCCGCCGGCACCGGCAACCCTTACTTCACCACCGATTCCGCGGCCGCCCTGCGCGCCCTCGAACTCCAGTGCGACGCCATCTTCAAGGCCACCAAGGTGGACGGCGTCTACGACAAGGACCCGGCCAAGTTTGCTGACGCGGTCAAATACGAGACCGTCACCTACATGGAAACCCTGGAAAAGCGCCTCGGCGTCATGGACTCCACGGCCATCTCCATGGCCCGCGACCACGACCTG
Organism: Pseudodesulfovibrio sp.; assembly: GCF_028692895.1. Lineage (GTDB taxonomy): Bacteria > Desulfobacterota > Desulfovibrionia > Desulfovibrionales > Desulfovibrionaceae > Pseudodesulfovibrio. The sequence continues at coordinate 3,490 of NZ_JAQUWN010000086.1, forward strand.
CCGATCATCGTCTTCAACCTGTACCGCGAAGGCAACATCCGCAGAGCCGCCAACGGCGAAAACATCGGAACGATAGTGCAAGGAGGAAACTAGCATGCAAGCCCTGCTCGATGACGGAAAGAAACGCATGGCGGGCGCCATCGCCGCCCTGAAGAAGGACTTCGCCAAGCTGCGCACCGGCCGGGCCACCACCGCCCTGGTCGACGACATCGTGGTGGACTACTACGGTACGCCCACCCCCATCAGCCAGCTCGCCTCGGTTTCCGTTCCCGACTCCCGGACGATCACCATCCAGCCCTGGGACAAGGGCGCCTTCGGCTCCGTGGAAAAGGCCATCATGGCCTCTGACCTGGGCCTCAACCCGGTCAACGACGGCAAGATCATCCGCATCGCCATCCCGCCCCTGACCGAGGAGCGCCGCAAGGAGCTGGTCAAGGTGGCCAAGAAATACACCGAGGACTGCAAGATCGCCGTACGCAACATCCGCCGCGACATGAACGACTCCCTCAAGAAGCTGGAGAAGGACAAGGAAATCAGCGAGGACGAGCGCAAGAAGGGCGAGGCCGATGTGCAGAAGATCACCGACGACCACGTCAAGCTGAGCGACGACACCATGGCCGCCAAGGAAAAAGAAATCCTCGAGATCTAAGGATATCCCTTTTGGAAGACATGCACATTCCCGCCCATATCGCCATCATCATGGATGGCAACGGACGATGGGCGAAACAGCGCGGGCTGCCCCGGACCGAAGGCCACAAGGCCGGGACCGAGACGGCCCGCGCCGTCGTCACCCGCTGCCGGGAGCTCGGCGTCCGCCACCTGACCCTCTACACCTTCTCCAAGGAGAACTGGTCGCGCCCCAAGGACGAGGTAAAAACCCTCTTCGGACTGCTGACCACCTTCCTGAGCCGGGAGGAAAAGAGCCTCAAGGAGCAGGGAATCCGCCTCCGGGTCCTGGGCGAAATCGAGGGCATGCCGCTCGCCGTCCGCCAGGTCCTGAAGCACGTCATGCGCCAGACCGCCGGTTGCGCGGAGATGACCCTGAACCTCGCCCTGAACTACTCCGGGCGCGAGGAGATCCTGCGCGCGGCGCGTGCCCTGGCCGACAAGGGAATGAAAGGAGACGAGATCACCGAGGAGGCCTTCGCCGCCGAGCTCTGGACGGCGGGACAGCCCGACCCGGACCTGATCATCCGCACCAGCGGCGAGCTCAGACTCTCCAACTACCTGCTTTTCCAGTGCGCCTACTCGGAATTCTACTTCACCGAGACCTACTGGCCCGACTTCTCCTCCGAGGAGCTGGAGGCGGCCATCCGTGACCTGAATGCAAGGGAGCGCCGCTTCGGCAAGACGGGCGAGCAACTGGCCTAACCGACATTTTTGCAACTAATCCGGTTGCTCCCGCATCCCAAATAGCGTAACCGAGTGTCAGTCATGTGTGAATGCGGGCGGTGAGCGCCCGATGCCGAAAGCACTTATGGATATCGCCCTACACAAAAAACGAATCGCCACCAGCGCCGCGCTTGCGCTCATCCCCGTCCTGGCGCTGCTCTTCCAGGGATGGGTCCTGTTCACGGCCCTGGCCCTGTTCAGCGTCTTCACACTTTGGGAATTCTACGACCTTTTCCGCTCGCAGAAAGGCATGAAGACCCTCAAGAGCCTGGGGGCGGCCTTCACCTTCCTGCTGCTCGGGGCGTACACCACGGAACGGATGGACTATCCGGCCCTGATCTTCCTCATCGGATTCTGGACCAGCGCCCTGACCTTCCTCTTCCGCTACGGCAAGGACGTCAACGCCACCTTCCGCCAGACCATGATCTTCCTGGCCGGACTGGTCTACATCCCGCTCAACTTCCATTTTTTGCTCGATTTCAATCGACCCGAGTGCGTCCTGGTAATCGGCGCGGCCGCGGTTTCGGACACGGCGGCCTTCTACGCGGGCAGCCTGTGGGGCAAGAGCAAGATCTGGCCCCAGATCAGCCCCAAGAAATCCTGGGCGGGCAGCCTGGGCGGCCTGGCCGCCTGCATGGCCGCCACCATGGCCTTCGGCCTCGCCCTGGGCAACGGCGCGGCCATCTGGCAGTGGCTGCTCCTGGGAGCGGCCCTGAACGTGGCTGCCCAGTTGGGCGACTTCTTCGAGTCCGCCCTCAAGCGGTCCATGGACGTCAAGGACTCGGGGAACATCCTGCCCGGCCACGGCGGCCTGCTCGACCGGGTGGACTCCCTTCTCCTGGTCATCCCGGTGTACGGCCTGGTCCGGCTGGCCCATCCGTTCTTCGAATAACCGCAGGCGCGCCGTGAAAAGCTACATTTCCGCCTGGCCCAAATCCGCCCAGCTCCCGGACTTTCCACGCTCCCTGGTCATCCTCGGCTCCACCGGCTCCATCGGCGTCTCGGCGCTGAAGGTGGTGGCCAAGCACCCGGAACTGTTCACGGTCACGGCCCTGGCCGGAGGGCGCAACGCCGCCCGGCTGGCCGAGCAGTGCGCCCGCTTCCGACCTCCCTACGCCGCCGTGCTCGACGACGCGGTCCGGGCCGAATTCCTGGCCCTGCTGCCCGACGGCTACCGCCCCGAGGTCCTGACCGGGCCCGAGGGCTACGCCGCCCTGGCGGCCCTGCCCGAGGCGGAGCTGATCCTCTCGGCCATTGTGGGCGCGGCGGGCTTCGCCCCCACCCTAGCGGCCGCGCGGGCGGGCAAGATGATCGGCCTGGCCAACAAGGAATCCCTGGTCCTGGGCGGCCACGTCATCCGGGCCGCCTGCCGCGAGTCCGGGGCGGTGATCCTGCCCGTGGACTCGGAGCACAACGCCCTCTTCCAGGGGCTGTGCGGCCACGGCGAAGCGGACGAGGAGATTTCCCGGCTCATCCTGACGGCCTCGGGCGGACCCTTCCGGGGCAGGGACCACGCCTTTCTCTCCACCGTCACCAGAGCCCAGGCCCTGGCCCATCCCAACTGGAGCATGGGCGCCAAGATTTCCGTGGACTCGGCCACGCTGATGAACAAGGGGCTGGAGATCATCGAGGCCTGCCACCTCTACGGCCTGCCCGTGAGCCGGGTGGACGCCGTGGTCCATCCCCAGTCCATCGTCCACTCCCTGGTGGAGTTCGTGGACGGCTCGCAACTGGCCCACCTGGGCACCCCGGACATGCAGGTGCCCATCGCCCACTGCCTGTGCTTTCCCCGCCGGGTCACCGTGGACGTGAAGCCCCTGAACCTGGCCGCCGTGGGCGCCCTGACCTTCGAGCCGCCGGACCCGGTCGCCTTCCCCTGCCTGCGCCTGGCGCGCGAGGCCTTCGACGCTGGGCCGAGCCACGCCATCGCGCTCAACGCGGCCAACGAGGTGGCCGTGGCCGCCTTCCTGGAAGAGCGGATCGGCTACCTGGACATTCCGGCCGCCATCGAGGCGGCCCTTGACCGACACGTCCCTGTGGACGTATCCACCCCGGAGGCCATCCTGGAGCTCGACCGCGCCGTCCGCGCCGAGGTCCTGGCGGCACTCTAGCATCCCCGCCGCGCCGCCCACGGGTCGCGCGGCCCGGAGAGGAACATATGCTGACAAGCACCATCGCCATCGTCCTGGTCCTGGGCGGGCTGATTTTCTTTCATGAGCTGGGGCACTTCTCCGTGGCCCGCGTCTTCGGAATGGGCGTCAAGACCTTCTCCCTTGGCTTCGGCCCCAAGCTCTTCGGCTTCGTCTCGGGCCGGACCGAGTACAAGCTCTCGGCCATCCCGCTGGGCGGCTACGTCTCACTGGCCGGCGAGGCGGGCGAGGAGGACGAGGGCTTCCCCGACAACCAGCTCTTTTCCATGCGCCCGGCCTGGCAGCGCATGTGCGTGGTGGCCGCAGGGCCGATCTTCAACTTCCTGCTCGCCTTCCTCATCTACTGGTTCCTGGCTCTGGCCCAGGGCGAGGGCATCCTCCTCCCGGTGGCGGGCGGCGTCATGCCCGACAGCCCGGCGGCGGCCGCAGGCTTCAAGACCGGCGACCGCGTCCTGTCCATCGACGGCCAGCCCATCGAATCCTGGACCGACATGGTCATGACCATCCGGGGCGCTGGCGGCAGGGAGCTGGCCATGCGGGTGGACCGCCAGGGCGAAACCCTGACCCTGCGCGTCACCCCGCACGTCAAGACCTTCAAGAATCTGTACGGCGAGGAAGAGACCGTCCCGGTGGTGGGCGTGCTCCAGGGCAACGTGGTGGCCTACCGCCCCGTGGAGGGCTCCACCTTCGTCCTGGCCATGGAGACCACATGGTTCCAGTGCCGGGCCGTGCTCAAGGGATTCGTCGCCATCATCGAACGGCTCATCCCGGCCAAATCCATCGGCGGGCCGATCATGATCGCCCAGCTCATCCACCAGGGGGCCCAGTCCGGCGTCTACGCAGTCCTGGCCCTGGCCGCCGTCATCTCCATCAACCTGGCGATCCTGAACCTGTTGCCCATCCCGGTGCTGGACGGCGGACACATCCTGTTCAACGCGCTGGAAATCATCTTCCGGCGGCCCCTCAACGACAAGTGGAAGGCCATGGCCATGCGCATCGGCCTGCTCTTCCTGCTCTCGCTCATGGCCCTGGCGATCTTCAATGACTTCTCGCGATTGCTCTCATAAGCCGAGCGGCCTCACCCTGGCCCTGGCCGGGTGCGAGGACCGCCTCCAACTGGCCCTGGGCGACCCCGGACCGGACCGCGCGCTTCTGCTCGCCTCCCGTGAATGGACCGTGCCCGGCCAGTCGGTGCGCTTCCTGCTCCCCGGCCTCGACGAGACGCTCCGCGCCTTTGGCGTGGGCATGGAGGCCGTGGCCCGCATCGCCTGCGTACGCGGGCCCGGCAGCTTCACCGGCCTGAGGCTGGTCCTGGCCGCGGCCGAAGGGCTGGCCGCCGGGCGCGGGCTGCCCCTGGCGGGCCTGGACTACCTGCCCCTGCTGGCCGAGGGCCCGGCCCCGGCGGACCGCCCGCTGCACGTCGTCACCTACGCCCGGCGCGGGCTGGTCTACCTCCAGTCCTTTGCCGCCAGCGACCGCGCGCCCCTCGGGCCGGTCCTGGCCCTGCGTCTCGAAGACGTGCCCGGCCACCTGGACGCGGCGGGCGAAAACGCCCTGCTCCTGGGCTCCGGCCTGCGCAAGAACGCCGAATTCTTCGCCGATCTGGCCGCCGGACGGCCCGGCTGCGCCCTGCTCCCTCCGCGCTTCGACGCGCCCTCGCCCCAATTGCTCCTGGACGCGGCCTGCCGGGCCGAGTTCGGCGCGGACTCCGTCGAGCCGGTCTACGTCCGCCCCTCGGACGCCGAGGAAAACCTGCCCAACATCGCCCGCCAGCGAGGGCTCGATCCCGACGAGGCCGTGCGGCGGCTCGACGAACTCCAGCGGAGCTGAGCCATGGCCATCAGCCCGATCCTCCTCGAAGTCTTCAAGAACCGTTTTGCTTCTATCGCCGAGGAGATGGGCGTCACCCTGACCCAGACCGCCTTCTCGCCCAACATCAAGGAGCGGCGCGACCTCTCCTGCGCCGTGTTCGACGCGGCGGGCGACATGATCGCCCAGGCCGCACACATCCCGGTGCACCTCGGGTCCATGCCCCTTTCGGTCCGCTCGGCCATGGAGGCCGCGCGTGCGGACGGCGGGTTCGCCGAGGGCGACATGGTCATGCTCAACGATCCCTTCCGGGGCGGCACCCACCTGCCGGACATCACCATCGTGGCCCCCGTCTTTGCGGAAGAAGGGGCCGAGCCCGCCTTCTACGTGGCCAACCGCGCCCACCACGCGGATGTGGGCGGCATGGCCGCCGGGTCCATGCCCCTGTCCACCTCCCTGTTTCAGGAGGGACTTATCATCCCGCCCGTTCGCATCATCCGCCAAGGCGAGATCGACCGGGGGCTGCTCCGCCTGGTCCTGGCCAACGTCCGCACCCCGGCCGAGCGCGAGGGCGACTTCGCGGCCCAGTTCAACGCCAACCGGACCGGCGTGCGCCGCCTGGGCGAATGCCTCGCCAAGTATGGCCGGGACACATGCGCCGCCTACGCGGCCGCGCTCATGGACTATGCCGAGCGCATCACCCGAAGGACCATTGGGGCCATCCCGGACGGGACGTACCATTTCGAGGATTTCCTGGACGACGACGGCCTGGGGACCACGGCCATCCCCATCCGCCTCGCCCTGACCGTGAAGGGCGACGCCGCGAGCCTGGACTTCCGCGAGTGCGGCGACCAGGCGGCCGGGAGCGTCAACGCGGTCCGGGCCATCACCCTGTCCGCCGTGCTCTACGTGCTGCGCGCCCTGACAAAGGCCGACATCCCGGCCAACGCGGGCTGCCTGCGCCCGGTCGAGATCCTGACCCGGCCCGGCTCCGTGGTGGACGCCCGATTCCCGGCGGCCGTGGCGGGCGGCAACGTGGAGACCTCCCAGCGCATCGTGGACGTCATCCTGGGCGCGCTGGCCCAGGCCCTGCCGGGCCGCATCCCTGCGGCCAGCCAAGGGACCATGAACAACATCACCATCGGCGGCGCGCACGGGCGCGACGGCCGCCCCTTCGCCTACTACGAGACCCTGGCGGGCGGCATGGGCGCGTCCCCGCGCGCCAACGGCGAGTCGGCGGTCCACTCCCACATGACCAACACCCTGAACACGCCGGTGGAGGCCCTGGAATACGCCTATCCCTTCCGGGTCCGGCAGTACGCCGTCCGGCGCGGCACGGGCGGCGACGGCGCGCGCCGGGGCGGGGACGGCCTGGTCCGCGAGATCGAGCTCCTGGCCGACGCCGAGGTCACCGTGCTCTCCGAACGCCGCGTCCGCGCCCCCTACGGCCTGTCCGGCGGCCAAGACGGCGCGACGGGCCGCAACGTCCTTGTCCGCGACGAAACGCCGCGCGACCTGCCCGGCAAGTTCCACCTCACGGCCGGAAAAGGCGACCGCATCCGCATGGAAACGCCAGGCGGCGGCGGACACGGGGAAGAGTAGCGGAAGCCGACTTCCTCGGGACAGGACGATCCATCTCCCTCCGGGGGCTCAAGAACCTTTTGTAAAAGGTTCTTGAGAATCTCCCAAACTTTCTGGTTCCGCTTCGCGGGGGGGGGGATCACTAGGAAATGAACTCCCCCATTGATTGAGAATTACCCTCCTCCCCGTGCCTCCAAACAGCGAACACCACCCTTTGGTCAACACGCGATAGCGCAGCCAAAAAGTTCTGGAGAGTCCAGAGAACCTCTTTCAAGAGGTTCTTTGGCCGCCGGAGGCATTGCGTGCTCCGAATGGGGGAAAGTAAAAATACCATGTCGGCACTCCTGAGTTTTGCTGGTAACGACACCAGTAGAACCAAAACAAACGGGAGGCCGACATGGCGAAGCTCAAGGTATCATCAGTCCATCGGTTTGTAGAAGCTTTTCGTGGCGAAGAGATTTGGATCGGCGTTGACGTCCACAAACGCAGCTACAGCGTAGGGCTTCTCAGGCCCGACGGCATGGTGAAGGATTGGACCTGTCCAGCAGACAATCAGGCCCTGGTCAGGACGATTCTGTCCCTGCCCGTGCGGATTGGTGCAGTTTGCTACGAAGCCGGACCCACGGGATTCGGCTTGGCGCGAGCACTTGAGCAGGCCGGAATCCCGGTCGTCGTCGCAGCCCCGAGCCGTATCCCCCGCCCGGTTGCGGCAACCAACAAGACGGATAGCCTCGACTGCCGCAAACTGGCTGAACTGGTTTCATCGGGTCTTATTCGTCCGATTTCGATTCCTACCGAGGCCGAAGAGGCTTTTCGATCCCTTCAACGCAGACGGCATCAGCTCACGGATTCACTTCGCAAGGTGAAACAGCGAATTCGCGCGTTGTTCTTGAGTTTCAACATCCAGGAGCCGCCCGGTATCGACAAGTGGGGCAAAGCCGCAGTTGCCGAAATCGCAAGAATTGAACTTCCTCATTGCGCCAACGAGACCAAGGCGAGTCTTATCCGGGAGTTGCATTACCTTAAATCAGCTCCGCAAGAAGTGGACGCGTTGCTGCGCCTGCACGCCAGGGAACAAGACGAGGCGCGACGCATCGCCGCCATGAGGTCCGTTCCCGGCGTCGGCGAGGTGGTGGCGACGGCCTTTGCGGCCGAGATCTACCGGCCCGAGCGCTTTAGCCGCAGCGAGGAGGTGACGGCCTATCTCGGCCTGGCTCCGGTAGTCCGGCAAAGCGGCGGGGGGAAGGGAAAGTCGTTTATCCGTCCGGTCGGACAACGCCGCTTGCGAAGCCTGCTCGTGGAGGCGGCCTGGGGCTGGAAGCAACGGGATGAATGGGCGCGGGAGTTCTACAATCGGATTTTGAGCCGACACGGCGTGCCGCAAAAGGCGATCACCGCGCTGGCTCGAAAGCTGGCCGCTTTGCTGTGGAAGCTCAGCTTGCCTCCGGCAACGGCCTGA
>NZ_JAQUWN010000087.1 GCF_028692895.1 Pseudodesulfovibrio sp.
GAAACCTTTTGGAAAGGGTTTCCCTCTCCCCTTCCCCCGGACCCCCATCCACTCTCCCTTCCAAAACTTTTTGGCTCCGCTTCGCGGGGCGGGAGAGCGAACGGACGGAGTGAAAGCGAAGGTCCGTTCAGAGGTGGGGTTTGGGTTGAGCTATACGTTTTCAATCAAAAGGCACGGGCTTGCGGCCCATGCCCCCACGTCGCCATGTCTCTCTATCTGTCCCTTCCGAATCGCCTGGCGACGTGGAGCCAAAAAGTTTGGGAGGGGAGAGCGCGAGAGGGGAACCTTTTCCAAAAGGTTCCCCTCTCGCATCTTCATTCACTTAACCTATGGGGTAGTCCAGGGCCTCGGGGATCATGACTTCGGCGAGGGCGTTGCCCGCGCGGTCTTTGGCCATGCGGCATCCGGCCATGCACTGGTCGACCTTGGCCTTGAGGGCCTGGAAGGTGGCCAGGGCGTCGGCGTCGGCCGCCGGGGCGTCCGGGCTGACGAGCTTGCAGGCGGTGAAGCCGTAGACCAGCTCGGTGCAGATGCGGGCCACCTCACCGGCGGCGCGGGCGCACTGCACGTGGCAGAGGTCCTTGTAGAAGGCGGTCAGGTCGTCGATGCCCTCGGCAAGGGTCATGGACATGGGGCCCTTCTCGATGAGCTCCATGACGTCGCGGGCCAGGAAGTAGGGTCCGAGCAGCCAGCCCAGGGCGTCGGCCATGGGGAAGGTCACGCCCTGGCGCTTGTTGTGGTAGAGCTTGCGGCCCTCGGGATCGGCGGCGTTCTGGAGGTAGGCGAAGGTGTGTTGCCACAGCTCCATGGCCGAGGCGAGCACATGGCCGCCCAGGCCGGGCGCGTTGTCGCCCGCCGCGCGCATCTGTCTGGCCCAGGCGGAAAGGATGTGCTGGAAGACCTCGCTGCCCATGGTCATGGTCAGGTGGCGGCGCTGCACGGCCTCGGGCCCCTCGTAGGTGGCCTCAAGCTGGCAGTCGGTCCACTTCTGCATCAGGAAGCCGGGACAGTCCTCGGTGATGCCGTAGCCGCCCACCAGGGCGACGGCCTCGCGCATCATGCACGCGCCCACGCCGGTGTTCCAGAGCTTGACGCCGGGGTTGAGGATGCCCGCCAGGGCCTCCATGTAGGCATAGGAAACCAGGGTGTCGTTCTTGAGCGCCTCGTAGCGGGCCTGGTCACGCTCCGCCTCGGGGGCGTATTCCAGGTCTATCAGTTCCTTGACCCGGTCCCCGATCGAACGCAGGACGGCCATCTGCTTGCGGACGGAGGTCACGCCCTCGGCCGCGAAATGGGCCTCCTTGGCCTTCTCGACGGGATCGAAGGCGTCAGCCAGGCGCGAGGCGGCAAAGGCCAGGGAGCAGCCAGCCTCGCCCGAGGCCCAGACGTCGGCCAGACGCTGGAGCGCGTCCTCGTTCATCTGGAGGCCCTTGTCGAAGCGCGGGGAGCCTTCCTTGGCGGAATCGCCGCCCCGGAAGCGGTTGCGGTGATAGCGGATGACCGGCTCCACGGCGGAGAGCAGCTTGGCCGAGGTCATCAGGCCCACCGGGATGCGGGTGCGGTGGAAGACCGCGCCGATGATCTCGGAGTGGTTGAACTTGGGCACGATGACCCCGTCCACCACGTCGTAGCCGCCGATGATGCGCGACGCCGGGACCTTGAGGTTCAGCACGGGGTCGCGGGTGGAGGAGAGCTGGTGGACCATCTTGAGCGTGGGCGCGCCCCGGTCGAAGAGGCCTTCGTCCGTGTCCTCCAGGATGACCATGAAGGTGCCCTTGATGCGCTCGTCGCGCGACTCCACGGCCGCGGTGACGAAGTTGGCGAAATCCATGTTGGTGATGAACCGGCCGCGCTTGTCGATCTGGAGCATGGGCTCCTCGCCGTCCTTCCACTCGGCCACGGTGGCCTTGCCGCAGAGCACGCCGGTGTCCACGCCCACGTAGGGCAGCGGCTCGGTCAGGGCGAAGGCGCCGCGCCAGATCTTGCGGTCCTCGCCCGGCTGGGGCGGGACGCAGGCGGCCATGTACTTGTCGCGCTGCTCCGGGGTGCCCTTCTCATGGATCGGGGCCAGGGCCAGGTTGGAGGCGAGGGAGCAGGTGGCCGCGCCCGCGTCCACCCAGGAAAGCTCGAAGGCCACCAGGGCCAGGGCCAGGTTCTTGGGCCCCTCGATGAAGCCGCCCTGATGCGGGTCCATGAAGAGCGCGGTCAGCCCGGACTGGTCGAAGGCGGTCAAGAGCTCGCTCTTCTGGTCGGTCCACTCGTGGGTGTTGCGCGCGCCCCCGGCCACCAGCTTGGCGACCACGGAACGGGCGATGGAACGGGCGGACTGGACGGACATCTGGAGATCGAACCGGTCGGCGAAACGCCACATGATCTGGCGAACGTCGTCTCCCGGCAGCGTACGGAGTGTATACATTGAACCTATCCTGAATTGGTTTTCCCGCAGGATTTTGCGGGCCATAATATATCAGTCCGGCACGATAGGACATGTGCCGGATCGAGTCAAAATGTTTTTGCTCTGAAACAGTCGTTTAACCCGCGCCAGCCCTTGATTTTCCGAGGTTTTCGCCGCTCCGGGCCGCGCCCGCCCGAGTGGCGGCGGAGGGGCCGGGGAGGAAAAGGGAGCATCCGGTTTTGACTTCCCGCCCGATCGGTTGCAATATGGGGTAATTGGGAACACCGAGGCAATATTTCATGGCGGCAGTGAAGAGCGACATCGTGGCCCTCGCGGCGGGCATCCGGGCCTTTGCCCAGGCCCCGCCCGGGACGGGCGCGCAGGACTTCTCCCCCCTGGGCGAGGGATTCCTGGCGGCCGCCGCCTCGCTGCCCCCGGACGAGACCGGCAGCGCCACCCCGGTGGCCGAGACCGCCCTGCACGTCTTTCACATCCTCCAGACCACCAAGGACGCCAAGGCCCTGCGCGCCTGCCTGCGCCTGCTGCTCGGCACGGGCCGGTTCGGGCGCATCCTGGCCGTGCGCCACGTCCAGTCCATGGCCGTGTCCCTGCGCGAGATGGCGGCCCTGCTCGCCACCCTCCCGGCCTCGGACCGGCTGGCCCTGGCCCACGAGATGCTCACCTCCCGCGCTGTCACGGCCGACCGCCAGCTCCTGGGCTGGCTGGAGGGGCTGATGCAGCCCCTGGCCGCCGCCGACCCGGCGGAGCTGGCCCCCTTTGTCGCCTCCCTGGGCCGCCGGGGCGAAATCCTGGCCTTCCCGGCCCGCCAGGTCATCGACAACGGGCTGTTCGGCAAGTGGCTGACCAGCCGGACCGAGACCGCCGCGGGCAACGAGGACGTCGACCTGATCTGCAACGTCATCCGCGCCATGGACGATCCCGAGCGGGCCACGGCCCTGGCCGCGTCCCTGGCCGGGGGGCTCATCGCCCCCACCGACGCGGCCCTGGCCACCGTGGTCAGCGTGGCCGAGGCGGGCGAGCGCCCGCTGCTCGACCTCTTCCTCAAGGTGCTCAAGAAGGGCGACAAGCGGCTGGCGGGCGGCTGCCTGGACGGCATCATCGCCCAGCAGACGCCCAAGGCCGGACCGCTGCTGGCCGCCATCCGGCGCAAGCTGCCCGCCCTGGCCCGGGTGGCCGCCACCCGCGTGCCCCTGCTGGGGGACGAGGGCTACCGCGCCTTTCTCGCCGCCCTGACGCGCGAGGAGCGGGACGCCGCGCGCGACGAGGCCTTCTCGGTCCTGCTCGCCCTGGCCCCGGACTTCGTGGAGGCCCTGACCAAGGCCAAGGCCGCCCCCTCCGCCTCCCCGGCCGACGACGCGCCCGTGACGCCCGGCGGGGGCGACGACGCGCCCGACTGCCGCAAGCCGGGCCTGGTCGCCCGCATCTTCGGCAAGCGCAAGCACACCCTGGAGAAAATGCTGCCCCGGTTCCGCAACGTCCGCGACATGGACCTGACCTGCTCCCGCGTGGCCGGGGCGTCCATGGACGGGCGCGAGCTGACCGGCCTGAACCTGTCCGGGTCCGGCTTCCGCGAGGTGGAGATGCTGCGCTGCAAGGTCTCCCGGTCGCGGCTCACGGCCTGCGCCTTCGAGCAGGCGACCATCACGGGCAGCGCCTTTTCCGGCTGCGACTTCACGGGCACGGATTTCTCGGGCGCACAGTTCGCGGGATGCTCGTTCAACGACTGCGTGTTCACGGGCGCGGCCTTTTCCCACTGCGACCTGTCGGACTGCCGGTTCCGCAACTGCGCCATGGGCGGGTCCGCCTTCTTCGGGGCCACCCTGCACCGCACCGGGTTCACCACCTCGGTCCTGACCGGCGCAACCTTTCACGAGACCACGGTCCGCTCCTGCCGCTTCGAGGACATGGACTTCACGGCGGCGGCCTTCACCTCGGCCCGGTTCGCAGGGGTGGAGTTCACGGACTGCGTGCTCCACGCCATAACCGTGGAGGACTCCCAACTCCACGCCCTGGAGATGCCCGGCTCCACCGTGACCCGCTGCTCCATGCGCAACTCGGACCTGCCCCACCCCCTGTTCCTGGGGGCGCGGGTCAAGCAGTTCGGGCGGCTGGCCGCCGCCCTGGAGCACGGCCCCCTGCCCGACCCGTCCGTGGTCGGCCCGGAGGTGGCGGACAAGGTCCTGGCCGCCTGGGCACGCGAAGTGACCTTCTACCGGCGCGAGCACCGCATGCTCGCGGTCAACCGAGAGCGGTTCCTGCGCGCCCAGGACAACTTCTCGCGCGAAAAACAGATCTACCTGCGCATCCTGCCCCACCTGCTGGACACCGATCTCTTCGAGAGCCGGTTCAACCTGCGCGGCGTCCCGGCCTGCGAGGTCTGGGGCTACACGCCGAACCTGACCACCCTGGAGCTTTCCGGCCAGTTCTTCCCCGAGGCCGAGCCCCCGGACCGGCGGCCCGAGGTCCGCATCCTGGGCCTCTACACCATGGGCAGCCTGGGCACCGTGGCCCAGACCGCCAGCTCGGACATCGACTGCTGGGTCTGCTACGACGGCGATGTGGGCATGGAGGCCGAGGCGGGGCTGAGGCGCAAGCTCGACGCCCTGGGGCTGTGGGCCGAGAGCGAGTTCGGCCTGGAGGCGCACTTCTTCGCCATGCGCATGGAGGACGTGCGCGACAACCGCTTCACCTCGGGCGACGACGAGGAGAGCTCGGGCTCGGCCCAGGCCCTGCTGCTCAAGGAGGAATTCTACCGCACGGCCATCCGGCTGGCGGGCAAGCACCTGGCCTGGTGGGTGGCCCCGGTGGGGGTGGACCTCAAAGCCTACGACGCCTGTATCCAGGCCGCCCGGCGCTATCCGGTCACGGGCCAGCCGCGCCTGGAGGACTTCGGCCACCTGGCCCCCGTGCCGCCCGACGAATATTTCGGCGGCTCGCTGTGGCAGATGGTCAAGGCCATCCACTCGCCCTTCAAGTCCGTGCTCAAGCTCGGCCTGCTAGAGACCTACGCCGACGCCGGAGGGTCCCAGCTCCCCCTGTGCGACCGCATCAAGCGCAACATCTTCCTGCACCGGCGCGACGTCCGCCGGGCCGACCCCTACGGCGCGCTCTTCGCCATCCTGCACGCCCACCACGCCCGCCGGGGCGACAGGGAGGCGGCCAGGCTCCTGACCGAAGCCTTCATGTTCAAGGCCAACCTGTGCGACGTCCCGTTCTTCATGAACCTGCCCGCCCGGCGCGAGGACGCCAGCCTGATCCGCGCCCTGTTCGGCAAGGGGTACGTGGACCCGGAGCGGGTCCGCAACAACCGGCGGTCCAGTTCCTTCGGCCGGTCCCTGGCCATGGGCGACTCGGTGCGGCGCTGCATGGTGGAGACCTACCAGCGCATCCGGGAGGGCATCCGGGGCGGCGGCAGCACCGGCGCGCTCATCAACGCCGAGGACCTGACGCGCATGGGCCGCCGCATCGCCGCCAACTTCTCGCGCAAGCCGCACAAGGTCATGCGCGTGCCCTTCATGGACGCGCGCGGCGAGGAGTTCGCCCTCCTCCACTTCAGCGCGGACAAGCACCCGGGCAAGAAGACCGTCTGGGAGGTGCGCGGCGGCTCCAGGGCACAGGCCAACCGCTCGGTGGACTCCCTGGAGGTCCTGCACCGCACCGAGGACCCGGTGCGCCTCCTGGCCTGGATTTTCGCCAACAACATCTATCGCCAGAGCGGCCACCTCCAGGGCGACCGGACCATGGCCCCCATCTCCGTGGCCGACCTGCAACGGCTGCTCCCGACCATGGGCGAGTTCTTTCCCTTCGGCGAGACCTTCGAGCGGGACATCAACGACGGCCTGCGGCCCGAGCGGGTCCTGCGCGTCCTTATCATCTGCAACCTGACCGTGGCCCCGGACGTCCAGCGCGTGGAGCAGGCCTCGGCCATCTACACCACCAACTGGGGCGAGATGTTCTGCCGCACCTTCCTGCGGCCGGGGCCGGAGTTCGAGGAGATGCCCTCCCGCTTCCTCGCCCGCAACCTGGAGCAGCCGGTGGCCAGCGCCCCGGAGATGCTCCTGTTCATCCCCAAGGGGTCGCAATGCAAGCGGATCAACCTGATCTGAGCCGGGTCCCCGGCTTTGCGGACACGCCCGAGCCGCCCTATTTCGCGGTCATCTTCACCTCGACGCGGACCGGGACGGACGCGGGCTACGGCGAGGTCGCCGACCGGCTGGTGGACCTGGCCCGGACCATGGACGGTTTCCTGGGCGCGGAGTCCGCGCGCGACGGCGTGGGGATCACGGTCTCCTACTGGCGGGACGAGGCGGCCATCGCGGCCTGGCGGGCCCGACCGGAGCACCGGGCGGCCATGGAGCGGGGAAGAAGGGAATGGTACGCGGCCTTCGCCACGCGCGTCTGCCGCGTGGAGCGCGACAACGCGTTCATCGCCCGAAGCGGTACCGATAGTATTTGACGTCCACGTCCATGAGCGGGACAGCGTCCGGCACCTCGGCGCGGGCGACCTCGACGAAGCCGTGCTTCTCGTAGAAGCGGTGCGCGGCGTGGTAGACGTCCACGGTGCCGAGGTAGACGGCCCGGACGCCCCGCTCCCCGGCCCGGTCGAGCAGGGTCCGCATGAGCGCGGCCGCCACGCCCCGTTCCCGGCCCCGGAACTCCTTTTTCACGAACATCTTGCGCAGGGCGCAGTCGCCGTCGCCCACGTCCAGGAGGGCGATGGTGCCGACGAGCTCGTCGCCCTCGAAGGCGAGCCAGAAGTCGCCCGCCCCGTGCTGGTAGAAGGCCGGAATGCCGCGCAGGTCCGGCTGTTTATCGGCCGAGGTGGCCACGCCGAATTCCCGGATCTGGATGGTGGTGATGAGCTCGACGATAGCGTCGGCGTCGTGGCCGCGGTAGGGTTCGATGCGCACGGTCAGGCCATGCGCGTGGCCACCCAGTCCAGGACCATGGCGGGGTTGACCGGAATCTGGGTGTTCAGGGCGTCCTGGGCCTGCTCCAGGACCAGGCCGATGCGGCGCAGCCCCCGCGCGTCGTAGCTCTGGGCCAGGCGGGCGGAGAGCGGCGTGGCGCAGGCGCCGGACATGGCCTCGCGCAGCTCCCGCTGCATCCCGATGACCACGGCCATGGCCAGGTCGCGGTCCACCGCGCCCTTGGCCGCCGTCAACTGGAACCAGCCGCGCCCGGAGCGCCAGCACTCGGCCAGGGCCTCGGTCCACTTGGTCACGGCCGGGTCGTTGACGCGCGCGTCGGGCCAGGCAAGCGTCACCACCCAGGAGCGGGAGACCAGGGTCTCCAGCAGCCGCTCGCGCTGGGGGGCGCAGAGGACGAAGACGTTTCCCGGACGGGGCTCCTCCAGGGACTTGAGCAGGGCGTTGGCCGCCTCGGTCATGAACATCTGGGCCTCGGCGAAGATGGTCACCCGGTACCCGTCGCCGGACGGCGGCTGGCCCCAGGTGGCCCGCTCGTCGCGGACCGACTGGACCTTGATGAGCCCCTCGCGCCCGTCGAAGAAGAGCAGGTCCTTGAAGGCGAGGTCCGCGATCTGGCGGCAGGCCGGGCAGCGGCCGCAGGGCTCGCCGCCGCCTTCGCAGTTGAGGCGCATGGCCCAATACAGGGCGAGGGCGACGCGGCCGTCCGCGTCGCCCCCCTCGATGACGATGGATTGCGGGGGATCGTGGGCGATGGCGTTCAGCCGCTTGACCGCGTGCTCCTGCCCGGCGAGGGCGGACAGCGGATCGGCGTTGCCTGTCATCGCGCCCCCTCTAGAAGGTCTGCGCCCGGTCCGGGCCGACGGACACGATGCCGATCTTGACCCCGGAGACCTCTTCGATCCGGCGCAGGTAGTTGACCGCGTTGTCGGGCAGCTCGCCCCAGGAACGCGCGGTGGAAATGTCCTCGTCCCAGCCCGGCAACGTCTCGTAGACCGGCTTGACGTAGGCCATGCCGTTCTGGATCTGCGGCGGGTAGTCAATCCTCTCGCCGTTGTACTCGTAGGCCGTGCACAGCTTGATCGCCTTGAGGCCGGAGAGCACGTCGAGCTTGGTGATGGCCAGCTCGGTGGGGCCGTTGAGGCGGACGGACTCCTTGAGAACCACCAGGTCGAGCCAGCCGCAGCGGCGCTTGCGCCCGGTGGTGGCCCCGAACTCGTGGCCCTTGCTCTGCAGGTAGCCGCCGTCGGCGTCGGTCAGCTCGGTGGGGAAGGGACCGCTGCCCACGCGGGTGGTGTAGGCCTTGACCACGGCGGTGATCCGCTCCAGGTCGCGCGGGGAGCAGCCGGAGCCGGAGGCCGCGTTGGCCGTGACCGTGTTGCTCGACGTGACGAAGGGATAGGTGCCGTGGTCGATGTCCAGGTGCGTGCCCTGCGCGCCCTCGAAGAGGACCGCGCCCGACGCCTTCTGTATGGCGGAGGAAACGTCGCCCAGGTAGGGCACCAGCCGCTCGGCCACGGGCAGGAGCTCGGCGAAGACCGCCTCGGCGTCCATGGGCTCGGCGCCGTAGAGGTTCTTGAGCAGCACGTTCTTCTCGATGAGCGCGGCGGCGATCTTTTCCTTGAGCAGCGAGGGGTTCTCGAAGTCGCCCGCGCGCACGCCGCAGCGGTTGACCTTGTCCTCGTAGCAGGGGCCGATGCCGCGTCCGGTGGTGCCGATCTTGCCCTCGTCGGACTTGGCCTCCTCGCGCGCGCCGTCCATGCGGCAGTGGTAGGGCATGATGATGTGCGTCTTGCGGCTTATCATCATCCGGCTCGGCGAGACGTCCACGCCCTTGGCGGCGAGTTTGTCCAGCTCCATGCAGAAGACGAACGGGTCGAGGACCACGCCGTTGCCGATGAGGCACTGCTTGCCGGGGTGCAGGATGCCCGAGGGAATGAGGTGCAGGATGCACTGCTCCCCGTCCACCACCAGGGTATGTCCGGCGTTGTTGCCGCCCTGGAAGCGGACGATGGCGTCGGCCCGCTCCGCGAGCATGTCGACGATCTTACCCTTGCCCTCGTCCCCCCACTGGGAGCCGAAAACCACAATATTGGCCATGTATGTTGCTCCTTGAAAAAACGGAAAGCGCCCCGCAGTGTTCAGCGCACACGAACGGTTATCTTCCGTAAATACAAACCGGGGCGCATGTCAACCGCGCAGGGACCGGCTATTTCTTGTTTTTCGGGGTGAGGGTGAGCAGCTTGCCCTTGCGGTCCGGGTGGGAATCGCCTTCCTGGCGTCTGCCCGCCGCGTCCTTCGGCCCGGCCTCCACCTCGTGGATCACCGGCTCGGGCGCGGTCAGGGCGGCCAGGTCGATGTCCGCGCCAGGCTCGTCCGGCTTGCGGGAGCGCGCCCAGTTGTAGTTGAAGAGCTGGTTCTTCAGCCGGGCGGACTGGATGAGGTTGAAGATCAGCACCGCCTCCTCCCAGCGCTTGGTGGGTTCGAAACGGCGGACCTTCTCCGCATATTTCTCCCACAGGCTCATCAGGGAGGCTTCGTCATAGGCATTGATCTGCCTGGCGAGCTTTATCAGCGCCTTTTCCAGATAGGTTTCCGACATGAGTCCCTCGGTTCTTGATCTTACGGCACCGGCCGCAGTCATGCCTTAACAAAAATCGCCCGCGTCCGCCAACGCAAAAATCGGCGCGGCGGGGGCGAAAAACGGAGCCGCCCCAGGGGGCGGCTCCGGACGTGCTCCATTCTGCGGGGCGTCAGAAGCGCTCGAACTCCTCGTCGCCCAGGTCGATGCTCATGCCCCCGCCGCCACCGGACGGCTTGGGCCTTGCGCCCAGGGACTTGGGAGCCGGGGGCCTCCTCGCGCCCGGTGCGAGGTTCTTGGGCGCGGGCTGCTCGCCGTCGCCCAGCTTGAAGAAACGGATGGTCTCCTGCAACTGCACGGCCTGGCCGGACAGCTCCTCGGAGGTGGAGGCCACCTCCTCGGACGCCGAGGCGTTCTGCTGGATAATCTTGTCGAGCTGCTGGATGGCCAGGTTGACCTGCTCGCTGCCGGTGTTCTGCTCGTTGCTGGCCGCCGCGATCTCCTGCACCAGTTCGGCGGTGCGCTCGATGTCGGGCACGATCCGGGCCAGCAGGTCGCCCGCCTCCTCCGCCACCCGGACGCTGCTCGACGACAGCTCGCTGATCTCGGAAGCGGCTGCGCCGGAACGTTCGGCCAGCTTGCGGACCTCGGCCGCGACCACGGCGAACCCCTTGCCGTGCTCGCCCGCGCGCGCCGCCTCGATGGCCGCGTTCAGGGCCAGCAGGTTGGTCTGGCGGGCGATCTCCTCGACGATGAGAATCTTGTCCGCGATCTGCTTCATGGCCTCCACGGTCTTGGCCACGGCCTCGCCGCCCCTGGCTGTGTCCGAGGCGGCCTTGGTGGTCATGGCATTGGTGGTCTGGGCGTTCTCCGCGTTCTGGCCGATGCTCGACGTCATCTCCTCCATGGAGGCGGAAACCTCCTCCACGCTGGACGCCTGGTCCGAAGCGCCCTGGGAAAGCTCGATGGCCGAGGCGGAAAGCTCCTCGCTGCCCGCCGCCACCTGGGCGCTGGCCTCGCGGACCTCGCCCACCACGTCGCGCAGCGCCGCCAGCATATCGGACATGGCCTGGGACATCTGCCCCACTTCGTCCTTGCTGCGGACCGGCACCTTCATGCTCAGGTCGCCGCCGGCCATCCGGTTGGAGATATCCACGGCCTCCTGGAGGGGCCTGACCATGCTGCGGACCATCAGGGTCGCAATGAGCAGGATAACCGCCATGACCAGCACCGTGGGGATGATGATCTGGAGCCGCAGGGAGGAAATCTGCGCGGCCACGTCGTCAACGTAGATGCCGCTGCCGATGATCCAGCCCCAGGGCTTGTACAGCTTGACGTAGGAAATCTTCTCCACCGGCTTGTCGCGCCCCGGCTTGGGCCACATGTAGGGGATGAAGCCCTCGCCCTCGCGCT
Organism: Pseudodesulfovibrio sp.; assembly: GCF_028692895.1. Taxonomy (GTDB): domain Bacteria; phylum Desulfobacterota; class Desulfovibrionia; order Desulfovibrionales; family Desulfovibrionaceae; genus Pseudodesulfovibrio. Next base: position 11,339 of record NZ_JAQUWN010000087.1, read on the forward strand.
TGCACAGCTCGGCCATCTCGACGAAGAGCCGCTTGCCGTTGGGATCGGCGTTGGAGCTCAGGTCCTGGCCGTCCAGCTTGGCGTTCATCGGGTGCATGATCATCACCGGCCTGGTGTCGTTGATCCAGTAGTAGTTGTCCCCCATGTACCGCAGGGCCGCGATGGCCTTCTTGGCCCGTTCCTGGGCCTCCTCGCGGGCCAGCCCGCCGGTGGCCTCCTGCTCGCCCAGGTAGGCCAGCACGGAATAGGCGGTCTCCACGGCGCTCTTGGTGGCCAGCCGCTTTTCCGTCATGAGCGATTCACCCACCACGGGGATGAAATAGCCGAGCAACCCCGCCATGAAGATGATGATGGCGACGAGGAAAAGACTCAACACCTTGGTTTGCATTCCCCAATCACGGAATCGCTTCATG
>NZ_JAQUWN010000088.1 GCF_028692895.1 Pseudodesulfovibrio sp.
GAAGGGAAGGGGGAACCTTTCCCGAAAGGTTCCCCCTTCCCTTCCCCCGGCCGCCGGAGGCCTCCCCCGTCCATGTCGTTTGCGGCTAGCTTCGGTGGATGGCGAAGGGACCGAAGGCCTGGTCCACGGGCATTATTTCCATGGAGTTGATGTTGACGTGGGCGGGCAGGGTGGTGGCCCAGTAGACGCACTCGGCGATATCCGTGGCCGTGATGGGGCTGGTGCCCGCGTAGACCTTGTCGGCGGCGGCCTTGTCGCCCTTGAACCGGACCACGGAGAACTCGGTCTCGCACAGGCCAGGTTCGAGGTTGGTTACCCGCACTTTGGTGCCGAGCAGGTCGGCGAGCAGGTTCTTGGAGAACTGGTTCACGAAGGCCTTGGTGCCGCCATAGCAGTTGCCGCCGGGGTAGGGGTAGGTCCCGGCCACGGAGCCGAGGTTGACGACGTGGCCCGTGTTGCGGGCGACCATGCCGGGCAGGATGGCGCGGGTGATGTAGGTCAGCCCCTTGATATTGGTGTCGATCATGGTTTCCCAGTCATTCAGATCGCACGCCTGGGCGGGCTCCAGGCCCAGGGCCAGGCCCGCGTTGTTGACCAGCACGTCGATGTCGGCGAAGTCGGCGGGCAGGGAGGCCACGGCGGCCTCGCAGGCGGCCCGGTCGCGCACGTCGAAGCGGAGGGTGAGGACCGGTGCCGGGGCCAGCTCGTTTTTCAGTTCCTCAAGGCGGTCATTGCGGCGTCCGGTGAGGACGAGCCGCCACCCCTCGCGGGCGTAGCGTTCGGCCATGGCCTTGCCGAAACCGGCGGTGGCGCCGGTGATGAAGACGGTCTTTTGCATGTCGGGTCTCCGTATGGTTGGGGTGGAAGCCTCAAGGGGGCTTCGGATTGTTCAGCAGAGGGTAAGAGCATAATTCAGGGGCGTAAAGGGGTATTTATCTGCAAAATTGTAGGCAGAACAAAGTTAAATTTGACAATTAGAGGGAAAAGCCGAAGGACGGGCGGAGTTGGAGCCCCGCAAATGGACTTTTTGGTGACCATGGGGTAAAGGGCACAGGCCAGAGTAAAAAAAAGTTCATCATATTCGCCTGTTGCAAAAGGTCGGCGAATAATATTTAGCTTGCTAACAGGGCTGATTTTTACTATCTGATTGGGTACTTATGGCAAATCTCATCCTTGACGACATCTGTGTGCGGTTCGGCGGGCTGCAGGCCCTGACCGACGTTTCTTTTTCCGTGTCCGAGGGAGAGGTCATCGGCCTGATCGGGCCGAACGGCGCTGGCAAGACCACGGTCTTCAACGTCATCACCGGCGTATACCGCGTCTCCTCCGGCCAGGCCAGCTACGACGGCGCGACCATCACCGGGATGCGGCCCCACCAGATCCTGGGCATGGGCATCGCCCGCACGTTTCAGAACATCCGCCTGTTCCAGAACATGACCGCGCTGGAGAACTGCATGGTCGCGCAGCACAGCCGGTCGCGGACGGGCGTTGTCGGTGCGATCCTGCGCTCCCCGTCCCAACGGAGCGAGGAGGCTCGCATCCAGGAGAAGGCCCAGCAGGCGCTGGACTTCATGGGCCTGGGCCGCAAGGCGGACGAGGTGGCCTCCAACCTGCCCTACGGCTACCAGCGCAGACTGGAAATCGCGCGGGCCCTGGCCAGCGAGCCGAGGACCATCCTGCTGGACGAGCCCGCGGCCGGGCTGAACCCGGCGGAGTCCAAGCAACTGATGGAATCCATCGGCCGGATCACGAACCTCGGCATCAACGTGCTCATGGTGGAGCACGACATGAAGGTCGTCATGGGAATCTGCAACCGGATCATCGTGCTTGACCACGGCGTAATGATCGCGGAGGGGCTGCCCGAAGAGATTCAGCGCAACCCCGACGTGATTGAGGCATATCTGGGCCAGTAAGTGAGAGGCTGGCGCAACAGTCAACATGGAGAGAGTGTCAATGAAACGTTTACTCGTGCTGGTAGTGGCCCTGGCCCTGCTGGGTCTGGTGCTCGGCGGGTGCGGCGGCAAGGAGGAGAAGAAGGCGGAGAACATCCTCAAGATCGGAACGCTTTCTCCGCTGACCGGCCCCTATGCGGCGGACGGCAACGACATCCGCCAGGGCGCGGAGATCGCTGTGGAAGTTTTCAAGGCCCAGGGCGGCATCCCGGGCTATTCCGACATCCAGGTCTTTCCCCAGGACAGCGCCTGTGATCCGAAACAGGCCGTTGCCGCCGCCAACAAGCTGATCAACGACAAGGTCTCCGCCGTGGTCGGCGCCTACTGCTCCAGCTCCACCATCCCGGCCTCCGAGACCCTGGCCGAGGAGAAGATCATCATGCTCACCCCGGCCTCCACCAACCCGCAGGTCACCGAGCGCGGCCTGCCCTACATGTTCCGCACCTGCGGCCGTGACGACCATCAGGGCCCGGCCGCCGTCAAGTTCATGACCGACGTGGCGGGCGTGAAGAAGATCTTCATCGTGGACGACAAGACCACCTACTCCCAGGGCCTGGCCGACGGCGTCGAATCCGCCGCCAGGGCCGCGGGCATCGAGGTCCTGGATCACGACCACGTCAACCAGGGCGACAAGGACTACTCGGCCGTGCTGACCAAGGTCAAGGCCGCCGGTCCCGACCTGCTTTACATCTCCCTGCAGAACTCCGCCACCGGCGCGCTGATGGTCATCCAGGCCAAGCGCATGGGCATCGACGCCATCCTGATGGGCCAGGACGCCGTGTACCATCCGCAGCTCATGGAAATCGCCAAGGGCGACGCCGAGGGCATGTTCCTGACCTTCGGCGCCATCGACAAGAACGCCACGGCCTTCAAGGACTTCCAGGCCAAGTGGAAGGAGAAGACCGGCAAGGAGCCCGGCGCCTACTCCGCCTATTCCTTCGACTCCGCCACCGCGTACCTGAACGCGGTCAAGGCCGCCGGGACCACCGATCCGGCCAAGGTCCGCGAGCAGCTTATGAAGCTGAAGTTCACCGGCGCGTCCAAGGACATCTCCTACGACGAGAAGGGCGACTCCGGCTCCAACTACACCGTCTACCAGGTCAAGGACGGCGCGTTCGTGCCCTACTGGAACTCCCTGACCGGCCAGAAGTACTAGGCCTCACACCGAAAAAACGACCGGGGCCCCGCAAGCGGGGCCCCGGCACCGAGACCCCATGGAATTTTTCATTCAACAGTTGATCAACGGCATAACCCTGGGGGGCGTCTACGCCCTCATCGCCCTGGGGTATACCATGGTCTACGGCATCATCCAGCTCATCAACTTCGCCCACGGCGAGTTCTTCGCGGCGGGCGGGTACATGGGCGTGATCCTCATCTCCTACCTCTCCGCCCAGGGGCTGCATCCCTATGCCTGCCTGGCCATCTCCCTGGTCCTGGCCATGGGCTACTGCGCGCTGCTCGCCATGGCGGTGGAGCAACTGGCCTACAAGCCGCTCCGGCAGGCCTCGCGCCTGGCCGCGCTGCTTTCGGCGCTCGGCATGTCCATCTTCCTGCAGAACGGGCTGATGCTCACCCAGGGCGTGTACGACAAGGCCTACCCCACGGAGATCACCTCCGGCGGTTTGAGCTGGGGGCTCGTCTCGGTCTCCTACATGCAGATGTTCATCGTGGCCCTGACGGCGGGCCTGCTGCTCGGGCTCAACCTGCTGGTCTTCAAGACCCGCATCGGCCGGGCCATGCGCGCCACGGCTCAGGACAAGGTCATGTCCGCCCTGGTGGGCATCAATTCCAACCGCATCATCGCCATCACCTTCGCCATCGGCGCGGCCCTGGCCGCCGCGGCCGGGATCATGGTCGGGCTCTACTACGGCTCGGTCAACTACTCCATGGGCTTCGTGCCCGGCATCAAGGCCTTCGCCGCCGCCGTGCTGGGCGGCATCGGCAACATCACCGGCGCGCTGGTCGGCGGCCTGATCATCGGCATGGTGGAGGTCTTCGCCGCCGGATACGTCTCCGGCGAGTACAAGGACGTCTTCGCCTTCGTCATCCTGATCGCGGTCCTGTATTTCAAACCCACCGGCATCATGGGAGAGAACGTTGACGATACGCGGGTCTAAGAAATTATGGACGGGCTGCGCGGTCGGCCTGGTCTGGTTCCTCATCCTCCTGTGGCCCATGCTCGGCATCAAGCCCGAGGGGTTCGAGTTCGCCGCCACCTTCCAGGTCTTCGGCTACGTGGCCGTGGCCGCCGTGTTCGTGCTCTTCTTCTACCAGGTCAAGGAGGCGGGCTACCTGGACGCGGCGGGCAAGCCCATCCAGTCGGCGGCCGGGCTCATCCAGCGGGCCTACGCCAAGACCCCGACCTGGGTGCTCCTGGGCGCAACGCTCGCCGTGGCCATCGTCTTCCCGCTGGTCACCGGGCGCTACGCCCACGACGTGGCCATCTCGGTGCTCATCTACATCTGCCTGGGCCTGGGGCTCAACGTGGTGGTCGGCCTGGCCGGGCTGCTCGACCTGGGCTACATCGCCTTCTACGGCGTGGGCGCATACACCTACGCGCTGCTCAGCCTGAACTTCGGATTTTCCTTCTGGCTCTGCCTGCCCATCGCCGGGCTGCTGGCGGCCATCGCGGGCTGCATCATCGGCTACCCGACCCTGCGCATGCGCGGCGACTACCTGGCCATCGTCACCCTGGGCTTCGGCGAGATCGTCCGTCTCATCCTGAACAACTGGATGGCCCTGACCAACGGGCCCAACGGCATCCTCGGCATCCCCCGGCCCGAACTCTTCGGCTTCGACTTCCGCAGCCTGGCCTCGCTCTATTACGTCATCCTGGCCATCGCGGTGGTCACCGTGCTCTCGGTCTACCGCCTGAACTATTCGCGCATCGGCCGGGCCTGGGAGGCGATCCGCGAGGACGAGACGGCCGCCGAGCTGATGGGCGTGAACACCTTTTTGCTCAAGCTGCTGGCCTACGCCATGGGCGCGACCTTCGCCGGGTTCGCCGGGGCGTTCTTCGCGGCCCGGATGCGCTTCGTCGGCCCCGAGTCCTTCTCGTTCCTGGAGTCGGCCATGGTCCTGTCCATGGTCGTGCTGGGCGGCATGGGGTCCATCCCCGGCGTCATCCTCGGCGTGCTGGCCCTGGTGGCCCTGCCCGAGGTGTTCCGCGAGTTCGAGCTCTACCGCATGCTGGTCTTCGGCGGCGTGATGACGCTCATGATGCTGGTCAGGCCCGCGGGCATCTGGCCCGCCAAGCGGGTCGGCCGCCGGTCCGAGGAGATGGAGTAGGCGATGATGGTCGATAACCAGCCCATACTGGAACTGAGGAACGTGGTCTCGGCCTATGGCCGCATCAAGGCGCTGAAGGGGATTTCGCTCAAGGTCTATCCCGGCGAGATCGTGACCATCATCGGGGCCAACGGCGCGGGCAAGTCCACCACGCTGATGACCATCTGCAACATCGTCAAGGCCATCGAGGGCGACGTCTTCTACAAGGGCGAGCGCATCAACGGCGTGGGCAGCGACATCCTGCCGACCCTTGGCCTGTGCCAGGTGCCCGAGGGACGGCGCATCTTCCCTCGACTCACGGTCATGGAAAACCTCGACATGGGCGCGTTTTTCCGCACCGACTCCGCCGGGGTCAAGGAGGACGTCGAGCGCGTCTTCGAGCTCTTCCCCAAGCTGCGCGAGCGGCGCAGGCAGTTGGGCGGCACGCTCTCGGGCGGCGAGCAGCAGATGCTGGCCATGGCCCGTGCCCTGATGAGCCGCCCCACGGTGCTGCTCCTGGACGAGCCGTCCATGGGGTTGGCCCCGCTTCTGGTGCAGCAGATCTTCGACATCGTCCGGATGATCAACGGGCAGGGCGTGACCGTGGTCCTGGTGGAGCAGAACGCGAACCTGGCGTTGCAGTGCGCCAGTCGCGGCTATGTGCTGGAGACCGGCTCCGTGGTCATGGAGGATGCGGCGGACAAGCTCTTGGCCAACCCCGACATTCGCAAGGCGTACCTGGGCGAATAGCTTTTTCCCGCTTTTGCGGCGAAGCCCCCGGAAGCTGGCGCTTCCGGGGGCTTTTTCTCGGCTTGTGGCGCCCGGCGAGTGCCCGCCTTCTCATCGGCGTGGCTTTCTTCCGGTGCTGGCGGCCCGGCCGCTCGCCGATCAGTCGTAGGCCTTGCGCGTTTGTTCATCCGACATCGCTTGCTCGATCAGCGGGGCCCACGAAGGGTTGCTCCAGGTGCCGAGCCCGGTATGGAGATCGAGGTACTTTTGGGGAATCGGATGGGTGCCGACAACGACCTGGACGCCGTAGCGCATGGTAATGAAATCCTTGAATGTCTGAATGTGGGGGCAGGGCGGGTAGCCGACGAGCATCCCGGTCGCGAGGTGGATGACGTCCGCGCCGTTCTTGACCATTTCCTCGCCGGTATATTCGATGTTCCCGCCCGGACAGCCCGCGCAGGTGGTGTAGCCTACCAGCTCAAGGTCCGTATCCGTGTACATGCTGAAGGCGCCTTCCTTGTTTCGCAGGGCTCGCAGGCACTTCCCTCCGGCGCACGTCCGATAGCGGTCACAGATGATAATTCCGATTTTGGTTGTCTTTTTCATGGAGATTTCCCGAGATTTCGCTGAATGGTTCAAGGTCGAATGTCTTGTGAAGGTATGAGCATATATTAAAGTGAATTGCAACCAAAGAGGGGCGAGGAAAGGCAACAGGCAGAAGAGAAAGGCAAAAGAGTAGAGGCAGATAAGGGGCCGCCTCCGGCGGGACGTTATTCGGAGGTTTCGCGTCATGAAGGCGCGACTTTTGGACCAGAGCGCCCAAAAGTGAGTAAAAACCGCTCCTGGTGCGCCCCGCCAGCCCGCCCCGTCCACGGGGCAGGAAGCTGATCCAAGCGGCCTCCACTGGATTGGCCCCGTCCTGGAGCTCACCGCTTCGCGGCGCTGGCAAAGCCGGCGTCCAAATCCGCTGTCCTGCGGATTTGTCCGCAGCCAAGACGCCGAAAATGAAAAGCTCCGGGGCTGCGAAAAGCCGCTCCAGCCGTCTGGTCAGTTCCTAAGCCGCCTGGCCGCGGGGCTGCATCGGAGTAACTTGCCGAATCGCCGCTGCGGCAAGCAGCAGCCCGATCACCCGCAACGGAAGGAACTGAAGAAAATCGTCCGGGACCGTAGTCCCTTCCAGTTAATCCGTACAAGCCCAGTCCTATGTTCCTGCGCTTGGATCGGATGCTTGGCGACGCAACGACGAAGGCGGCCAAGCTGCTCGCAAGGCCTGTGTTTGGCCACAAAAAAGAAGCGCCGCCCGCCCAGGGCATTCAAAAAACCGGGAGGGGGAAGCGAACGCTTCCCCCTCCCGGCTTTCGGCAGACTTTCAGGCTGCGGCCTGCTTTCCTCTCTTCGCCGTACGCCTCGGCCGGCTCTAAGGCTTGAGCTGGCTGAGCACCATTCCCGCCAGCATCAGCCCGCAGCCGATCAGCGCGCGCACCGTCAGCGTCTCATCCAGCATCACGCACCCGCCGATGGCGGCGAAAACCGCCTCCAGCGACATGATGATGGCTGCGTGCGCCGACGGCGCGTCTCGCTGAGCCACGATCTGCAAGGTGTAGGCGATGCCCACCGACATGAAGCCGCCGTACAGGATGGGGATGCCCGCGTCGAGGATGGAGCCCATGGCCACGGGCTCGGTGGGGAAGGCCACGACCAGGCTCAGGGCCGCACAGGCCAGGAATTGGACGATGGACAGCTTGACGGCGTCGGCCGCGTCCATGCCGGGGGAGATTTTGCCCACCAGCAGGACGTGGGTGGTCCAGAAGAGGGCGCTGACGAGCACGAGCAGGTCGCCGAAGGCCACGGACAGGTCCGCTGTGACCGAGAGCAGGTACATGCCGACCACGGCGATGACAGCGCCCAGCCAGGTGCCCCAGCCGGGGCGCTCGCGCAGAAACAGGCCGCAGATGGGCACCAGGACCACATAGAGGCCGGTGATGAACCCGGCCTTGCCTGCCGTGGAGGCGTCGAGGCCGAAGACGGCGAGCTGCGGCCCGGCCAGTCCGGCCTGTTGCAGCGACGCACCGAAGAACAGGACCACGCCCAGCGCGATGCCGCCGAGGCCGATGCGTCTGGCCCCGGCGGGGGTGTATGTGGCGGCGCGGTTCTTCTCCAGGCGCAGGGCCAGGGGGATGAGGGCCAGGCCGCCCAGGGCGAAACGGATGCCATTGAATGTCAGGGGGCCGACATGGTCCATGCCGACCCGCTGGGCCACGAAGGCGAAGCCCCAGATGGCGGCGGTGACGAAGAGCAGGATGTCGGCTCTGAGGGCGCGGTTGTTCATGGAAATCCCTGTGGTTGCAATTGCGGCGGGCCGCCTTGCCGGTGATTCCCGATTCCGGCGCTCAAGTCAACCGGATTCGTGCCGGTCAGTTGGTCGGGACCTCGTTATCGCGGCGCTCCTTGAGGGCCTCGGCCTCGGCGTTGGCGCGTTCGGCCAGGAGCTTGATGAGGTCCAGGAGGTAGGCGTCGGCCTCCTCTGTCCCTTCGCGCGGGGCCCAGTCCGGGAAGTTCTTGTCCGATTCCTGGGCGTAGGGGCCGGTCTTGACCTCGAAGATGAGGGTGTCGGGCTTGAGGGCCACGAAGGTGTGGAAGACGTGGGGCGCGACGTCCACGCCGAAGGTCTCGGTGCCGGGCTGGAGCAGGGTGTGGCGCAGGAACTGGCCGTTGTCGTCGAACTCCACGAAGAGGAGCGCGCCGGAGATGGCCAGGATGGTCTCGGTCTTGGCCGGATGCAGGTGGCGGTGGGGAGTGACGTAGGTGCCGGGCTGGAAGGCGTTGAACATGCGGTGCACGAGCTCGCCGTCCTCCTTGTGGAGGCGCTGGAGCATGCGCTTGCGCGGGCTTTCGCGCGAGGCGGCCAGGAGGTTGCCGACCATGGACAGGGTCAGGGGGACGACGTCCTCTTCCGGGGCCGTGAAGGCCATGGGGTACTTTTTTTCTTCGGTCATGCACCTGGATGTACATGGCCGCGCGGGTTTGGGCAAGGCCGGGCGGCCGAGACCCGGCGGGCGCTAGGGCTCGACCACCAGGCCGGTCAGGTCGCCGAGTTCCTGGCCCGTCTCCTCGGCCTTGAGGACCCGGCGCATGATCTTGCCCGAGGTGGTCTTGGGCAGCGTGTCGCGGAACTCGATGGACTTGATGACCGCCACGGGGCCGAGCTCGTTGCGGATGGTGCGCTTGAGGTCCTTGATGAGGTCGTCGTCGGCCGTGACGCCGGGATTGAGGATGACGAAGGCCTTGGCCGCCTCGCCCTTGATCTTGTCCGGCACGCCGATGACCGCGCACTCGCTGACCGCGTGATGGCTGCCGAAGGCGGCCTCCAGCTCGGCCGAGCCGATGCGGTGGCCCGCGATGTTGATGACGTCGTCGGCCCGGCCCTGAATCCAGATGTAGCCGTCCTCGTCCTTCCGCGCCACGTCGCCCGCGTAGTAGACGCCGGGGATGGTCTCCCAGTACTTGCGGTACTGCTCGTCGTCGTTCCACAGGCCGGTCATCATGGCGGGCCAGGGCCTGGTGACCACCAGCAGGCCGCCCCGGCCGGGGGGCACGGGCTTGCCGTCGCGGTCCACCACGTCGCATTCCACGCCGGGCAGGGGCTTGGTCACCGAGCCGGGCTTGAGCAGCGAGATGGGCAGGGGCGAGATCATGAACATGCCGGTCTCGGTCTGCCACCAGGTGTCGAGCACCGGGCACTCGGACCGGCCGATGTTCTTGTAGAGCCAGGTCCAGGCCTCGGGGCTGATGGGCTCGCCCACCGAGCCGAGCAGGCGCAGGGAGGAGAGGTCGTGGGTCTTGGGATACTGGGTGCCGAAGCGCATCAGCATCCGGATCATGGTCGGCGCGGTGTAGAAGATGGTCACCCCGTACTTGGCCACGATGGCCCAGAGCCGGTCGGCCTGGGGATAGTTGGGGTGGCCCTCGTACATGACCGAGGTGGTGCCCGCCATGAGCGGCCCGTAGACCCCGGCGGAGTGGCCGGTGACCCAGCCGGTGTCGGCCGTGCACCAGAATATGTCGGTGGGCTTGATGTCGAAGACCGTGGTCAGGGTGCGGTGCACGCCGACCATGTAGCCCGCGTGGGAGTGGACGATGCCCTTGGGCCTGCCCGTGGTGCCCGAGGTGTGGAGCAGGAAGAGCGGGTCGTCGGCGTCCATGACCTCGGTGGGGGCCTCGTTGCGCTCCTGGCGGACCAGGTCCTCGTAGTGGAAGTCGCGGCCGTCGGCCATCTCCACGTTGATGTTGCAGCGGCGGACTACGACCATGGACTCCACGCAGTCGGCGCAGGCCCCGACCAGGGCCTGGTCGGCGGTCTCCTTGAGGTTGATGATCCGGCCGTTGCGGTAGAAGCCGTCGGCGGTGATGAGCAGCTTGGCCTGGGCGTCGTTGATGCGCTGGCGCAGCGCCTTGGCCGAGAACCCGGCGAAGACCGAAGTGTGGATGGCGCCGATCTTGGCCGTCGCCAGCATGGCGATGACGGTCTCGGGCAACTGAGGCATGTAGAGGACGACGCGGTCGCCCTTGCGCACGCCCAGGGTGCGCAGGGCGTTGGCGAAGCGGTTCACCTCGCGGTAGAGCTCGAAATAGGTGTATTTGCGGCTGTCGCCCGGCTCGCCCTCCCAGATGAGCGCCAGCTTGTTCTTTGTCACGGTCTCGATGTGGCGGTCCAGCGCGTTGTAGACGATGTTGCAGCGCGAGCCGGGGAACCATTTGTAGAACGGGGCGTCCTTGTCGTCGAAGACCTGGTCCCACTTCTTGAACCAGTCCAGCTCGTCGGCGGCCTCCTCCCAGTAGCCGAGGGGGTCCATGGCGGCGAACTTGCGCGCGGCCTCCAGCTCCTGGGGGTTGACGTTGGCCTCGATGACCAACTGCGGCAGGGGGCGGAAGACCCGTTCCTCCTGGAGCAGGTTGTCGAGCTGTATTGACTGGTCCATTATGTCCTCCTCGCTGTTCGGACCGGGAAAAGGCGGTCCGGCGAGTCTCACTTGTAGCAGGTTGTCCCCGCAACGCCCGGCCTTTTCGGTCAGCGGCCGTTGCGGCGGGTTGAACGGTTACAGGCCGATGATCTTCTTGAGCTCGGCGATCCTCCGTCGGCTGATGGGCAGCTCGATGCGCGTGCGGCCCACGGTGCGCAGCATGAAGTTGGAGCCGGGCATACTGGCGATCTCGGTGACCATGTCCAGGTTGACCAGGTACTTGCGGTGCACTCGGAAGAATCGGTGCGGCTCCAGCCGGTCCTCCAGGTTCTTGAGCCGGTGGGAGGAGAGATATTTCTGGTTGGCCGTGTGCACGTAGGAATAGTCCTCGAAGGCCTCCACGAAGATGATCTGGTCGTAGGGGATGAGGATGGTGCGGCCGTCCTGGCTGACGGCCAGCTTCTCGATCTCCTGGCGGCGGCCCGCGGTCTGGTCCCAGGCGGCCTTGAGAGCGGCCAGGAAGGTGTCCTGCTCCTCGTCGGGCAGGGGGAGCTGGACGGTCTGCTCGTCGCCGAAGTCGTCGGGCTCGGCCTCGGCCGCGTCGTAGGCCTGGGGGGGCGGCACCTCGCGGAAGCGGGTCTTGAAATTCTGGAGCCGGTCGATGGTCCGGGCCATGCGGCCCGGCGCGGGCGGCCAGAGCAGGTAGTCCGTGGCCCCCAGCTCGAAGGCGGCGTAGGCCTGGGTCTCGGAGTCGGAGATGAAGACCAGG
>NZ_JAQUWN010000024.1 GCF_028692895.1 Pseudodesulfovibrio sp.
AAGGCCCCGCCGGGTGTCGTTGGCGGGGCCTTTTCTTCGAAGGGAGCTGCGTGGGGCCTAGTGGGCCTTCTGCCAGGCTTCCCATTCCTGCTTGGTGAGCTTGCCGTCCTTGTTGGTATCGGCTTCTTTCATGATGCGTTCGGCGTTGAGCGGGTAGTAGTGGGTGATTTCGGCGGTGATGACGGCCTTGTCGCCATCGCGGTCGATCTGCATGAAGCCCGCGGTGAAGTGGACGCGCTCCAGCGCGAAGTGGATGCACTTGTAGGTGGCCCCGTCGGTCACGTAGTAGACGGACATGGTCTGCTTGCCGGTCAGTTGGCCGAAGTTGTAGCCCGCGTCGCCGTCGGCGAAGTAGATTTTCCCGTCCTCGGGGGAAAAGACGCCGACGAAGCCTTCCCTGTGGAGGGCGCCCTTGGGGTCGAACCAGAGTTTGTAACCCTTGAGCAGCGGGCCCTGCTGGGCGTCGATAATGAAGGCGGCCTGGCCTTCGATGAAGCCGCTTTCTTTGGCGATGGAGCATTTTCCTTTCCAGGTGCCGCGCAGTTCCGGTGCGTCGACAGCCAGGGCCGGGATGGCCATCAGCAGGGTCAGGGCCAGGGTGATGAACAGGGTGAGTCGTTTCATGAATATCGCTCCTTACTGGTTTTTTTGAGGCAACTATACCGAATGGATGGCCGGACGCCAGTATTAAGTTTCAGACTTGGGCAAATATATGCACAATCGTGTCCCGCGCGCAACGTCGGGGACGGCGGCGGCTTGACGCGCCGGGCCGGGTTACCTAGGATTCCGCGACCTCGAAACCAGGACGGAGCAAGCATTTTGCAGCACATCGACAAGGAAAGGATTCGCACCATTCTGCTGTTGCGCACGGACCGCATCGGCGACATGTTTTGCACCACACCGGCCCTGCGGGCCATTCGCCGGGCCTATCCGGGCGCGCGCATCGACCTGGTGGCCGCGCCGGGCAACGCGGCGGTGGTGCGCGGCAATCCGGACGTCGATTCCGTGTCCGTGTTTCCCTTGAAGCGGCTCTGGGCGTGGCCGTGGCATTTCCTCAAGTACCGGCTGCGTCGCTATGACATGGTGGTGGCCCTCAACGGCCAGTCCCGGACTGCGGCGCGGCTGGCGCGGTTCGTGAAGGCCCCGGTTTGCGTGGGCACCTGGTACCGGGCCACGGCGGGCTATTACAAGGAGACCGTGCGTTGCCGCGAGGGCGAGCACACCATCGAGTTCCTGTTGCGCGTGGCCGAAGAGCTGGGCTGTGCGGACCTGGACCCGGCCATGGTCTTTCCGGTGTCCGACGCGGTGCGCGAGCGCATGGCGGAGCGGTTTCCCCGGCGCGGGGGCAAGCGGCGGGTGGCCATGTTCATCGGCAACGCCAAGAAGGTGGACACGCGCTGGCCCGAGGACCGCTTTGCGGAGCTGGCCCGGCGGCTGGCGGCGCGGGGCGACGTGGAGGTTTACGTGGTGGCGGGTCCGGGCGACGAGGGGCTGCTGCCGCCTTTTGCCTGGGGCGAGGACTGCCTGCGCTATCCCGGCGGCGCGCTGGAGGAGCTGGGCGCGTTCCTCGGGACCTGCGACCTGTTCGTGACCAGCTCGTCGGGGCCCATGCACCTGGCCGCGGCCGTGGACGCGCCCATGGTGGCCATCCTGGCCGACTACACCTACCAGTGCTGGCGGCCGCTCTCGCCGATCCATACCATCGTCCATTCCCATCAGCCCGACGTTCAGGTGGGCGCGGTCACCGTGGACCAGGTCCAGGAAGCGGTGGAGCACCGGCTGGACGTCATCGAGTAGGTTTTCCGCACAAAAAAACGCCGCCCCGAAGGGCGGCGTTCTCGTTTCATTCGATTGCGGGGGGGGCGGCTATTCGTCGCCGTCGCCGTCCGTGCTGTCGCCGAACTCGTCGGCGTCGGGCAGGTCGGCGTCGTCGTCGGCCGGGAGCGGGGCGGCCTCGGGTTCAAGCTCCGCCGGGGGCTCCATGTAGCGGGCGAAGACCAGGAAACCGGTGTGGGCCACCATGCGGTCGTCCGGGCGCAGCCGGTCGGCCACGGGCTTCCAGCGGCGGACCAGGATTTCCAGGACCTCCACCTCGGCGAAGGGTCCGGCCTCCAGCCCGCGCAGCAGGTCGGAAACCTGGTTCACCGTGGGCAGCAGAAAGCCGCACATGGCGCCGGGGATGACCGCAGCCGGGATGGCCCCCAGGTATTCCCACGGGGTCCGGACGTCCAGGAACAGCGCGTCCGCGCCCGAGTGCAGGAAACCGTCCTCGATGTTGCGGTTGACCTGCTCCACGCGGTCGGCCAGGCCGACGCGCTCCAGGTTCTTGCCCGCCAGCTTGTAGAAATCCGCCCGCCGCTCGTAGGTGATGACCTTGCCCGTGTCGCCCACGAACCAGGCCAGGGCCGTGGTCAGCCCGCCCGAGCCCGTGCCGGACTCGATGACCGTGGAGCCGGGGCCGATCCCGAGCTTCATCATCAGGTAGCCGATCTCCTTGGGGTACATGATCTGGGTCTGGCGCTTCACGCCCTTGATGAGGTCGTGCAGCGTGGGCTTGAGGACCAGGTACGACCGGCCCAGGTGCGTGCGCACGTACTGGCCGAAACCGGCCTCGGCCACTTCGTCCATGAGCAGCTTGCCGTCGTGCGTGTGCACCTCGGCGCCCGGCTCGAACTTGCGCAGGTAGCGCTTGCCCTTGTTGCTGATGAGTAAAACGAGCTGTCCGGCTTCGATCATGCCGATCCTCCCAGGTTGAAATCTGAGCCTTCGCTACGGGGGCGGGGCCCGGAAGTCAATGAAAAAGGTCCCGGCGGCCGTGGTCGGCAGAGTTTCATGCGGGGCACGGTGGACCGGATATTGTTGCGGGCAATCGGAATGTGCGATGGCTCCCTTCGGCCATTGCCATTGGACGCGGAGGCTGCGGGATTTTAAGGAGGAGAAAAGCGCCCGAGGACGGGCGCGGGAGGTTGCGATGACCGGCAAGTCGGGATTTTGCTGGCTGGATTTGGTGACGCCCGAGGGCGGGCTGGAGCCTGTGTGCACCGGATGGGTCGGCGAGGTCAAGCTGGCGCTGTGGATCTGGATGTCGGTGCTGGCCGGGATGGGGATTTCGAGCTTGCAGTAGTCCGCAAGGCACAGGCTATCATTGACGCCGACGCCCGGCAGGCCCTACGTTGCGGTAAACCGGCGAAAGGTGGACATGACGGCCCAGCTCAAGCTCGCGGCGGCCCCGGTGGTCCGGTGGTGCCGCACTCCATTCGGGAAACTGACCCTGCTCATCTCGGGCATGCTCGCCTTCGGCACGGGCGGGTACTGGTTTTTCGAGTTTCACCCCGAGGGCGACGCCTCGGATCTGTTCGGCTCCCTGTGGTGGACGGTGGTGACGCTGACCACGGTGGGGTACGGCGACATGGTTCCCTCGACCACGGGCGGCCGGATCATGGGCTTGTTCGTGATGATCTGCGGCATCGGGCTGGTGTCCACCCTGACCGGCAACATGGCCTCCATGCTGGTGGAGCGCAAGGCCAGAAAACGCAAGGGGCTGCTCAAGGTGAACCTGTCGAACCACGTGGTCATCGTGGGCTGGAACGATTTCGGCCCGGAGTTGGTGGGGGCGCTGCGCGACAACGGGGTGCTCGGTGTGAGCGCGTCGCAGTTGGTGCTGGTCAACGGACTGGGGGCCGACGAGCGCGAGTCCGTGGCCTTCCGCCTGGACATGGGCGACCGGCTCCATTTCGTCTGGGGGACCATCACCCAGGAGAGCGTCCTGCAGAAGGCGCGGCCGGACCGGGCCAAGGTGGTCTACCTGCTCTCCCAGCGCGGGACGCTGGCCCCCAAGGACGCGGACCAGGAGACGCTCTACGCCGCCCTGGCCCTGCGCGAGCTCGCGCCCCGGGTGCCGCTCTACGGCGAGGCGGCCCAGCCCGAGAACCGCAAGCACCTGCTGCGGGCCGGGGTCAACGAGATCCTGGTGCGCGGCGAGCTGACCAGCCTGGTCCTCGGGCTGATGGGGGCCAACCCGTCCATGTGGACCTTCCTCCAGGAACTCCTGGGGGTGCGCGGAAGCAACCACCTGCAATTCCACACTCTTTCCGGTGAAGAGCGGCTGCTCGACTGGGGCGGGCTCATGGCCCGGTTCCGCAGCGACGGGCGGCTGCCCCTGGCTCTGTGCCAGTTGAGCAAGCAGCTTTCCCTGGAGGACGTGCTCGATCCGGGCTCGGCCCTGGACCAGTTCATCCTCGAATTGTTCGAGTCCTCGGGCCAGGACACGTCTCTGGGCGACATGGGCCCGCGCGTGCTGGCCAATCCGCCGGACCAGCAGAAGCTCGAAGGGTATGACGCGGTCCTCTACCTCAAGCCGGGAGAGGCGCGATGAACCTGGGCGACGTCGGCTGGGAGTCCATCTCCCTGTTCAAGGATCTGACCCCGGACATGCTGGAGAAGGTGAAACCCCTCTTCGACGTGCGCGGGGTGGAGGCGGGCCGGAACCTGGTGAGCGAGGGCGAGCCGGGCGACGAGATGTTCATCCTGATCCGGGGCCAGGTGCGCATCACCAAGTCCATGCTGCTGGGGGGCATGAACCTGCCCATCATGGAGGCGGGCGACCCGCGCAAGGTCCTGGCCACCCTGGACGAGCGCGACTACCCCATCTTCGGCGAGATCGCTCTGGTTGACCGGGACATCCGCTCGGCCACGGTCCAGGTGCTGAGCGACGCCGAGTTCCTGGTCACGGACCGCGACCGCTTCTTCGCCCTGGTGGAGCGCGAGCCCGGGGTGGGCGCGAGGCTGATCCTGGCCCTGGCCCGGCGCATGGCCCGGACGGTGCGCCACGGCAACGCCGAGCTGGTCAAGGTCTCGACGGCCCTGGCCCTTGCCCTCTCCCGCCACACCCGCTAGCAGGCTGTTCCAAAACGGCGATCTGCTTCGTCGCTGCAAAGGGTTCAAACCCTCGCGTACGGGAAGTACGCTTCGGGCTTGAACCCTTTTTGCTCCTCGCATCTCACCATTTTGGAACAGCCTGCTTCTACGGCGAGGGTTTGGCTTGGACGCGTGGGCGGGCTTGGACGTCGGCTTTGCCTGCGCCCCGCAGGGGTGGGCCTCGCGGGGCTTTCCCCGCGTTGTTTCGCCGCGTCTTGCCGCGCTTAGCGGGGCAGGATGACCGTCACGCCGGTGCTGCCGGGCTGGCTGGCGTCCAGGAGGATGTCGCCGCCGTGGGTGCGGGCGATGAGCCGGGCCGAGTAGGTGCCCAGGCCGGTGCCGGAGTTGCGGCCCGCGGTGACGTATTTCCCGAAGAAGGTGTCGCGGATGGCGTGCGGGACCTCGCCCTGGTTGCGGATGGTGATGGACAGGACCTTGTCCCCGGCCAGGGTGACGGTCACGGTGCCGCCGTCGGGCGAGGCGATGAGCGCGTTGCGCATCAGGTTGCCCAGCAGGGAGCGGAAGAGCGGGGGATCGACCCTGGCCGGGAAACGGTCCTTTTCGATTCCCGCGATCTCGATGCCCAGGCTGACGCCCTTGTCCCGGATCAGGGACAGGGATTCCGCCCGGATTTCCTCCAGCACCGCCAGCACGTCCACGGTTTCGAGCTCCAGCCGGTAGTCGCCCTGCTCCATTTTGTGCAGGCTGAGCGAGCTGTTGATGTGGCGGAGCATGTCCCGGCCCGCCTTTCCCACGATGTCGAGGAGCCGGTCCTGGTCCGGGGTGAGGCCGCCCATGCGCCGGATCTCCTCCGGCAGCCCGATGACCGCGCCGAGCGGGGTCTTGAGGTCGTGGCGGGCCATGCGCTCCACATCCTCGCGCAGGGCTTCGGCCAGCTTGCGGTCGGTGATGTCCCGGCCCACGCCCAGGATGCCGATGACCTGGCCGCCGTCGTTCAGCATGGGGCCCAGCCGGGTCTCCAGCCACAGGGTCGAGCCGTCGGCGCAGAGGAACTCCAGGTCCAGGATGGCGGAGCGCATTCCCTGGTCCGGCTGTTCGCGCAGCCGCTCCGCCGTGTCCAGGAAACGGACGCGGGAGGCGGGCTTGAGGGAGTCGGCCAGGGGGCGGCCCAGGACCTCGGTCCGGCGGACCCCGCGCGCCACCTCGTCGGACGGGCTGGCGAAGGTGTAGCGCAGGTCCGCGTCCAGGCCGAAGATGACGTCCGTGACGTTCTCGGCCAGGAGCCGGTACTGGCGCTCGCGTCGGCGCAGGGCTTCCTCCATGAACTTGCGGTCCGTGATGTCCGTGCCCACGGAGAGGATGCCGGCCAGGCGGCCGGAGGCGTCCAGAACCGGCTCGTGGGTCCAGGCGATCCACACCGCCTCGCCGCTGCGGCGCAGGGTGAGGAACTCCCGGAACGGGATGGCGGACGGGTTTTCCAGCAGCCGGCCCAGGCGGCGGCCCAGGGCCTCGCCCGCCGGGGAGCCGGGCGGGACCAGGGTCCCCACCAGCGGTCGGCCGGTCAGTTCGCCGGGGCCGTAGCCGTAGAAGGTCTCGGCGTATTCGTTGCAATAGGTGATGGCCCCTTCGGCGTTGAGGCGCAGGACGATGCTCCGGGCGTGGGCCATGAGGCGGCGGAACTCGTCGCGTTCGCGCAGCCTGCCCGAGAGCTGGCTGAGGGTGGCGAAGACGAGCCCGGCCACGAGCAGGGCGGCCCCGCCCCCGCCGTAGAGGATGATGGGCCGGTTGGGGGAGAGCCCCCAGCCCCCGGCCGGGACGGCCGCCGCCTGCCACCCCCCGCCCGGCGCCGGCACGGGCAGCAGCACCGGGCGCTGGTCGAAGACGGATTGGGGGCCGAACAGCTCGCTCCGTTCCCCGGCGGCGGGGCTCGGGACCCGCAGGGCGATCCGCAGGTCCGGGAGCGGGTTGGTTAGCCCGGCTTCGCGGAACAGGGTGGGGGCGTCGATGACCAGGAGGGCCAGGCCCCAGTCTCCCCGGCCGCCTTCCAGGAAGACCGGGGCGGCCGCCAGGATGGTCCCGGCGGAGTCCGGGGAGGGCAGGGGCGCGGCCACCCGCAACTGCCGGGTGCGCTGGACCCTCGCCGCCAGGGCGCGGACGGCCTCCCGCCCGTCGGCGGGCAGCTCGCGGTGCATCCAGCGGGCGGACGCTTCGGGCGGAAAGGTGTGGCTGACGACGTTCTTGCGGGCCAGGGCGGCCAGCCGGATGCCGTCCACCCCGGCGGTCAGTCCCTCGGCCAGGGTGGCGAAGGACCGGGCGTCCAGGTCCGGCTTCAGCCGGGCGTAGGTGGTCAGCGCCTTCAGGACGTTCAGCCGGGTGAGCAGGGCGTTCTCCAGCCCGCTCCGGACGGCGGTGAGCCGTCCCAGGGCGGCTAGCCGGGATTTTTGCTCGAAGTTCTGCTGGTCCACGAACAGGCCCGCCACGAGGCCGGCGGCCAGGATCAGGGCCACGGCGAGGGGGACGAGCTGGAACTGCTGCTTGGTCATGGGCGGCGTCCGGTTGCAGGGGAAAAGGATATCGGATGCCAGCTATAGCATGGCGGAAAGAAGAGGGGAATGATAATGCCGCCCGGCGAGGGTCTTGGACGTTCCTGCCGGTCAGTCGGCCATGCCGCCGCACTCCACCTCGTCGATGAACAGGTCCACCAGGTCCGGGTCCAGTGCGGTCCCGGCCAGGGCGCCGAGGATGGACAGGGCCTCCTGGGGCGTCTTGCCGCGCTGGTAGGGGCGGTTGGTGGTCATGGCGTCGAAGCAGTCGGCCACGGAGAGGATGCGCGCGCCCAGCGGAATCTCGTCGCCGCTCAGGCCGCGCGGGTAGCCCCGGCCGTCCATGCGCTCGTGGTGGGCGAAGACGTAGTCCAGGGCCGGGCCCAGGAAGTCGAGGTTGCGCAGGATGTCGTATCCCCACTGGGGGTGGCTGCGGATCTCCAGCAGCATGTCCTTGTTGAGCCGCGTGTCCTCGTTGGAGAAGACGTGGTCGGAGAAGCCGATCTTGCCGATGTCGTGCAGGATGCCCGCGATGCGGATGCGCTCCACCTCGTCCGGGGCCAGGCCCAGTCGGAGGGCCATACGCTCGGCATAGACGCCCACGCGCTCGCCGTGGCCCTCGGTGTAGGCGTCGCGTGCGGCCAGGGCCCCGGCCACGGCCGTGACCGTGTTCAGGGTGTCGGACTTGATCCGCTCGTTGAGTTGCTCCAGGTGGAATTCCCTGGCCTCGATCCTGACCATCATCAGCCCCACGGCCTCGGCCAGCTCCTGGATTTCCGGCGGATAGCCGGGGCCGGTCAGCTCCAGGATTTCGTCGGAATACTTCCCCGCCGCGATCTCCTTGATGATGCGGATCAGCTCCACCCGTCCCTCCAGCCAGGCCACGGGAAGGCTCCTATTTCCAGGTTGCGGCGTGCTCGGCCGCGAACTCGGCGAAGGTCCGGGCGGGCGCGCCGGTCAGGTATTCCACGGCCCCGGTGACGTTGCCCATCATGCCGAGCTTGACCACGCGGGAGAGGCTGACCTCCATGTTGCGCTGCCACTCGGTGTATCCGGCCGCGTCCAGGCCCTCGATGAACGGCTCCTCCTCGATGGCCTCGTAGGCCACGGCGCGCCCCAGGGCGTCGGACAGGCGGGCGGCCGCGTCCGCGCCGGTCAGCCCCTCGGGGCCGGTCAGGGCGTAGAACCGGTTCTCGTGCCCCTCGCTGTCCAGGAGCAGGCGGACCGCGCAGGCGGCCACGTCGCGGGCGTCGAGGTAGCTGACGGGGTGGGACTCCTCGGGCAGGGGAACCCGGCCGGAGCGAACGGCGTCGGCCAGCAGGCCGGTGAATTTCTGCATGGGGGTGTTGGCCCGCAGCACGGTGAAGGGGATGCCGGAGTCCTCCACGAACTGCTCGACCATGCCGAACTCGCGGCCCATCCGCCAGTGGGCGTCGGAGGACGCGTCGTAGCGGCTGGCCAGGACGATGTAGGAAACGCCCGCCTCGCGGGCGGCGGCCACGGCGCGGCTGCCCGCGCGGGCCATGGTCTCGCAAAAGGGCGGGGCCAGGAAGAGGCGGTCGCAGCCCGCCATGGCTGCGGCCATGGAGGCCTGGTCGTCAAAGTCGAAGGCGCGGACCGCCACGCCCGCCGGGGCGTTGGTTCCGTCGGGCCCGGCCGCCACGGCCGCGCCCTGCTTGGCGAGGGCGTCGATGACGGCGTCCCGGACCGGACCGGTGAGCCCGGCCACGAATATCATGCTCATGATGGATCTCCCTGCGTGAAAGCTTGAACGGGGGAACGGTACACGAAATGGCGGGAGAAAGGCAAACGGGAGATGGAGGATATCCCGCCCGAGGCGGCCGGGCAGACGGTTCAAAAACGGCGATCTGCTGCGTCGCTGCAAAGAGTTCAAACCCTCGCGTACAGGGAGTACGCTTCGGCCCTGAACTCTTTTTGCTCCTTGCATCTCACCGTTTTTGAACCGTCTGCCTTATCTTTTTTTGACCAACGGCCTGTTAGGCGTGAATCTTTTTCAGGAGCCAGGCCATGTTGTCTCCCAGGACGTCCATGGTCTGCATGGCCTCTTCGTCGGCCAGGACCTCGCCTT
Organism: Pseudodesulfovibrio sp.; assembly: GCF_028692895.1. GTDB lineage: Bacteria > Desulfobacterota > Desulfovibrionia > Desulfovibrionales > Desulfovibrionaceae > Pseudodesulfovibrio. The sequence continues at coordinate 9,511 of NZ_JAQUWN010000024.1, forward strand.
TTTCGCGGCCCACGCCCAGGTTCCAGTAGCGGGAGCCGGGCACGATCATCTGCTCGATGAAGAAGAAGGCGTTCAGCCCGTCAAAGGCCGCCTGGGCCCCGCCGCGACGGTTGACCACGATGGCCGCGCCCACCTTGCGGGCGAACATGGAGCCGTTGACCAGCCCGACCATGCCCGCGCGGTCGATGAGCGCCTTGATCTCGGCGGTGACGTTGGCGAAATAGGTCGGGGAGGCCAGGATGACGGCGTCGGCCTCGTCCATGGCCCTGATGCAGTCGTTGGCGAAGTCGTTGGTCACGGCGCATCGGCGGTCCTTGTTCTCCGCACACTTGTAGCAGGCCATGCATCCGTGCATCTTCTTGCCCGACAGCTCGATCATCTCGGTTTCGATGCCCTCGGCCGTGAGCCGGGCGAAGACGCGCCGGATCATCTCGGCGGTGTTGCCGCCCTTGCGGGCGGAACCGTTGATGGCGACTACTTTCATGGGATTCTCCTAATAGGTGTTGAAGTGCACGCGGTCCTCGCGGAACCGGCTTTCGGACGCAGGGGCCTGGGCGGGCCAGCCCAGCACCGCGAATCCGAGCGGGATCACGGTCTCGGGCAGGCCCAGCAGTTCCCTGAACCCGGCCTCCCGGTCCGCCATGGGGTGGACGCCGGTCCAGACCGCGCCCAGGCCCAGGCCGTGGGCGGCCAGGAGCAGGTTCTCCATGGCGGCGGAGCAGTCCTGCGCCCAATAGCCGGGGTACTTCTCCAGGCCGAGGTCGCCGCAGACAAGGATGCCGAGCGGGGCCCGCGCCGCCATTTTCACGTAGGGGTGGATTTCGGACGCGGCGTCGAGGACCTTGCGGTCGTCGACGACCACGAATTGCCAGGGCTGGGCGTTGCCCGCGCTGGGGGCCATCATGGCCGCCGCAAGCATCTGCCGGACCAGGGCCCTGTCCACGGGCCGGTCTTCGAATTTGCGGATGCTGCGTCTGGTCGTCAGGGCTTGCATGAGTTCCATGGGACCTCCTCGGTCTGCCATTGTTTACGTGCGCCCAGTCTTGTGCTAGAGGTAAAAAAGATCAAGTACGCACTTCAAAGTGGCATAGTTACCAAAAAGAAACCATAGGCGCGCTCCTTGCCTCCGGCCGGCCGGCCCGCTGGCGCGCCCGGAGAGCGGCATGAGCCATCCCTGCTCCCTCAAGGTCTGCGGCGACAAGACCTATTACTGCACCGTGGAGCTGACGCTCCAGGTCATCGGCGGCAAGTGGAAGCCGATCATCCTCTACCGGCTGAGCCGGGACGGGGCCGTGCGCTTCAGCGAGATCAAGCGGTCCATCCCGAACATCACCCAGAAGATGCTCACCCAGCAACTGCGAGAGCTGGAGTCGGACGGCGTGGTGCACCGCGAGGTCTACCCCCAGGTGCCGCCAAAGGTGGAGTATTCCTTGACGGAAATGGGCCGGAGCATCATGCCGGTCATCGACGCCCTGTGCTGCTGGGGCCGGGAGTACGAAGCCTGGGCCGAGACCCGGCGGGAGCGCGCCAGGGCCGTCTGACCACGGACCGCGTCATTATTATTTTTGAATTATCCTTGTATTCCGGCTCGGCGTCCTCCTATTCTTGCGGCAAAGGCCCGACAGGGCGGAAGGGGGCGGTGTGCACGAAACCGGGAACGGCGAGGAAAGGCTTCAGGTCCTGCGGCGGTCCATCCGCGCGCGGCTCGACGTGCTGGAGCGGCAAGGGGTTGCGGAGAGCGGCCCCCTGCGCGAGGTCTTTGGCGACCTGGAGCGCTACCATGACGCCCTGGCCGCGTCGGAGCCCGCCCGAAACGGGGGCGGCGTCGGCCTGGGAGCCGTGCTGGAGGCCGCGCGCGACGTGGCCTTCCTGGTGATCGAGGTGGAATCCGGCCGGATCGTCGAGTTCAGCGCCGGGGCCGAGCACATCTTCGGCTGCCCGAGGGCCGAGGTCGTGGGCCGGGGCGTGGAGCTGTTCTGCGCCGACGAGGAGACCGTCCGGGCCGTGAGCCGGCCCAGGCTGCCGGAGGGCGGGGCGAGGGCCCAGGGCCATATGCGCCGCCGTTCGGGCGACGTCTTTCCGGCCCGCCACGCCATGTATCCCCTGGTCAGCTTTCGGGGCGGGCCGCCCGCCCGCCTGCTCATCGTGGCCGACGAGTCCCGCCAGGAGATGGCGGGCCGCCACCTGGCCGAGGCTCACGAGCGCTACAAGGCCCTGGCCCTGGCCACGCCCGTCTCCATCATCACCTTCGACGCCGAAGGCACGGTCGATTTCGTCAACGACTGGCACCTGCGGATGCTCGACAAGGGCGGCACCTCGCCCGAGTTCTACCTGGGCAAGAAGGTCTACGAGCTGCCGGGCCTGGTCCGGGCCGGGGTGGCCGACCGCCTCCGCCCGGTGCTCCAGGGCCGGACCATATCCCTGGAAGACGTGCACATCCCGCCCTTCGGCTCCCGCGAGGAGGCGTGGCAGAACATCCGCGTCGCCCCGCTCCTGGTCCGGGGCGAGGTGCGCGGCGGCATCCTCATCAGCGAGGACGTCACCCGGCGCAAGCAGACCGAGCGCGACTTCAAGCTGCTCATCGACAGCTCTCCCATCGCCCTGCTCAAGGTCGAGGACACCGACGCGGGCCGCATCATCCGCTCCCTCAACCCCGAGGCCGTGACCATGCTCGGCCGGGGCGCGCTGAACAAGCCGGTGGAGGACTTCATCGCCGAGGTGGAGGGCGGCGAGACCCTGGAGGGCATGCAGGGCGAGCCCTGCGAGGTGCTGACCGCGCACGGCCCGCGCCGGGCCATCCGCACCGCCCACGAGACCAGCACCTCCATCCGGGTCGTGGCCCTGGTGGACGTCAGCGAGCTGCTCCGCGCCAAGGAGATGGCCGAGGGCGCCAGCCGCGCCAAGTCCGACTTTCTGGCCAACATCAGCCACGAGATCCGCACCCCGCTCAACGTCCTGCTCGGCATGCTCCAGATCTTCGAGGAGGAGGGCCTGGACGAGGAGGCCCGCGAGATGCTCGCCCACGCCCTGGGCGCGGCCAAGAGCCTGCTCGCCCTGCTCAACGACATCCTCGACTTCTCCGTGGTGGAGGCCCATGCCTTGGCGCTGGACGAGCACGAGTTCAACCCCTGGGAGCTGGTGGAGCTGGTGGCCAAGCCCTACGAGGCCGAGGCCGTGGGCAAGGGCGTGGCGTTCACCTGGCAGGTGGACGACTCCGTGCCCGCCCTGGTCTTCGGCGACGCCCGGCGGCTGCGCCAGGTCCTCTTCCACCTGGTGGGCAACGCCGTGAAGTTCACGGACGAGGGCGAGGTTTCCGTGCAGGTCGAATACCTGGGCAGAGGCGCGGTGGGCGAGGAGCCCCGGCTGCTGGTCCAGGTCTCGGACACGGGCATCGGCATCAGCCAGGAGCAGATGCGCCACATCTTCCTGCCCTTCCGCCAGGGCGACGGCTCGCGCACCCGGCGGCACGGCGGCACGGGCATCGGCCTGACGCTGGCCCACGAGTTCGTCACGGCCATGGGCGGCTCGCTCGGGGCCTATTCCGAACCCGGCGTGGGCACCGAGGTCTTCTTCTTCATTCCGCTGGCCGAGACATAACACTCGCGCTTTTGCGCCGGGGAAAGTTGTGCTAGGGGAGGACATGCGACGAAGCCTGCGCGACCGCCTGCCCAAGATCATCCGCCAGCCCGTGCCCCCCGCCGGGTTCCGGGAGGAGTTCCGGCGCGAGGTCACGTTCTCCAACTCCCGCAGGCTCAAGCCCATCACCTGGCTGCTCCTTTCCGGCCTGGCCTTTTTCATGGTGGCCGACTACGTGACCATCCGCCGCTCCGGCCTGCCCGAGGCGCGGGAGATGTGGATAGTCATTCTCGGCCTGCGCATCTTCGCCATGGCCGCCTGCGCCGGGTTCCTCCGCCTCTTCGGCCCCATGCGCTCCGTGGACGACGTCCGCCCCCGCCATCACTGGGTCTGGCAGGCCTACATCTATTTCTTCCTGGCCTATACCGCGCTCATCGTTGGCTACATGTTCCCGGTCAAGGAGAGCATCGGGCCCATCTACATCTTCCTGCTCGGCCCCTCGGCCTTCATCGCCATGACCACCGGGCAGGTCACCCTGCTCCTGGCCATCGGCCTGACCACCGTGGCCGGGGCGCTCCACGCCTTCGTGCCCGGCGCGGCCACGGCCCGCTTCCACCTCATCAACGCCTTCATCATCTCCTGGGTCTCCTTCGTGGTCGCCCATGTCACCTACCGCGCCACCTACCGAGACTTCATGAACAGGAAGGTCATCGAGCGCAAGAACCGGGAGCTCGAGGAGGCCCGCGCCGCGGCCGAGCAGGCCAGCCAGGCCAAGTCCGACTTCCTGGCCGCCATCAGCCACGAGATCCGCACGCCCATGAACGCCATCCTGGGCATGACCGAGGTCGCCCTGCACTCCCCGCTCTCCGGCGAACAGCGCGACTGCATCGAAACCGCGCGCGAGTCCGGCCTGCACCTCCTCGACGTCATCAACGACATCCTCGACTTCTCCAGCATCGAGGCGCGCAAGCTCCGCCTGGCCGCCAGCCACTTCGACCTGCCCGCCGTGATCCACTCGGCCATGAAGACCGTCCGCCTCCAGGCCCGGCGGAAAGGCGTGGAGCTGGACATGGAGATCATGGCCGGAACCCCGCGCTTCCTTTTCGGCGACCCCGGCCGCCTGCGCCAGGTGCTCATCAACCTGCTCGGCAACGCCGCCAAGTTCACGGACCGGGGGGACATCCGCGTCACCGTCGGCCCCTGGCGCGACGCGCCCGCCGATCCCGACCGCCCCCTGGCCCTCGCCTTTTCGGTCCGGGACACCGGCCCCGGCGTGGACATGGCCCTGGCCGACACCCTCTTCGAACCCTTCACCCAGGGCGACAACTCGGCCTCGCGCTCCTACGGCGGCTCCGGCCTGGGGCTGGCCATCTGCAAGAACCTCGTCTCGCTCATGGGCGGGGCCATCCGCGTGGACTCACGGCCCGGCAAGGGCAGCGAGTTCTCCTTCACCGCCCGCTTCGCCGAGAGCGGCCCGGCCCGGGCGGGGGGGGCCGGGACCCCGGCCGCCGCACCGGCCGAAGCCCTGTCCGTCGCCCCGGCGCGCGTGCTGCTCGTGGACGACAACCCCCTCAACGTCAAGGTGGAGAAGATTCTCCTGGACCGCATGGGCATGACCACCACCGTGGCCGGGAGCGGGGCCGAGGCCCTCCTCCTGCTTGCGGAACAGGAGTTCGACGTCGTGCTGCTCGACCTGGAGATGCCCGGCATGGACGGCCACGAGACCGCCCGGCGCATCCGCAGCGGCGAGGGCGGGGGACGGCCCGTCCGCCAGCCCGGCGTTCCCATCCTGGCCGTCACGGCCCACGCCCTGGCCGAGGTGCGCCAGCGCTGCGAACGCGGGCGGATGGACGGATTCCTGACCAAGCCGGCCGGGTTCGGCGAACTCGCCGCCGCCCTCCGCCTCATCGTGGGCGGCCGGTGCGCCGGAGAGCGCCCCGCCCCGCCCCCCGAGCCGGAGGCCGCCGCCGTCCTGGACATGGACGCGGCCGCGCGGACCCTGGGCGTGTCCCGGGCCGAGGTGCTCCACCTCCTGCCGGGCGCCATGGCCGAGATCGGCCACAAGCTCGCCCTGGCCGAACAGGGCATGGCGGGCGGTCTGCTGCGCGAGGTCACCCTTCAGGCCCATACCCTCAAGAGCGTCGCCGCCACCGTGGGCGCCGAGGCCACCCGGCAGGCCGCCATCAGGCTCGAAAACGCCGCGAGAAAGGAAGATTCCGCCCGGAGCGGGGAAAGACTGGATCAGTTGCGGCGCGAAGTGCGCCGACTGGAGGAAGCGGCCGGAAAACCCTGAGGTCTCCCGGCCGCCCGAAAGCTACAGCGCCGCGGCCGCCTTCTCCACCGCGTCCTTGAAACCCGCGCGGGCCTCCCGGATGCGTCCGGCCAGCTCCTCGTCGTGCAGCGCCAGTATCTGCGCCGCCAGCCAGGCCGCGTTGCGCGCGCCCACCTTGTCCAGCGCCAGGGTGCCCACCGGGAATCCCGGAGGCATCTGCACCGTGGAGAGCAGCGCGTCCATGCCGCCCAGGGGCGACCCGGTCAGCGGCACGCCCAGCACCGGACGGACCGTCTTGGCCGCCACCGCGCCGGCCAGGTGCGCCGCCAGCCCGGCCGCGCAGATGAACACCTGGCAGCCGTCGGCCTCGTACTCGGCCACCAGCTTCGCCGTCCGCTCCGGCGTGCGGTGCGCGCTCGAGATCGTGAACACATGTTCCACGCCCAGGTCGTTCAGCAGGTTCGAACACTCGCGCATCGTCCCCTCGTCCGACGCGGACCCCATGAAAATAACCACCCTCGGCATACGCGCTCCTTTTTTGCCTCCGGCGGCCGGGGAATGGCCAGCCGGAATGTCTCTCCGAAATCCCTGTGGACAAGGTGAAGTGTCGAAGAAAACGGGGAAGTTTTCAAGTGCGGATTTGGGGCGGGAGGATTCCGTTTCCGCCGGGGCAAGGCGAAGCGCCCCGCTTCGGCCTTGCGGGACGAAGCGGGGCGCTTTGGAGACTTGCGGGCGTCGATGGGCCGGGTCGGCCGCTTAGCCGAGCCGTTTCAACCCCTTTTCGGCGATGTCGCGGCGGTAGTAGCTGTTTTCGTAGTGGATCTTCTCCACGGCCTCGTAGGCCCTCTTCTGGGCGTCGCGCAGGGTGTCGCCCAGGGCGGTGACGCAGAGGATGCGGCCGCCGGAGCTGACGACCCGGCCGTCCTCCAGCCGGGTGCCCGCCTGGAAGACCTTGACGCCGGGCAGGGCGTCGGCCTGGTCCAGGCCGGTGATGGCCATGCCCTTGGGGTAGGAGCCGGGGTAGCCCTTGGCGGCCATGACCACGCCGCAGGCGGTCTGCGGGGTGGAGGTCACCTCGATCTGGTCCAGGGTGCCGTCGATGCAGGCGAGCATGACGTCCACCAGGTCGGTGGTCAGGCGCATGAGCAGGGGCTGGCATTCGGGGTCGCCGAAGCGGACGTTGTATTCGAGGACCGAGGGGCCGTTTTCGGTGTACATCAGCCCGGCGTAGAGGATGCCCTTGAAGGGCTCGCCCTTGGCGGCCAGGTGGCGCAGGATGGGCCTGATGCACATCTCGGCGGTCTCGGCGTATTTCTCCTCGGGCAGGATGGGGGCCGGGGAGTACGCGCCCATGCCGCCGGTATTGGGGCCGGTGTCGCCCTCGTAGACGGCCTTGTGGTCCTGGCTGGAGGGCAGGAGCGCGTAGTGGGTCCCGTCGCAGAAGGCGATGAAGGAGGCCTCCTCGCCCTTGAGGGTTTCTTCCACGACCACGCGCTTGCCGGCCGAGCCGAAGGATTTTTTGACCATCATGTCGTGGACGGCGTCCAGGGCCTCCTCCACGGTGGCGGCGACCACCACGCCCTTGCCCGCGGCCAGGCCGTCGGCCTTGACCACGATGGGCGCGCCCTTCTCCTTGATGAAGGCGACGGCGGGCTCGTATTCGTCAAAGACGCGGAAGGGGGAGGTGGGCACGCCCGCCTCGGCCATGACGTTCTTGGAGAACGCCTTGGACCCTTCGAGGTTGGCGGCGTAGGCGGAGGGGCCGAAGCAGGGGATGTGCTCCCCGGCCAGGGCGTTGGCCAGGCCGAGGACCAGCGGCAGCTCGGGCCCGGCGACCACGAGGTCCACGGCCTCGCGCTTGGCCAGGGCGACCAGTCCGGGGATGTCGTCGTCCTTGACCGGGATGTTCTCGCCGATCTGGGCGGTGCCGCCGTTGCCGGGCGCGCACAGGATCTTTTCCACCTTGGGGCTCTGGGACAGTTTCCAGCACAGGGCGTGCTCGCGTCCGCCGCCGCCCACGACCAAAATCTTCATGAGGTTTCCTCCGTTTGTTCCGCGATGCTCCGGTGTACGGAAATTCGGCGGCTTTATCAAGTTTGGCCGGGCGGGCCCGGCGGCTTGAAAGGGCGGGCCGGGTCCGGTAAGGGGGGCGGCATGGACGTGCTGCTCATCGACAACAACGACAGCTTCACCCGCAACCTGGAGCACCTGCTGGCCTCGGCCCTGCCGGGAGCGCGGGTGGCGGTGGAGCCCTATGCGCGGCTTGGCGGCCTGGACCCGGCCGGGTGGGACTTCCTGGTCATCTCGCCGGGCCCCGGTGGGCCGGAGGAGTACCCGGACCACGCGCGGGTGCTGGCCTCGGGCCGCCCGGTCCTCGGGGTGTGCCTGGGGATGCAAGTCATCAACGGCCTGTGCGGCGGCCGGACCTCGCCGCTTTGCGGCTGCGTGCACGGCCGCACGGACGTCATCGATTGGCGGGGGCGGCCGAGGACGGTGGCGCGCTACCACTCCCTGCACGTGAGCGAGGTGGGGCGCGGGCTTTCCGTGCTGGCGACCAACGCCGCCGGGGTGGTCATGGCCCTGGGCTGCCGGGAGCGGCGGCTCCTCGGCTACCAGTTTCATCCGGAGTCCTTTTTGACGCCGGACGGGGAGGAGTTCATCCATGACGCGGTCGAGTATCTCGGTATCCGCTAGCCGCGCCCGGTTCGAGGCGGCGGCCCTGGCCCTGGCCCGCGAGCGTGGGGCGGACCTGGTCTTTTCCGCGCCGGGCTGTCCGGCCCGGACCGAGCCGGTGGTGGGCGTGGACCCGGTGGCGGAGCTGGTCTTCGACGAGGGGACCACGCCGGACGACATCCGCGAATTTTGCTTCGGCACCCCTGGCCCGGCGCTGGGGTTCATCAGCTATTCCTACGGGATGCTCCTGCGCGGGGTGGCGTCGGCCAAGGCGCGGCGGTTTCCGCTCGGGCACCTGAAGAAGTACGCGGCCCGGGTGGAGTTCGACGCGGACGGGGAGCGGGCCCTGGTGTTTTCGGCCGACCCGGCGCTGCGCGGCGAGCTGGCGGCGCGGATCGAGGCCGCGCCGGAGCACACGGCCGTGGAGCCGGTGCGCGGGCTGCCCCGGCGCGCGCCGGAGAGCTCCCTGGGCCGGGCGGGGTACGAGGCCGGGGTGCGCGAGACCCTGGCCCGCATCCGGGGGGGCCACACCTACCAGCTCAACCTGTCCACCCGGTTCTCGTGGACCTGCCCGGACCTCGACCCCCTGGCCCTGTGGGCCTCGCTGTGGCGTCGCCATCCCGCGCCGTTCTACGCCTGGTTTTCCTCGGGCGGCCACCGGGTTCTTTCCACCTCGCCCGAGCGGTTCCTGCGCGTGGCGGACGGGCGGGTCCTGTCGCAGCCCATCAAGGGGACGCTCCGGTTCGACGCGCCCGCGCCCGGCCTGGCCGAACGGCTGACGGGCTCGGCCAAGGAGGCGGCCGAGCTGTCCATGATCGTGGACTTGATTCGCAACGACATCTCGGCCCATTGCGCCTACGGGTCGGTCCGGGTGGAGAACCACAAGTCAGTGTTCGCGGTGGACAACCTGCTCCAGATGTACGCGGACGTGCGCGGGGAGCTGCGGCCGGGGAGCGACTGCCTGGACCTGTTCCTGGACGCGTTTCCCGGCGGGTCGGTGACGGGGTGCCCCAAGCGGCGCTCCATGGAGATCATCGAGGAGCTGGAGCCCCACGCCAGGGAGCTGTTCTGCGGCTCCATGGTGGTGGTGCGCGACGAGCGCACCCTGGACTCGTCCATCGCCATCCGCACCGCGCTGTTCGACGCCGCGTCCGGGCGGCTGGACGTCTATGCCGGGAGCGGCATCGTCGTGGACTCGGTCCCGGCGAGCGAGTATGAGGAAACTCTGGCCAAGGCGGAAAAGTTTCTCGACGCGGCGAAAATTTTCGACACGGAGGCGACATGATCCACTACCGCAACGGCGAACACCACTCAGGCGGCGTGGTCCTGGACCCGGCGCAGCCCGCGTTCCGCTACGGGGCGGGCTTTTTCGAGACCCTGTACCATGACGGCTCCCGCGCCCTGCACCTCGAAGCGCACCTGGACCGGCTCTTCCACTCCCTGCGCGACTGCGACGTCGCCTACGAGGCCGTGGACTTCGAGCGGGTCATCGGCCAGGTCGTGGAGCGCAACGGGCTGGCCGGGCGGCCCGCGCGCGTCAATATCTTCTATCCCGTGGAGGGGCCGACGGCCCGGCCCGTGGTCCTGGCCGCGCCTCACGAGCCCCGGCCGGACCGGATGTACCGGCTCTGCCGCTGCCGGGACCACCACCTCTCCAGCCTCAACGCCATGAAGACCACGAGCTACCTGTTCTTCCACCTGGCCCTGAAGCGCGCCCGCGCCCGCGGGTTCGACGACGCGGCCCTGACCGACTTCGACGGCAACCTGCTGGAGACCACCACCGGCGCGCTGCTCCTGGCCGGGGAGGACGGGTTTGTGGAGATGGACACGCCGTACCGGCTGCCGTCCATCGCCCTGGGGCTGGCCCGGACCGTGCTCGACGCCCGGCCCGCCGTGGTCAACGTGGACGACCTGCCCCGCTACAGCCACGCCTACGTCCTCAACTCCCTGGTGGGCATGCGCCCCGTGGTGGCCATCGGCGAGACCGCCTTCGTGCCCGACGAGTCGGCCTGCCGCCGGGTCACCGGGCTGGTCCTGGGCGGCTGATCCGCCCTTTGACATCCGGGCCGGAGAGGATGATGATGGGCGGATGGACGAATTCCATTCGCACATCATCGCCGAGGAGCGCATCCGCCAGGCCATGGAGGAAGGCAAGTTTGACAACCTGGAGGGCGCGGGCAAGCCGCTTCGGCCCGACGGGACCGAGAACCTGCCGCCGGAGCTGCGCATGGCCTTCCGCGTGCTCAAGAACGCGGGCTACGTGCCCGCCGAGATCGCGGAGGAGCGGGAGATCACCAGGGCCATCGAGCTGTTGTCCTCCATGGAGGACGAGCGGGAGCGCTATCGCCAGATGCAAAAGCTCGACGTGATGATCCTGAAGATGAACGAGCGGCGCGGCCGCCCCGTGAACCTGGAGGCGGGCGACGACTATTATCGCCGCATCGTGGAGAAGGTGCGCGTGGCCGAGGCCCGCTTCGGCAGGGGCGGGGAGTAGCCGTCAGGATTCCTGGTCCGGCTTGCGCGCGGGCACGACGTGGGCGATCAGGGTCTCCAGGGCTTCGATGTCCATGGGCTTGGACAGGTAGTCGGTCATGCCCGCCTGGATGAATTTTTCCCGGTCGCCCGCCATGGCGTGGGCGGTGAGGGCGATGATGGGGATGGTCCGGGCCGGAGCGCCCTCGGGCAGGTTGCGGATGGCCTGCGTGGATTGCAGGCCGTCCATGCCCGGCATCTGGATGTCCATGAGCACGCAGTCGTAGGTCTCCTTTCCGAGCGCGGTGATCGCTTCCGCGCCGTTTTCCACGGCGTGGACCACGTACCCCCTTTTTTCGAGCAGCCTGGTGGCCGCCAGCCGGTTGACGCGGTCGTCCTCGGCCAGGAGCAGGCGCAGGCCGGGTGAGGGCCGGGTCGTCTCGGCCTCCCGGTCGACCAGCAGGGGCTCGCTGCCCTCGACGCGATGGACCCGGACGGTGACCAGGAAGGTGGAGCCCTGGCCGTAGACGCTCTCCACGTCCACGCCGCCGTGCATGAGCTGGGCGAACCGGCGGACGATGGACAGGCCGAGCCCCGCGCCCTGGTAGCGGCGGGAGTAGGAGCCGTCCACCTGCTCGAAGGTCTTGAAGATGGTCCGGATCTTGTCCGAGGGGATGCCGATGCCGGTGTCGCGGACCGTGAAGAGCAGGTTGGCGTAGCGTTCGTCCCGGCTTTCGGCGGCCTGGCAGCGCATGTCGATGGACCCGGTTTCCGTGAACTTGAGGGCGTTGCCCACCAGGTTGAAGAGGATCTGGCGGATGCGGCCCTGGTCGCCCAGGTAGGCCTCGGCCACCCGGTCGTCCACCTCCCAGGTCAGCGAGAGCCCCTTGTCCTCGGCCTGGAGCCGGAACATGGCTGCCACGGACTCCATCAGCCCGCAGGGGCGGAACAGGGTCTTGACCAAGTCGATCTTGCCCGCCTCGATCTTGGAGAGGTCCAGGACGTCGTTGATGACCTGGAGCAGGGTGCGGCCCGAGGCGATGGCGGTCTCGACGTATTCGGCCTGCTCGCGGTCCAGGTCGGTCTCCTGGACGAGCCGCAGCATGCCGAACATGCCGTTGATGGGCGTGCGCAGCTCGTGGCTGACGTTGGCCAGAAATTCGGACTTGGAGCGGCTGGCCGCCTCGGCCGACTCCTTGGCCCGGATGAGCTCGGACTCGGCCCGCTTGCGGTACACGGCCAGGGCGAAGAGTCCGGCCAGGACCTCGGTCGCGCGCAGGTCCTCGTCGGTGAAGTCGCGGTCCGGGTTTGCCAGGGCGATCTGGCCCACCAGCTCGCCTTCGTAGCGGCAGGGCGCGGAGAGGAGCTGGCGCACGGGGACGTGGTTCCCGGGCAGGCCCGTGGACGCGGGATGGCCGGGCGGGTCGTTGGTGTAGAATGGCTGGCCGGTGTTCAGACTGTGGCCCCACAGCGCGGGGTAGCGGTTGCCCCGGATGGGAAAGACGGTCTGGGGATTGCGCATGGCGCAGCCGTCCTCCTGCATGGCCGTGATGTTGTAGATGTGCAGCGAGTTGTCGGGCGGCTCCACCGAGCCCACGTATCCGTATCCCGCGCCGCTGATCCGCTTGGCCCAGTCGTAGACCACGGCGGCCACCTTCTGGATGGTGGCGTCCGGCGCGGTCAGGGCGCGGACGATCTCGGCCTGGGCCAGGTTGATGCGCGATTCCCGCTTTTTCAGTTCATCGCGGCCCATGCGCGCCGAGATGTCCCTGGCCAGGGTGAGGACGACTTCCTCGTTGTTGACCCGGATGGTGTCGGTCTTGATCTCCACCGGGAAGGTGGTCCCGTCCTTGCGCCGGTGTCGGGTCTCCAGGGTCGTCGGGCCCTGTTTCCAGATGCCCTCGGGGTCGTTGCGCTTGAGGGTCAGGGGATCGATGTCCCAGGCCCGCAGCCGCTCCAGCTCCTCGCGCGTGTAGCCCAGCGAGGTGCAGGCGGCCTGGTTGACGAACAGGAGCTGGCCCGAGGTGTCGCAGGCGAAGACCGCGTCGCCCGCCTGCTCCAGCAGCCCCCGGAACAGCGCCTCGCTCTTGGTCATGGCGTCGTGCGCGGCCTTGAGGTCGGTCATGTCCTTGGCGAAGAGGACGCGGGTCTCGTCATTCAGGGAGGCGGCGGCCGCCAGCACGAAGGCACGGGAGCCGTCCTTGCGGACGATCTCCAGGCTGCGCCGGATCTTTTCGCCAACGTCCAGCCGGAGCAGGGAGTCGGCCGCCTGGAAGCTCAGCTCCGGCGCGATCAGGTCCTCCGGGATGCGCAGGCCCGGCAGTTCTTCCGGCGCGTGGCCGGTCAGTTCCGAGGCGGCGTCGTTGGCCTCGACGATCACGCCCTCGCGGTCGGTCACGATGACCGCGTCCGGGGCGGAATCGATGTAGGCCCGGTATCGCTGCTCGCTCTCGCGCACCCGCCGCTCGGCGGCCGCGCTCCGGCGGGTCAGGTGCAGCAGGTAGGCCATGATCATGACCAGCGCCAGCAGGAGCCCCCCGCCCTTGAGAAGCATGCCCCGGTGGGCCTCGTGGAACGGCGGGACGTAGTTGAGCAGCACCGCGTCCTTGGGCAGGGCGTCCCGCTTGACGCCGAACCGCTGCATGACGTTCCAGTCGAACAGGACCACGTTGGCCTCGCCGCCGCTCACCAGCGGGATCAGGCCGGGGTCCTCGCCGCGGATGACGCGCAGGGCCAGCTCGCCCGCCCGGCGGCCCTGCTCGGTGAACGAGATGACCTTTCCGCCCAGCAGTCCCTGGCCGATGCCGTGGGCCCAGAGGTGGAAGACCGGGCAGGGCGCGTTGTCCAGCACGGCGGCCAGTCCGGCGGCGAAGTCGCGGGTGTCGCCCGACTCGTCGCGATAGGCGGAGAGCAGGAGCACCCCGTCGCGCGTGTCCAGGGCGCGCAGCCGCTTGGCGAAATCCATCCAGGTCATCCTGGAGAGGTCGAGGACCACCGGGGCGGGATCGCCCCGCGCCGAGAGCGCCTCCCGGAGCCGTTGCAGGTCGCCCTGGCCCGAGGGCGTGGCGTCGGTGACGGCCACCAGCCGCCGCAGGCCAGGCAACGTCCGGCGCATCAGGTCCAGGGTCTCGTTGATGGACACGGTCTCCACCACCCCGGTGACCCGGTCGCGGCGGGCTATGGCCTGGGCGTTGACTACGTCGTTGACCGCCATGAAGACCACGGGCAGCCCGGCGAAGAGGTCCTGACGGTGCTGCATGGCGTAGTTCAGCGCGTTGTCGTCGCCGGTCACCAGGACGTCGTAGGGCGGCGAATGTCGCAGCTTGTACCCGAGCAGCCGGGTGAAATTGTCGAAGTTGGCCTTGTCGTAGAAGCGCTTGCTGTCCAGGAACTCCACATCCAGCTCGGCCCCGGCGTCGGCCAGGGCCTGCCGGAGTCCGGCCACCTGGTCCGCAAACGAGGGAAAGGCCGGATGGTAGGAGCTGAGGAACAGCACGCGCGCAGAGGTCCCCGCCGCCGGGGCGGCGGGTGGGAGCAGGAGCACCAGCAGGAGCAGGGCCCAGGCGGCGGCGCGGGTTCGCATCAACAATACTCCTATACACCACGCTGTAAATGGGCCATTATTTTATGCGGCCGCAAGGGCAGCCCGGCCCGGGCCACAGCCCGGACATCACAAGGCGAAAAGGAATCAAGAATATGCACAAATTCGGAACGATAGCGCTCATCGGACCGCCCAATGCGGGCAAGAGCACCCTCATGAACCATTATCTGGGGCAGAAGGTGGCCATCGTCTCGCCCCGGCCGCAGACCACGCGCAACCGCATCAGCGGCATCCTGACCACCGACGACGCCCAGATCGTCTTTCTGGACACCCCCGGCATCCACCAGGTGCGCGGCCGCATGAACCGGTTCCTGCTCGAATCCGCCTGGAGCGCCCTGGCCGGGGCCGACGGCGTGGTCGTCCTGGTGGACGCCGCCCTCTACGCCGCCAAGCCCGCCAAGCTGGAAAAGGACCTCCGCCCCCTGGTCAAGCCCGTGGCCGAGTCCGGCCGACCCGTCATCGTGGCCCTGAACAAGATCGACCGCGTCAAGGACAAGCCCGCCATGCTCCCGGTCCTGGCCGCCCTGGGCGAGCTCTGGCCCGGGGCCGAGCTCATGCCCGTGTCCGCCATGCGCGGCAAGGGCACGGACGAATTGCTCGCGCGCATCCTCGCCTTCCTGCCCGAAGGCGCGCCCATGTTCCCGGAAGACCAGATATCCACCGCACCGGTGCGTTTCATGGCCGCCGAGATCATCCGCGAAAAGCTCTTCTACCAGCTCAAGCAGGAACTGCCCTACTCCACGGCCGTGGAAATAGAGGCCTGGGACGAACAGTCCCGGCCCGGCATGGCCGTCATCAACGCGGTCATCTATACCGCGCAGAAAAACCACAAGGGCATGATCATCGGCAAACAGGGCGCGACCCTGAAAAAGATCGGCAGCGAGGCGCGGGTGGAAATAGCGGAACTGCTGGACTGCAAGGTCCACCTGGAACTGTGGGTCAAGGTGCGGGACAACTGGACCGAGGACCCCGGCTTTCTGCGCGCCATGGGCCTCGGCGAATAGCCGGGCGGCGAAACGGCCGGGCCGCGCAACGACGCGGCCCCGCCCGTCAGCCCTCCAGAAAACCGGTCAGCAGGCTGATGAACTTCTCCAGGGACTCGTGGTCGTCCCCGCCGGTCTCCACGGAATCCGCATAGCAGCGCAGCATGTAGCGCTTCAGGATCAGCTTGTTGGCCGACTGCAGCGCCGAACGCACCGCCCGCACCTGGACCAGGATGTCCGCGCACTCCTTCCCGTCCTCGATCATGCGCTGAATCCCGCGCACCTGGCCCTCGATGCGCCGCATGCGCGAAAGCACGTTCTTCTTGATCCGTTCCTGTTCCAGCTCCGTGGAGGTGTTCATTCCTTTCTCCCCACCGGCATGGCCTTGCCGGTCTTCCTGATTTACCCTACGCTGGCAGGGTATTGATGCATATGGACACAAGGAGGTCGCCCCATGCCCGTTTCCACCGCCGATACCCGCACCCGCATCTTCCTGCTCGATTGCCTGGAATGCGCCGCCGCCGTCTTTCGCGGACCCGACGCCGACGCCTGGACGCGACTCGCCGGCGCCGGCCTGCCCGATCTCCTGGACCGGGCCCCGGCCATGCTTCCCCATGCTACGCCCGCCCTGCGAAAACTGCAATCCGCCCTTTCCCCCATGAACCCGGACCTCGCCGCAACTCTCGAAACCGAGTTCGTCCGGCTCTTCGTCGCCGGGCGCGGCGGCGCCGCCGCACCTCCCTACGAGTCCTGCCACCTGCCGTCCGTCACCCCCCGGACCATGGCCGCGCCCGCCCTGGACATGCAGCGCCGTCTCGACGCCGCCGGACTCGCCCTCGGCCTCGACTCCAACGAGCCGCCCGACCACCTGGCCATCGAACTCGAACTTCTCTACCACCTGCTCGCTTCCTCCTGGACCCAAAACCAGCCCGGCCTGGAACCGCAAGCCCGCGCCTTCGCCACCCAAACCCTCGCCGCCTGGCTTCCCCGTTTCATCACGGCCTTGGAAAACGGCGACGCCCACCCCGCATACACCGCCGCCGCCGAACTCGCGGAGGCGGTGGCCGAAGCGCTGGCATAGGGGAAGCCGGAGGCATTCCCCGGCCCGGCGTCCGCCCCCGCCCCTGGCCGCATCAGTCCGTGCCTTCGGAGCGGATGACGGTTTGGCGCAGGGTATGGAGGAAGGCTTCGTCGGGGTCGAAGTAGCCGCGTTTGACGAGTTCGATGATCCAGGAGCCGTCGCCCTTGGCGCGCACGAGGTAGGCGAGGGGGAGTTGGCTTTGGCCCAGGCATTCGAAGATCTGCCCGCTCTTGTCGGAGAAGAGCGGGTAGGCGACGTCGTAGTGCTTTTTGAACTTCATGACGTTCTGGTTGGAGTCGTAGACGCCCAGGCCGATGATCTTGAGTTGTCCCGCGAGGACCGGGTCGTTTTCCACGACATGGAAGAAGGCGGAGAGCTTCTTGGTCTCGGTCACGCAGTCGTTGCACAGGGTGTTGTAGAGCTGGATGAGGACGAAGCGGGTGGTCAGTTCCGAGAGTTCCAGCCAGCGGGCGGTGGGCGGCAGGCCGAGGTATTGCCGATCCTCGTCCCCGTTGAGTACGGCGACGCGGCAGGCCGGGAAGACGTCGCCGGGGGCCAGGGCGCGGCGCGAGCCCGGCTGGCCTTCCATCCGGTCGGGGAAGGCGGCCTTCCAGCCGTGGAGCCCGCCGGGGTAGCGGTGCACGTTCACGTATCCGAGGCGCGCTGCCCAGCGCGCGGCGATGGCCCCGCGCAGTCACCTGAAGCTCCGGCAGTAGATGACGAGGAGGCGCTTCTTGTCCGGGCCGAGGATGTGGAGCAGGGCGTCGCGCTTGTCCGGGGAGAGGTCGCTGCGGTCGCCGAGGTCGAACTCGAAGTTGACGGCGGTGGGGATGTGCCCGGCGGCGAACTCGTAGTCGGCGCGGGCGTCGAGGATGAGGGCGGGCGTCTTGTCGTCGATGAGCCGGGCCAGCTCGTTCGCGCCGATGATTTGGTAGCCGTCGCGGGCGGCGTCGCGCCGGGCGGACTCCATCCAGATGTCCTCGTCCGAGGCGCGGGCGGCCGGGTGTGAAAAAAGGCACAGGGCGAGGAGCGTACAGGCGATGATGGAGATATGTCGGTGCATCGGCGCTCCCCGCCCTGATTGGATGCGCGCGGGGCCGGACGGGCGGCTCCGGCCCCGCGCGGGGTGGCTACTTGTTCGGGTGGACGGTGTAGGAGTTGTCTTCCCCGAAGGAGTTGGTGGCTTCGAGGTAGAAGACGTTCTTGGCGTCCTTCACCAGGTCCATGTAGAGGTAATAGGCCTCGCCCGCGCGAGCGCCGGTGGCGCAGGCGAAGACGATGGGCTTGTCGGTCGGGATTTCGGCCGCCTTCTTTTCGATGACGTCCACGGGCATGTTGATGGCCGACGGGAAGTGGCCGTTTGCGAACTCGGCGGGATCGCGCACGTCGATGAGCAGGATGGAGGACGGGTTTTCCTTGAGGGCCTTGAGGAACCACTCGGTGTCCACGGCGCCCTCGGCGGCACCCGCCTTGACGGCCACGGCCGAGCCGGTGCCGTACATCTCCTTCCAGCCGGGGTATCCGGCCTCGGCGACCAGGACCTTCTTGTAGCCCAGGGAGCGGGCCATGACGGCCGACTTGTGGGACAGGGCGCAGGCGTAGCCGCCGCAGTAGTAGACCAGGGTGACGTTTTCCTTGTCCACGGGCAACATGCCGCGCTTGGCCGCGAACTCGCGTTCGGGGATGGCGATGGCGGACGGGATGGCCCCTTCCAGGTACTTCTTGTAGGGGCGGGAGTCGACGAGCATGTAGGGTTCGCCCTTGGCGAGCATGTCGCTGACGGTCTCCAGGCCAACGGAGGTATAGGCGGCCTTCTTCTTGAAGTCCGGGAATCCGGCGGCGTAGACCTTGACGTTGGTGTAGCCCATGGCCTCGGCCTTGAAGGCGGACTTGTGGGACAGCGGGCACTTCAGGCCGCCGCAGTAGAAGACGAGCAGGGCGTTCTTGTCCTTGGGCAGCTTGTCGGTCATCTTGTCGAACTGGCTGTCCGGGATGGACACGGCGGTGGGGATGTATCCCTCGACGTACGTGGGCTTGTAAGGCCGCGAGTCGATGATCATGACCCCCTTGGGCTGCGGCATCTTGGCGTACTTGGCCACGAAGCCGTAGTCCACGATGTGGGGATACTTCCGGAAATCGGCCTGTTCCTGGGCCATGGCCGCCCCGGCCGTCGCCGCGAGGGCGAAGGCGAGCAGCATGGCGGTGGTGGTGATTCTCTTCAGCATGGTGCACTCTCCCTTGAAATGGTCTGTTGTTCCGCAGCCCGGCCCGATGCCGTCGGCGGAGCGGTTTTCCCTATCGTGACCGGGGGCTATTCTTCCCCGGCGCTGATCTTGTTCCACCACAGCCGGTGGTGGTGCTTGGCGTATCCGTCCGGCACGGAGCCGGTGAACATCGACTTGAAGCCGGGCCGCTCCTCGGGCGAGATGGCGGCCATGTAGACGTGGACCAGGAGCCCGGCGAAGACCAGGCCCACGGCGATGAAGTGCAGGGTCACGGCCCAGGAGATCCAGCCCGAGGCCTCGGCCCCGAGGGTGCGGTCGGACAGGTACATGACCACGCCGGTGGCGGCGATGACGATGCCGCCGACCACGCTGGCCTGGGCAAAGGCCTTCTGGCCCATGTTGTAGTACCCCTGGTCGGGCAGGGACGGGTCCATGCCGAGGAGCTTCAGGGCCTTGGGCCCGAGGGTCATCAGGACCATCTTCTTGAGCATCCAGGCCATGTCGCGGCCGGGACTGACCGCGAAGACCTCGGCCAGGAAGAAGCGCGCGCCCTTGAAGTTGACCAGCAGGTAGAGGACGAAGCCCGCGATCCAGGCCAGGCCGATCCCCTCGTGTACGGCCAGGAGGTTGCCCCCGCCGCCGACCAGGTTGCGCAGGGCCTCGGGATAGCCGGAGCCGAAGGGGTCTATGGCCGGGTTTTGGATCAGCCCCACGCCGGTCAGGAGCAGGAGCAGCCAGCAGGCCGCGTTGAACCAGTGGATGAAGATGTCGGAGCGGTCGTGCCGCTTGTGGAGCCTAGGCATCGGAGTCCTCCTTGTGGTCGCCTTCGCCGGAGTCGCCCGCGAAGAGCTGTCGGCCGAGCATGGCCAGCACGCCCAGGCCGGAGAGGCCGACCAGGGCCTTGATGACCGGGGCGGACCGCTTCATGGCCACCATGGAGGCGGGGACCACGGCCTCGCGGCCCCAGTCGCCGGGGCCGGGATCGCCCAGGTAGTACATGTTGGGCCTGGTGTCGGTCTTGGCGGCCACGCGGGTCAGGCGGGCCTGGTTCCTGAGGTAGAGCGCGCCCGCGTCGGAGCCCGGGTCATTGATGTCGCCGAAGACGCGGGCCTTGGTCGGACAGGTGTCCACGCAGGCCGGGGCGAGCCCCGCGGCGCGCCGTTCGGGACAGTAGTTGCACTTGTCCGCCTTGCGGGTCAGCTCATTGCGGAAGCGCGCGTCGTAGGGACAGGCCGGGATGCAGTTGCCGCAGCCGATGCACAGGGTCTCGTCGATGACGACCTCGCCGGTCGCCGGGTCCTTGTAGGTCGCCCCGGTGGGGCAGGCCTCGACGCAGGTGGGCTTTTCGCAGTGCATGCACGCGCCGGGCTGGAACCGGGCCTTGGCGCGCGGGGCCGGGCCGGGGGCCGGAGCCGCGTCGGCGGGCTTGATCCAGTTGCGCCACTGCCCGTCGGGCACCTCGTTGGCCACCTTGCAGGCCAGGACGCACGCCTTGCAGTCGATGCACTTGGCGGCATCGATGAGCATTGCCAGTTGCTGCTTCGCCATTACGCCACCTTCCTTGTTACGGACACGAAGGTCGTGTGCATGGACGCGTTGCCGGTGATCGCGTCGTAGTCGTCTTCCAGGATGTCGTTGATGGACGCGCCGTTGCCGTGGGACAGGTGCTGCATGGTCGAGAGGGTGTTGAAGCCCGAGAGCATGTATACCGTGTCGGACCGGATGCGGTCCGTGACCTCGGCCCTCAGCTCCTGGCTGCCCGCGCCGCTGGCCACCTGGACCAGGTCGCCGTCGGCGATGCCGAGGGACCTTGCGGAATCCGGGTTGATCCACAGGGTGTTGGTGGGCACCAGTTGGTGCAGCAGCGGGTTGTTGGCCGTGGAGGTCTGGGTGACCAGGGCGTTGCGGCCGATGATGAGGCGGAACCGGCTCTTGTCCGGCCGCGTCGGCGCGGTGTACCTGGGCAGCGGATCGAGGCCCATCTGCTCGTAGCGCTGGTTGTAGAGCTCGATCTTCTGGGACAGGGTCTTGTAGATCTTGCCGTCGTAGATGCCGTAGACCTTGGAGGGGTTGTAGTAGACCCCGTCGCGGTCCATGACCTTGAGGGCCTCGGGGATGTCGCGGGTCTGCTTTTGCCGGTATTCGTCGATGGTGAAGTCGAAGTATTCGCCGAGCTCCAGCCGGTTCGCCAGCCCCTTCATGATGTCGAAGCAGGAGCGGGACTCGTAGAGCGGCGCGATGACCGGGTCGCGCTTGACCACGCAGGCGCAGGCCACCGAGCCCTGGAGGCCGGAGCACGGGTCCTCGCGCTCCAGGTAGGACTGGGAGGGGAGGACCAGGTCCGCGAACCAGGCTGTGTCGGACATGGCGATGTCGATGACGGTCACGAAGTCCATCTTGTGCATCATTTCGATGGTCTTCTTGCGGTTGGGGGCCGTGCCCATGGGGTTGGTCTTGTACACGAGCCAGCCCTTGATGGGGTACGGGTCCTCGGCCAGCACGCAGTCGCGCGTGACCAGGAAGGAGCCCTCGTGCTCGAACATCATCGGCACCTTGCCCGCGTCGATGCGGTCTTCGTGGTTCTCGTCGTACCACGGGGCGTCGAAGGGCACGCCCTTGAGGCCCACGGCGCGGGCGGCGAGCAGGCCGCCGGGCCGGTCCCAGTTCCCGAGCAGCGCGTTGACGATGGCGAAGGCGCGGCGGATCTGGGTGGAGTCCTCGTAGTCCGAGCTGCGCCGGCCGGGATAGATCATGGACGCCGGGGCGGCGGCCGCCAGCTCGCGCGCGATGCGGGCGATGTCTCCGGCCGGGATGCCGCACTCGTCCGCCGCGAACTCGGGGGTGTACGGCTTCACGTGCTCGGCGAGCTGCTCGATGCCGTATGTCTTTTGCTCGATCCACTCGGGGTCATAGAGCTTTTCCGTGATGATGACGTGGGCCAGGGCGAGCATGAAGGCCATGTCCGTGCCCGGCCGGACCGGGTGCCACTCGTCGGCCAGGGCGGCGGTCTTGGTGTAGCGCGGGTCGAGGACGACCAGCTTGCAGCCGTTTTCGCGCATGGCGGTCATCAGGTCCATGGAGTCTGGCGTGACCAGGGCCTCGAACCGGTTGGCCCCGGCCATGACGATGTACTTGGAGTTGAGCACGTCGGCGAAGGGGACCTCGCCGTAGGTGTCGAGAAATGCGCGGTTGTTGGAGACCAGGCAGAGCGACTCGTGGGAGGTCACGTTGAACGAGCCGTAGACCTCGGCGAACCGGCCCACGAACTGGGAGTGCAGGTCCGTCCCGGCCGAAAAGAGGTGGCCGCAGGGCAGGTACTTCTCGCGCACTTCCTTCATCTTTTGGGCGGCCATGTCCAGGGCCTCGTCCCAGGGGATGCGCTTCCACTTGCCCTCGCCGCGCCCGCCCGCCCGGAGCAGGGGGTACTTGAGCCGGTCGGGGTCGTAGACCTGGGCCACGCCCGCGTTGCCGCGCGCGCAGAGCATCCCGCGCGACTTGAGGAACTTGGGGTTGGGGTCGAGCTTCTTCACCACCCCGTCCTCGACGCGGGCGATGAGGCCGCACTTGTTGAAGCACATGTCGCAGGCCG
Organism: Pseudodesulfovibrio sp.; assembly: GCF_028692895.1. Lineage (GTDB taxonomy): Bacteria > Desulfobacterota > Desulfovibrionia > Desulfovibrionales > Desulfovibrionaceae > Pseudodesulfovibrio. The sequence continues at coordinate 31,983 of NZ_JAQUWN010000024.1, forward strand.
AAAACTTCGATTCCCACTGGGGAGCCGGGGCCGCCTGCGCCCTGCGCAGGCCGCCCAGCAGGGCCGCGCCGCCCGCCGCTCCTGCGGCGAACAGCCCGGAGGCCTTGAAGAAATCCCGGCGGGAAAGGGTGTGTCTGGTGTCGGGCATGGTTACTCCGTTTTTCCCTCGCGTTGTCCCTCGCGCCATCCGGCGCGCTATCGGGCGCGTCATCGGGGCATATACCCCTGGGGGGTGATTGGCGGGCCGGCCGTGAGGAGGCCGGACGGCCCGCCCGCCGTCAATGTGACTGTTCGTCGGTTCATGTCCGGTCCGGAAGCAATCCGGCCGGGAATGGGGTCGCCCAAACCTCCGGGCCCATTCCCCCGGAAACGGCCGCCCGGGTGGTCCGGACGGCGCGCGGCGCTACGAGCACTTGGCCGGAGAAGGAGAATCCTTGGCGTAGTCGTGCAGGTAGGAGAAGATGTCGTTGAGCTCCTGGTCCGTCACGGTCCACTCGCCGGAACACTTGATCTTGGACTTGTCGGAGAAGGTGGCGGTCCATTCGGCCTGGGTCTTGGAAGCCGGGCTCAGGTCGCTGGCAGTGGCGCCGTGGCAGGAACGGCAGTTCTTGCGGTAGAGAAACTTGCCCTTGCGGGCGTTGCCCCCACCCATGGCGAACGCCATGGAAACGGTGAAGACGGCCATGAGAATCGTGGCGACAATCAGGGTCAGCTTGCGGTGCATCATATCCTCCATGTTGTTTTTTCTGGTCCTGCGAGGGGAGTCCAGCATCAGCTATAGGAATGGCCCCTCAAAATTGCCATTATAAATTGATAACAACCTTTCAAGACCCAAATACCCATACGGGGTATAGGTGTCAAGTATATTCGGCAAAATTAAATAGTCCAGAGGTATGGAAATAAATCCTTAGATTCCAGGTAAAAGATGGAAAACGGCCTGAATCGGTCGAAAAAAAGACTGCGCCGTCGCCCGGACAGGGGCGACGAAAGCGGGGTTTTGCTACCAGAGGCGGTCGGCGAAAGAGGAGTGCAGGCCGCGGGCGCGGATGAGGTCCGCGGTCTTTTTTATATCATAGGTAATGAAGCGCATGGTCAGGACGCGGCTCTCCGTGTCGAACAGTCCGTACTTGGCCCGGTTGTCGCCGTCGCGCGGCTGGCCGACCGCGCCGATATTGACGATATGCCGTTTGTCGGGGTCCAGCACGGTTTCGCCCTCGGGCAGCGCCAACCGGCGCGACACCCCCTCCGGCCCCTCCGTGAAACGCATCCGGTCATGGGTGTGGCCCACAAAGCAGACCCGCTCCCCGAATCGCGCGAACAGTTCGCCCACGCTGTCCTCGTACTTCCACAGATACCCCTTCACATCGTCCGGCGGCACCCCGTGGACGAACCGGCAGTCGTCCAATACCGCACTCCGGGGGTGGGAAATAAGCCACTCGAACGTGCCGTCGTCGATCATCTCGCGCGTGCGCCGGAGCGAGTCCTTGGCCAACTGGTTGAACCAGGCCAACTGATGGATATTAATCAACCCCTGCTCATGGTTGCCCTGCACGACGACCGCGTCCCGCTCCCTGAGCAGGTCGCAGCACTCCTGCGGTTGCGGCCCATACCCCACCACGTCGCCCAGGCAGACCTCCGCATCGTGCGCCCGCCCGTCCAAATCGCGCAAGACCTCGCGGAGCGCCTCCAGATTGGCGTGCACATCGGAATAAACGGCTATGATCGACATGCCCGTACAATAACGCGTTGGCCGGTACAGGGCAACAAGGATGCCCCCGCGGGCCTTCGGGGTTCCCTGCGCGCCGCAGGGCCGGGCGTGCGGCGGGGCGCGAAAAAAGGTCAAGCCCCACGCGTGGAGTGCACGGGCGGGGTTTGACCTTCTGGCGTTGCGAAGCGTCGCTGCGGCCCCGGCGGAGGGACGCGGCGGCGCGGGCCGGCCTGGGGAGGCAGGTCGGCTTAGGGGTTCAGTTCCGAGCGGAACTTGCGGGACAGCCGGAAGACGACGACCTTGCGCGGGGGCAGGGTGATGGTCTGGCTGGTCTGGGGGTTCCGTCCCTTGCGCGCCCGTTTGTCGTAGGCTTCGAACTTGCCGAAACCGGAGATGAGGAGGGCGTGATCCTTTTTCACGGCGCTCTTCATGATGTCGAGGATGACCTCGACCAGGTCCTTGATTTCGGCCCGGTTCTTGTCCGTGCGCTCGTAGATGTAGTCCACGATTCCGGCTTTGGTGAGGGTGCTCATTGGTGGCCTCCAAAAAAAAGGTTCACTGACAGACTATTTCAAGAGGTCGGCCATTTTTTTCGCCAACCTTTGCATCTCGTCCGGGTCGTCGTAGGAGGACTGGGTCCAGAGCCGCAGTCCGTCGCCCGAGAATCGCGGCACGAGATGAAAATGCGCGTGGTGCACCAATTGTCCGGCGGCCTCGTAGTTGTTCTGGAACAGGTTGAGGCCTTCCGCCCCGGTGGCTTCCATGACCGCCCGTCCGACCTTGCCCAGGGCTTCGAGCAGGTCGCCGCCCAGAGAGGCCGGAACATCCATGAGCGTGGGATGGTGGTCCTTGGGCAACACCAGCGCGTGTCCAGCGCTCACGGGCGCGATATCCAGAAAGGCCAGGCAGGTCCCGGTCTCGTAAACTTTTGCGCAGGGGATCTCTCCCGCCACGATTTTGCAGAAAATGCAATCCGGGTCCCTGGTCGTCATCATGTCTCCCGCTCCGCCGCAAAACCGCGCCCGACGGGCCGGAACCCCCGGCCGCCCGCGCTCTTTGGCGAAGACCTTTTCGTACTTAGCCACATTCTTAACCGGGAAATTCAGTTAAATCAAGTCTGTCGATTTGATTTTCTCGTAAATTCCCGTTTCCCGGCCGTGCGGGAAGTCTAGAAAAGTTCTTGAAATACGGCAAGTTGCCGTATTTTTTTGATTGCCGTAAAAATCACTTGTGAAAAAAATAATTTATTACGGTCGGTTAAGCGGGTGGTTGCCGGCCTGATCAGGTGGGACGCGGGTTCCCGGCCCCCGGGGGCGGGGCGGGAAATTCCGGCCCGGTCTCGACGGCGCAGGGAGTGTGGAAGAGGCGGAAAAGGTGCGGGACGGGCCTGGGGCGCGGGGGAATCGATGCGGGCGAACGGCGGCGCCGCGCCCGACGGGTTGAGCCGGCGCGAGGGGGCCGGGCCTCGGGTGACGGCTTGCGCGGCCGGTGTTGCGTGGCGGGGGCTATTCGCCCGGCCGGTATTCCGGCACCAGGCGGCGCAGGATGGCGCGGATGGCCTCGCCGTCCCAGGCGTCGGCGGCCCGGGCGAGTTCTGCGATGGCCCGCTCCAGCTCGGCGGGGTCGGGCGGGGAGTCGCTGCCCAGGACCAGGATCTTGTCGTGCTCGGTGCGCACGATGTCCTCGCCCTCGGTGATGAGCTCCTCGTAGAGTTTTTCGCCTTCGCGCAGGCCGGTGTAGACGATGGGGACGTCCACGTCCGGCTCCTTGCCGGAGAGGCGGATGAGGTCGCGGGCCATGTCCGCGATCTTCACGGGCACGCCCATGTCCAGGACGAAGACCTCGCCGCCGGTGCCCTTTTCGCCCATGCTGCCCGCCTGGAGGATGAGCTGGGAGGCCTCGGCGATGGACATGAAGTAGCGGGTCACCTCGGGGTGGGTGACGGTGACCGGGCCGCCCGCCTCGATCTGCCGCCGGAAGAGCGGGACCACCGAGCCGCTGGACCCGACCACGTTGCCGAAGCGCACGGCCATGAACCGGGTGCCGCGGCCGTTCAGGGACTGCATGAGCAGTTCGGTGACGCGTTTGGACGCGCCCATGACGTTGGTGGGCCGGACGGCCTTGTCCGTGCTGACCACCACGAACCGCTCCACCCCGGCCTCCACGGCCGTCTCCATGAGGGTGCGCGAGCCAAGGATGTTGTTGCGCACGGCCTGCCAGGGGTTGCGCTCCAGCATGGGCACGTGCTTGTAGGCCGCGGCGTGGAAGACCACGGCGGGCCGGTGCTCGTGAAAGACGCGGGCCATGAGGTCGCGGTCGGCGACGGAGCCGAGCACCGTGGTGTAGCCGGTGAACCCGAGGCCGTGGTGCAGCTCCATCTGGATTTCGTAGAGATTGTATTCGCTCGAATCCACCAGGACCACGTGGCCGGGGGCGAAGCGCACGATCTGGCGGCAGAGCTCCGAGCCGATGGACCCGCCGCAGCCGGTGACCAGGACGGTCCGGCCCGAGAGGTAGCTCTTGATGCGCCCGGCGTCCAGGAGGACCGGGGAGCGGCCGAGCAGGTCGAGGTAGTCGATGTCGCGCAGGGTGGCGATGTCCACCTTGCCGTCCATGATCTCGGTCATGGCGGGGAGGATTTTGTAGGGGAAGGGGGACGCCTTGCAGGTCTCCACGATGCGGCGCATCTGCCCGGCCGAGGCCTCGGCCACGGCGATGAAGACCTCGTCCACGCCCTCGCGCTCGCCCACGGCGGGCAGGTCCTCCACCCGGCCGAGCACGGGGCGGCCGTGGATGGTCCGGCCGCGCTTGGCCCGGTCGTCGTCCAGGAAGCCAGCGAGGCGGTACTGGGCCGGGTTGGCGGTCAGCTCGCGGCTGATCTTCTCGGCCAGGCTGCCCGCGCCGACCACGAGCACGGTCTTGCGGTCCGCCAGGGGCGCGAGGTGCGTCTCCGAGCGGGCGAAGAAGGCGCGGATGGAGAGCCTGAGCCCCGAGCACAGGACCAGGGTCAGCACCCAGTCGAAGACGAAGATGGAGCGCGGGACGCCGAGGAAGGAAAAGCGGAAGAGGACGAAGGAGACGAGGATCAGGCTCTGCAGGGCCGTGACCCGGAGCAGCTTCCAGTAGTCGTCCAGGCTGGTGTAGCGCCACATGCCCCGGTACAGGCCGAAGGACACGAAGATCACGGACTTGAAGACCAGGACGTACTTGAGCAGCCCCTTGTACTGGGTGAAGTAGGTGGCCGGGATGTTGAAGTCGAAGCGGAAGGAATAGGCGGCCAGCAGGGCCAGCGCGAAGATCGCCAGGTCCGCGAGGAACATGACGTAGAAGTTGGTGTTGCGGAAATTGGGCAGGCTCGGCTTCATGCGGCCACGCTCCTGGCCACGGCCGCGATGCGTTCGAGGTCCTCCCCGGTCAGGGCCGTGCCCGAGGGCAGGCAGATCCCGCGCGCGAAGAGGTCCTCGCCCACCGCGCCGCCGGTGACCGGCACGCCCGCGAACACGGGCTGGAGGTGCATGGGCTTCCAGACCGGGCGGGACTCGATGTTCTCCGCCTCCAGGGCCAGGCGCAGGTCCTCGGGGGTCGCTCCGAAGGCCGGGTCCAGGAGCATGACCGTGAGCCAGCGGTTGGACCGGCCGTAGGCGGCCTCGGGCATGAAGGACACGGGCAGGTCCGCGAGGGCCGCCTCGTACCAGGCCGAAATCTCCCGCCGCCGGGCCACGAAGCCGTCGAGCATCTCCAATTGGCCCAGGCCGATGGCGGCCGAGACGTTGGACATGCGGTAGTTGTAGCCGAGGGTGGTGTGCTCGTAGTGGGGGGCGGGGTCGCGCGCCTGCTGGGAGAGCCGCCGGGCCTCCTGGATGAACGCGCCGTCGTCCCCGGCCAGCATGCCGCCGCCGCTGGTGGTGATGATCTTGTTGCCGTTGAAGGAATAAACGGCCGCGTCGCCCCCGCGCCCGGCCGGGCGGCCCTTGTAGGTCGCGCCCACGGCCTCGGCCGCGTCGATGACCAGGGGGATGCCGCGCGGCTCGCACACGCTTCGGATGGCGTCGTAGTCCGAGCACTGGCCGTACAGGTCGGTGGGGATGACGGCGGCCACGCGGCGGCCCGCCGCCTCCTCGGCGTCGATGGCCTCGGCCAGGAGCCGGGGGTCCATGTTCCAGGAGGCGCGGTCGCTGTCCACGAAGTGGAGGTCCGCGCCCAGGAAGGTCACGGGCGTGACCGAGCCGATGAAGGTCAGTGTGGAGGCCATGACCACGTCGCCCGGTCCCACGCCGAGCAGCCGGAGCGCCAGGTGCATGGCCGCCGTGCCGCTGGACACGGCCAGGCAGTGGGCGAACCCGGTCAGCTCGCGGAAGGCCTGCTCGAAGGCCGCGAGCTGCGGCCCGGCGGGCGCGATGAAGTTGGCGGCGAAGGCCGCGTGGACGTATTCGAGCTCCCGGCCCCCCATGTGGGGAGGGGAAAGAAAGATGCGATCCCTGGTCACCTAGGACTCCTGCAGTTCTCTGGCCGGAACGCCGACCACGACGGCTCCCGGCCGCACGTTGCGGACCACGGCCGCTCCGGCGCCCGCCGTGGCCCAGTCGCCGATGGTGCGGCCCTGGATCACGCACGCGCCGATGCCGATGAAGGCCCCGGTTCCGAGGGTCACGGCCCCGGCCAGGCGCGCGCCCGGGGCCACATGGCAGCACGCGCCGACCACGCAGTCGTGGTCCACGGAGCAGCCGGTGTTGAGGATGGCGTGCGCGCCGATGCGCGCCCCGGCGCCGACCACCGCGCCCGCGCAGATAACGCAGCCGGGCCCGAGTTCGGCGTCCGGCGCGACGATGGCGGACGGGTGCACGGCCGGGACGAAGGCGACGCCCCGGCGGGCGTAGTCCTCGGCCAGCGCGGCCCGGGCCCGGTTGTCGCCCACGGCCAGGACCACGCCGTCGTGGCCGGTCACGTCCGCGGGGTCGCGGCCCAGGACGGCCAGTCCCCGGAACGGTTCGCCCGCTCCGGTCCCGGGAGCGAGGAAGCCCATCGGGTCCACGCCGGGGGCGGCCAGCAGGATGTCGGCCACGACACGCGCGTGCCCGCCGCTTCCAACGATCAATACCTTCACTCGCGCCTTCCTGTCAGGTCCCGGTTGAAACGCTTTGATTCCGGCCGCTCCGCAACCAGTCACTCCCTACCCCGTTGTGAATTTTACTGTCAACCGGCGCGTGCGCGGCCGGGCGCGCTTGACGCGGTTCGCCGCCACGGGATATTCCCAGCGCAGCATCATGAAACGCGAATGGATCACAGACGCCCTGCGCATCCGGCGGGTGGAGGAAACCTTCCTCCGCCTCTTCGCCGAGGGCAGGCTCAACGGGACCGTGCACACCTGCATCGGGCAGGAGTTCTCGGCCCTGGCCTTTGCGGGCGGCCTCAGGCCGGGCGACGCCGTGGTCTCCAACCACCGCTGCCACGGCCACTACCTGGCCTTCACCGGCGACCTCGCCGGGCTTGTGGCCGAGCTGACGGGCAAGGCGGCGGGCGTCTGCGGCGGGATCGGCTCCAGCCAGCACCTTTGCCGCGACGGCTTTTTCTCCAACGGCATCCAGGGCGGCACCGCGCCCGTGGCCGCCGGGCTGGCCATGGCCCGCAAGCTGCGGGGCGGCGGCGACATCGCCGTGGTCTTCCTGGGCGACGGCACCCTGGGCGAGGGCGTGGTCTACGAGGTCCTGAACATGGCCTCCAAGTGGGAGCTGCCCCTGCTCCTGGTCTGCGAGCGCAACCGCTACGCCCAGTCCACGCCCACGGAACGGACCATCGCCGGGGACATCCTCGCCCGGGCCGAGGCCTTCGCCATCCCGACTTTCCACTCCGCCACGGCCGACCCGGACGCGCTCATGGCCGACGCGGCCCGCTCCATCCGGCAGGTGCGCGAGACCGGCCGCCCGGCCTTCCACCTGGTGGAGACCAACCGGCTGGCCCCGCACTCCAAGGGCGACGACGACCGCGATCCGGCCGAGCTGGCCGCCTGCCGGGCCCAGGACCCGCTCTGCCGCCTGGAAGCGGCCGAGCCCGACACCTTTTCCGCCCTGGCCGAGGCGGCGGACCGCGAGATCCGCGCCGTGCTCGACGGCCTGGAGGGCGCGCCCGCCCTGGCCCCGGCCGAGTACGCCCGGGTGGCCGACCCGGACCCGGCCCCGCGCTGGGTCCCGGCCGAGCCGTCGGAGCGGCGGCAGGCCGACCTGCTCCACGCCTGCCTGGCCGAGCGGATGGCCGCAAATCCCGAGACCCTGCTCCTGGGCGAGGACATCGCCGCGCCCTACGGCGGGGCCTTCAAGATCACCCGCGACCTCTCGGACCGCTTTCCCGGCCGGGTCGTCTCCACTCCCATCAGCGAAGCGGGCTTCACCGGCATCGGTTGCGGCCTGGCCCTCGGCGGGTTCCGGCCGGTGGTGGAGATCATGTTCGGCGACTTCGTGCTCCTGGCCCTGGACCAGTTGGTCAACCACGCCTCCAAATTCCATCACATGTACAATGGCCGGGCGACCTGCCCGCTCATTCTGCGCACGCCCATGGGCGGCGGCCGGGGATACGGCCCCACCCACTCCCAGTCCCTGGAGAAATTTCTGGCGGGCATCGACAACGTCGTCCTGTGCGCCCTGAACTCCCTGGTGGACCCGGCCCTTATCTATAAAAAAGTGTTCGAGCGCGAACACCCCACCGTGGTCGTCGAGCACAAGCTGGACTACGGGCGGCGCATCGCGGCCCGGACCGCGCCCGGCTACGTCGCCGAGCGCACCGCCGGGGGCTGGCCCTGGGCGCGGGTCCGGCCCCGGTCCTCGCGGCCGGACGTGACCCTGGTTACCCATGGCGGCATGGCCGACGCGGCCGTGGCCGCCCTGGCCCCCCTGTTCCGGGACCACGGCGTCAAGGCCGAGCTGCTGGTCCCCAGCCGCCTCTGCCCCCTGGACGCCCGGCCCATCCTCGATTCCACGGCCGTGACCGGCCGCCTGGTGACCATCGAGGAGGGGTCCGGCTTCGCGGGCATCGGCGCGGAGGTGGCGGCCGTGGTGGCCGAGCGCTCGGCCCGTCCGGTGCGCGTCCGGCGCATCGCGGCCGAGCCGCTGCCCATCCCGTCCGTGCGTGAACTGGAGGACCGGGTCCTGCCGACCACCCGGTCCATCATCCGAACCGTGAGCGAGTTCCTGTCATGAACAGCCTGATCGAGATCTGCATTCCCAAGGACACGGTCAACGACGACGAGGTCCTGATCGCCGACCTGCTTTTTGCCGACGGCGACGCCGTGGCCGAGGGCGAGGCCATCCTGGTCTACGAGACATCCAAGGCCACGGTGGAAGTGGCGGCCCCGGCCGACGGGCGCGTGGCCTACCGCTGCGCGCCGGGCGACTACGTCCCGGTGGGCGGCGTGGCGGCGGTCATCGCGGACGGACCGGCCGAGGCGGCGCCCGCGCCCGGACCGGACCTCGCCGCGCCGGGCGTCGCCGATCCCTCGGAGCCGGGCCTGCCGGTCTTCTCCGAAGCGGCCGAGCGCTACCTGCGCGCAAAGGACATCGACCCCGCCCTGTTCGCCGGGCGAGACATGGTGGGGCTCGCCGACGTCCTGGCCCTGGAGGCCGGGGAGGACCCGGACGGCCGCATCCCGCTGGTCATCCTGGGCGGCGGCGGACACGGCCTGGTGGTGGGCGACCTGGTGGCGGGCAACCCGTCCTTCCGGCTCCTGGGCTACCTGGACGACAACAAGCCGCGCGGGGCCACGGTGGACGGCCGCCCCGTGCTGGGCAGGATTTCCGACCTGGACCGGCTCTGCCGGGAGCACCCCCTGGCCGTGTGCAACGCCGTGGGCTTCGTCAGCCCGGACCCGGCCCTGCGCGTCCGGCTCTTCGACCGGGCCGCCGAGGCCGGGGCCCTGCTGCCGCCCTTTGTCCATCCCTCGGCCACGGTGGACCCGCGCGCCGTGCTCGGCCGGGGCGTGCAGGTCCACGCCGGGGCCGTGGTCGGCCCGGAGGCCGTGCTGGAGGACGGGGCCATGATAAACACCAAGGCCGTGATCTCCCACCACTGCCGGGTGGGCCGCCACACCCACGTGGCCCCCGGCGCGGTGCTGGCGGGCGCGGTCAAGGTGGGCGAGGGGTGCCTGATCGGCATGGGCGTCACCGCCTATCTCGGCATCGCCATCGGCGCGCGTTGCGTCATCGAAAACGGCGCGGCCCTGTTCCGGTCCGTGCCCGAGGGAACGCGCGTCGCCCGCTGACGCGTCCCTGCACACAGTTGCGCGCGGCCGGGGAACCGGCTATGCGCCACCCATCCAAGGAGACGACCAATGACCATGACAGCGATACTTTTCCCGGGACAGGGGTCCCAGGAGCAGGGCATGGGCCGGGACGCGGCCGAGAGCCGCGCCGAGGCCCTGGAACTGTGGAAGCTGGCCGAGACCGAATCCGGCCTGCCCCTGCGCGAAATCTACTGGGACGGCGAGGCGGGCGACATGGCCGACACCCGCGCCCTCCAGCCCGCCCTGACCGTGACCAACCTGACCCTGTGGCTGGCGGCGAAGGACAAACTCTCCCCCTCGGCCACGGCCGGGCATTCCCTGGGCGAGTTCGCCTCCCTGGCGGCCGCCGGGGTCCTCTCGCCCGAGGACGCGGTGCGCGCCGTGGTCCTGCGCGGCCGCCTCATGGCCGAGGCGGGCGGCGAGGGGCACGGCATGGCCGCAGTGGTCAAGCTGCCCCAGGCCGCCGTGGAGTCCATCGTGGCCGACGCGGCCGCGGCCACCGGCAGGGAGCTGCGCATCGCCAACTACAACTCCCCGGCCCAGTTCGTCATCAGCGGCGAAAAGGAGGCCCTGGACCACGCGTCCGAGGCCGTCAAGGCGGCCAAGGGCCGGGCCATCGCCCTGGCCGTGTCCGGCGCGTTCCACAGCCCGCTCATCCAGGAGGCGGCCGACGAGTTCGCCGCGTTCCTGGGCGCCCTGCGCTGGAACGCCCCCGCCTTTCCCGTGTATCACAACGCCACGGCCCTGCCCGAGCCGGACCCGGCGAGCATCCTGGGCGTCATGCAGCGCCAGATGACCTCGTCCGTGCTCTGGATACAGACCCTCCAGGCCCTGTACGGGGCCGGGGTGCGCCGCTTCGTCGAGGTTGGGCCCAAGGGCGTGCTGGCCAAGCTCCTCTCCCCGAACCTCAAGGACTCGGGCGAAGACTGGACCGGCCAGGGCGCGGGCTCCCTGGAACAGATCGAAGCCCTGTAGCCGGAGCCGGACATGACCGCGCGCTACGGCATCATCGGCTGGCCGCTGGGCCACACCCTGAGCCCCGCCCTGCACAACTGGGGGTTCGGGCGGCTCGGCGTCGACGCCCGCTACGACGCCTTCCCCCTGGAGCCCGGGGGACTGCCCGCCTTCCTGGACCGGGTCCGCACCGGCGAAATCCTGGGCTTGAGCGTGACCATCCCGCACAAGCGGGCGGTCATGCCCCTGCTCGACCGGATCACGGACCGGGCCCGGCGCGTGGGCGCGGTGAACACCCTGTTCCGGGACGGGGACGCGCTGTGCGGCGAGAACACCGACGTCATCGGCGTGGTCGCGCCCCTGCGCAGGCTGGCCTCCCTGCCCGCCTCCGCCCTGGTGCTGGGCGCGGGCGGGGCGGCGAGGGCGGCCGTGGCCGGGCTGCTGGAGCTGGGCGTGGCCGACGTGGCCGTGGCCAACCGCACCCCGGACAAGGCGGCGGCCCTGGCCGTGGACTTCGGCGTCCGGGCCGTGGCCTGGGAGGCGCGCATGGACGAGCCCTTCGGCCTGATATGCAACACCACGCCGCTCGGCATGGCCGGGGCCCTGGAGGGCCGCAGCCCGTGGGACGCGGACCGCTTCCCCGAGGGGTGCGTGGCCTACGACATCGTCTACAATCCGCTTGAGACCCGCTTTTTGCGCGAGGCGGCCGCAGCCGGATGCGCCGCCGTCTCCGGGCTGGAGATGTTCCTGCACCAGGGGCTGGCCCAGTTCCGGCTCTGGACCGGCCGGGACATGGACGAGGACGGGGCGCGCCGTCTGCTGCTCGACGCCCTGGCGGCCCGGCCAGCGGCTTGAAACGGGCGAAATTTTTTCCTATCATCGACCGATCAAACCATACGAAGGTGATGAACATGCTCAAACTGCGAAAAATCCTCATGCTCCTGGCCCTGGCCGGGGCCCTGCTCCTCGGGCCGGGGAACGCGCCGTCCGCCCTGGCGGGCGCCCAGCCCAATCCGGCGGTGGTCATCGAGACCTCCATGGGACGGATCATCGTCATGCTCTATCCGGACGTCGCCCCGATCACGGTGGCCAACTTCCTGCGCTACGTGGACAGCAACTTCTACAACGGCACCATCTTCCACCGCATCGTGAAGATGGAAGTCCAGGAACTGTCCAAGAAGGACATGCAGCAGTCCATCAACATCGTCCAGGGCGGCGGCTACATCTATCCCCTGGAGCGCAAGCAGCCGACCTGGGGGCCCATCCGCAACGAGGGCGGCGCAGGCCTGCTCAACGAGCGGGGCACCATCGCCATGGCCAGGTCGAGCAACCCCGACTCGGCACAGGCCGAATTCTTCTTCAACGTCCAGGACAACCCGGGCCTGAACGCCATCGTCGTCAACCGCCCTGACTGGGAGATCGCCGCCGACCCCAAGGGCAAGGAGAACAACGTCAGGAGCGTCAGGCAGGGCTACTGCCCCTTCGGCAGGGTCATCCGGGGCATGGACGTGGTGGACAAGATGCTCGACGTGAAGACCACGCGCATGGGCCAGTTCCAGGACGTGCCAGCCCAGCCCATCTTCATCAAGCGCATGTACCGGGCCCAGTAGGCCGGGCACGCAACGCCAGCGCGACAGGGCGGGCTCTCCGGAGCCCGCCTTTTTTTACAGCGGGCTCGCCTCGCCCGCGCATTCCAGGAACAGGTCCCAGACCGCGCGCAGGTCCACCACCACGTTGGCCGAGACCTCGTCCAGGATCTCCGGAGTCAGCTTCAGGCGCTGGGCCGCCTCGCGGGACGGCTCGTAGTTGAGGCCGTCCAGCCCCAGGCCGACGCCGATCATCTTGGCCAGGACGTTGCCGATGTGCACCAGGTCCAGGACCAGGTCCGGCTCCGGGGCCTCCTCGGGCCGCAGGTGGTGGCGGACCACGTTGACCAGGGGCTGCGGCAGTTTCCATTTCTCCAGCAGCAGCGCGCCCACCTCGGCGTGGTTCACGCCCAGGACCTCGTCCTCGGCCCGGTCGAAGGCCATGCCCCGGTCCACCAGGTCCAGGATGGGCCGGACGTCCACCTCCACGTAGGCCCCGAGCAGGATCTTGCCCACCCCGGAGAGCAGCCCGGCCGTGAAGACGTGGTCCGGCGCGTCGAGCCCCAGGACCGCGCCCAGCTCGCGGGCCGCCAGGGCCACGGTCACCGAGTGCTGGAGGTGCATGTTGGGGGCCAGGTCGTATCCCTCCACCTTGCAGACGAAGGTTGGGGCCACGCCGGTGGAGACGACGAACCGGAGCATCTGGGCCGAGCCCAGCCGGTCGATGGCGTCCCGGGCCGTGAGCAGGGGGTTGCGCCCGCTGAAAAAGGAGGCGTTGACGATCTTGAGCAGGTTGGCCGTGAGGCCGGGATCGTACTCGATGATGCGGGCGAGCTGGACCAGGTCAGAGTCGGGATCGTTCAACAGGACGGCCGCCTTGGGGGCGAACGACGGGATCGCCACCACCTCGGCCACCTTGGAGAGAATCGCTTCGCGCCGGGTCATAACTCCTTCTCCTTTCCCAGGGATCGCACCACCACGCGGCCGGTGTCCAGGTGCAGGAACATCGTGCGCGGGATGGTCCCGCCCACGTCCTCGCCGGACAGGGAGACCCTGTTCACCTCCATGAGCTTGCACAGGGCCTCGTGGTTGCGCAGGCCGGTGTTGAACAGGGAATCGCCGCGCATGTTCGCCCCGCCTGCGGCCTTGAAGATCAGCCGGTCCCGGTCGGCTCCGTGCTCCACCAGCGCGCGGACCATCCGGGCCACGCCGGTGTTGACGAACATGAAGGGCTTGTCCTCGGCCCGATGGCGGGAGTTGAAGGCCGTGGGGAGCAGGCAGTGGACCAGGCCGCCCATGCGGGTCCCGGGGTCGTAGGCCGTGACCCCGATACAGGAACCCAGGGAGTAGGTGACGATGACGTCCTCGCGCCGACGCGAGAACTTCATGTCCGATATGGAGACGACGAGCAGGCCCATGTCCGGTCCTGCCGCGCGCGGGCGCGGCGGTCAGAGGTGGTGGCTGCGCCTACCGTTACACCACCCCGGCGAAAGACGCCACCGGGTTGTCAAGGGTTGGGGCAGGTAGGGGCCGCCGGGGCGGGTTCCGCAGGCTGGACCGCGTCCTCGAACTGCATCTGGTAGAGGCGTTCGTAGAGCGGGCAGGAGGCCAGGAGCTCCGCATGGGTGCCCGAATCCACCACGCGTCCCTTCTCCATGACCACGATGCGGTCGGCCGTCAGGATGGTGGAGAGCCGGTGGGCGATGACGATGGAGGTGCGGCCCTGCATCAGGTTCTCCAGCGCCTGCTGGACCACGCGCTCGGACTCGGTGTCCAGGGCGCTGGTGGCCTCGTCCAGGATGAGCAGGGGCGGGTTCTTCATGATCGCCCGGGCGATGGTGAGGCGCTGCTTCTGGCCGCCGGAAATCTTGACGCCGCCCTCGCCGACCATGGTCTCGTAGCCCTCCGGCATCTCCAGGATGAACTCGTGGGCGTAGGCCGCGCGCGCCGCCTCCTCCACCTCGGTCCGGTCGAAGGAGTCGCGGGCGTAGGCGATGTTGTCGGCCACGGTTTCGTTGAAGAGGAAGGTGTCCTGGGAGACCAGGCCCAGCTTCAGCCGCAGGCTGGCCAGCCGGTAGTCCGTGAGCGGAAGGCCGTTGAGCCGGATCGAGCCCTCCTGGGGATCGTAGAAGCGGGGGATGAGGTTGACCAGGGTGGTCTTGCCCGAGCCGCTGGGGCCGACGATGGCCAGCCTCTGGCCCGCCCGGATGGTCAGGGACACGCCGCGCAGCGCCGGGACCGGGCAGCCGGGATAGGTGAAGCGCACGTCGTCGAAGACCATCTCGTCGAACGCGCCGTCGAACTCCACGTCGCCGTCGTCCTCCATCCGGACCTCCGGGGAGTCCAGGATGTCGAACACGCGCTCGGCCCCAGCCAGCCCCTGCTGGATCTGGTTGTTGGACATGTTGATCTTCTTGATGGGCTCGTAGAGCTGGACCAGGCAGATGAGGAACGCGGTCAGGTCGCCGGGGGTCAGGTCCCCCTGGATGACGCGCGAGCCGCCGATCCAGAGCACCGTCGCGCCCGCGGCCGCGGACACGAAGTCCATGACCCGCGACGAGACCTCGCTGTAGAATATCTGGCGGATGATGACCTTGGACAGGCTCTCGTTTTCGGCCTTGAAGCGCAGGTCCTCGCGCAGCTCGTTGGCGAAGGCCTTGATGACCTTGATGCCGGAGAACGACTCCTCCAGGACCACGTTGACCCCGGAGAGCTCGGACTGCATCTTGCGGCCGTACTTGCGCACCTTCTTGCCGAACCAGATGATCGGGTAGAGGGCGACGGGCATGACCACCAGGGACCAGAAGGCGAGGTAGGCGTCCAGGTAGATGACCGTGCCGATGAGCCCGATGAGAGTGAATATCTGGCGCACGAACATGATGACGCTCGGCAGGCACTGGCGCACGGCCACCACGTCGTTGACGATCCGGCTCATGAGCATGCCCACCTCGCTCTCGGCGAAGAAGGGCATGGGCAGCCGGATGATCTTGCGGAACAGGTCGCGGCGCATGTCGCGCAGGACCAGGATGCCCGTGGCGTTCATGACGTAGACCTGCATGAACTGGAACACGCCCTTGAGCACGATGAGCGCGGCCAGCCCGATGATGCACAGCTTGAGGGCGGGCATGTCGCGGGCCATCAGGACCTGGTCGGTGACGTACTTGGTCAGCCAGGCCAGGGCCGGGGCGATGGGGGCGTAGAGCAGCATGGCGACGATGGCGATGGCCACGCGCAGCTTGTAGGGCGAGAAATAGCTGATGCTCCGCCGGAGCATGTAGCGGTTTCCCATGTAGTGCAGTTTGGTGTCGCGGGCCAAGTCGTCTCCTTGTCGGGCGGCCGGGCCGAACGCGCCGCCAAGCACTGTGTAAATGGTCGGAGCGGTTTCGTAAAGCCAAAGGACTTGCTTTTCACCCCGTTTTCACCAAGGCTCGGACCATGCCGATCCAACTCCCCCTGGCCGTGCTGGCCGACATCCACGGCAACGCCGCCGCGCTCCGGGCCGTCCTGGCCGATGCCAAGGCGCGCGGCGTGACCCGCTTCGCCAACCTGGGCGACACCTTTTACGGCCCCCTGGACCCGGCCGCGACCTGGGCGATCCTGCGCGGGCTCGCCATGCCCGCCGTGCTCGGCAACCAGGACCGCATCCTGCTCGAAGGGGGTCCGGCGCGGGAGGCCGCCCCGGCCCTCCGGGCCGCGCGGGACGGCATCGGGCCCGACGGCCTGGCCTGGCTCAGATCGCTGCCCGCCACCCTGCGCCTGGACGGCGACGTCCTGCTCTGCCACGGCACGCCGAGGGACGACGCCGCCTACCTGCTGGAGGACGTCTCCTCGGGCCGTCCGGCAATGCGGCCGTGCTCGGCCGTGCTCGCGGACCTGTCCCCCGAGGCGGACGGCTGCACCCTGGTCCTGGCCGGGCACAGCCACTTCCCCGGCCGCCTGGATTGCGGCCCGGCCACGGTGGTCAACCCCGGCTCCGTCGGCCTGCCCGCCTACGACGACGACCTGCCGCCCCACGCCATGGCCTCGGGCTCGCCCCACGCGCGCTACGCCATCGTCGAGCGCACCCCCTCGGGCTGGGACGCGACCTTCGTGGCCGTGGCCTACGACTGGGACGCGGCCGCCGCCCTGGCCGGGCGCAACGGCCGGGCCGACTGGGCCCGCTGGCTGGCCTCCGGCCTGGCCTGACCGGGCCCGCCGCCCCCCCCTCACGGCCCTCCGGCGCGGACGCCGAGACGACCCTTTCCACAAGGTCGCGATTCTTCTCTGGACTTTTTTTAGATTTTTCCCCACAATACCGTCAAACTTACCATTCCCGATATGCTCCCGGCGTGGGGGAACGCACCGGGAAAAACCGCACGACCCGACCTTGCATGGCATGAAAGCGCAACGCCGCACCGCACTCCTCCCGTTTCCGGCCCTGGCCCTCGCGGCCGTGCTGGCCCTGTTGCTGTGCGCCCTCCCGGCCCCGGCCGCCTCGCCCCAGGCCGCGTTCACCAAGGGCTACAACGAGTTCCACGCCCTGCTCAAGAACCGCAACAAGGCCAAGCTCCGCTCCAACTGGGACGGCGCGGCCAGGCGGTTCTCCGATTGCCTGAAACAGGACCCGGACGGGCCCTTTGCGCCCAAGGCTCTCTACTACCTGGGCCGGGTGCAGGAGGAACTCGGGCTGCGCAGCGGCCTCAAGTCCGACTTCCGCCGGGCCGAGGACTATTTCGGCCGGGTCATCGCCCGCTACCCGCGCCACGGCTGGGCCGACGACTGCCTGTACCGCCGGGCGCAGATCCGCGTGGCCCGGCTGGCGGAATACGACGCCGCCCGGCTGGACCTGGCCCGGATCATCGTGGAATACCCCCGGTCCGACATGCGCGCCAAGGCCGACCAGGCCCTGCGCAAGCTCGGCAAGTACAAGTGGGCCGTTGCCGAAATCACCGCCCATCCCTCGGGCCAGCCCGACAGCGGCCTGGACGCCGTGGTGGCCGAGGCCGAGGCCAAGACGGGCGCGCCGCCCATCGCCAAGCCCGCCGAGACCGCCGAGCGCGCCAAGGACCCCTCGGGCCTGGCCCACCTGGACACCGTGCGCTACAAGTCGAGCGACGAATACACCCGCGTGGTCCTGGAGCTGGACGACCAGGTCAAGTACCGCTACCAGGTGCTCAAGCCCGACGCATCGGTGAACCGGCCCCACCGGCTCTACGTCGACATCCAGGGCTCCCGCCTGGGCCACGACGTCAAGGCCTCGACCACTGTCTCGGACGGCATCCTGCGCTCCATCCGCACCGGCCAGTACGACAAGGACACCACCCGCGTGGTCCTCGATTTCCTGTCCATGCAGGACTACAAGATCTTTCCGCTGAACAACCCCTTCCGCATCGTCATCGACGTCTATTCGCCCGAGGGCGGATCGGACCAGCCCCGGGCCGGGGCCCAAGCTCCCGCCAAGGCCGCGTCCTCGTCCCGGCGGGAAGAACCGCACCACACCACGGCGGACGGCAAATACCGTCCGCCCAAGGGCAGCAAGCAGCACGCTGGCGACCTGCTGGAGCAGCTCGGCCTGACCGTGCGCACCATCATGATCGACGCGGGCCACGGCGGGAAGGACCCCGGCGCGGTGGCCAACGGGCTCAGGGAAAAGGACGTCAACCTGCGTTTCGCCCTGCTCCTGGGCGACAAGCTGGCCCACAAGGGCTTCCACGTCCTCTACACGCGGACCACGGACGTGTTCATCCCGCTGGAGCAGCGCACGGCCATGGCCAACGTCAAGAAGGCGGACCTGTTCATCTCCATCCACTGCAACGCCAGCACGAGCCGCTCGGCCCACGGGCTTGAGACCTACAGCCTGAACCTGGCCAAGTCCAAAGACGCCGTGCGCATCGCCGCGCGGGAAAACGCGGTGGACCCGCGCTCCATCTCGGACCTCCAGTTCATCCTGACCGACCTGATGGTCAACTCCAAGATCAAGGAGAGCCGGGACCTGGCCCAGGACGTCCAGACCAACACCCTGACCCGGGTGCGCCGCAAGTGGCAGCTCAACAACAAGGGCACGCGCGAGGCCCCGTTCTATGTGCTGATGGGCGCCAAGATGCCCTCGGTCCTGGTGGAGCTCGGCTACATCACCAACCGCACCGAGGCCCAGCGCCTCAGCTCCGCCGCCTACCAGGACTACCTGGCCCAGGGCATCGTGGACGGCGTCCTGGCCTACAAGGGCAAGATCGAGCGCTACGCCATGAAGTAGGCGAATGCTCCGGCCGGCCCCGGCCGAGCAAACGTTGCTTGGGAAAAAAGGAAGAGCCGCCGCATCCCGACAGACCAGTCTTGAAGGTCTGCCGGATACCAGCATGGGAACCTCGACCCGGCCGCTGAAAGCGTTTTATCCCAAGGGGCGACGGCTCCATCATTAATTGAAGCGCCCGGCTCCCTTTGTCAACGGTCATCGGGCGGCCCCAAGCCCGACGCAGGCCACGCCCCTTTCTTCAGGAACGGCGGCATTCCGTTTTGGCCCTTTTGAGCCCGCAACTGCCGCCATGCCCCCCCACCCTTGACAGGTCGTCCTCTTTGGGTGCATACATCAATTTATCCGTATATTGAGATTAATTGATTTAGCCATAAATAAAGAGGATTGCGACCATGCGTATACCGGATTTGCTCAGGGGATTGGACCGGCCGTTCGTTTCGGTGGAGCTGCTGCCGCCGCGCCGGGAGGCCGAACAGGACGCCTTCTGGCGGGCCGTCGAAAACATCAAGCGCATGAAACCGCTCTTCGCCGCCGTCACCTGCGGCGCGGGCGGCAAGGGCAGCGTCGGCACCCTCTCCGTGGCCCGCGACCTGGCCGAAAGCCACGGCTTCACCGTCATGCCGCACATCACCTGCGTCCATACCGCGCAAACCGGACTCGAACCCCAACTCGACACCATCCGCGCCTGCGGCATCCGCAACGCCCTGGCCGTGCGCGGCGACTTTCCCGAAGACGCCCCCCGCCCCCCGCGCGCCCTCGCCCACGCCTCCGACCTCGTGGAACGCATCCTCGAACTCGCCCCGGACCTCGCCGTGGGCGTCGCCGCCTACCCCGACGGACACCCCCAGTCCGCCTCCCTCGCCGAAGACATCGGGTTCCTCAAATTCAAGCTCGACTCCGGCGCGGCCTTCGCCGTCACCCAACTCTTCTTCGACAACCGCCGCTACTTCGACATGATCGACCGCCTCGCCTCCCTCGGCACCCACAAACCCGTCCTCCCCTCCGTCCTCCCCATCCGCACCATGGGCCAGATCAAACGCGTCACCTCCCTCTGCGACGCCCCCGTGCCCGGCAAAATCCTCGCCGCCGTCGAAAACGCCTACGACAAGGGCGGCGACCCCGCCGTGCGCCAATACGGCGTTTCCCTCGCCGCCCGACAAGTCGCCGACCTCCTCGAAAACGGCGCGCCCGGCGTCCACCTCTATCCCTTCAACCAGCCCGACATGTGCGCCGAAATACTGGAACGCGCCGGATTGTAGGACGGCGACAAGGCGCGAGATGGAACGGGGAATGCCTCCGGCGGCCCCTCCGGGGAGGCCAGGGCGCTGCCCTGGACCCGCCAAAGGC
>NZ_JAQUWN010000089.1 GCF_028692895.1 Pseudodesulfovibrio sp.
GCGCAAGAAGATCCAGCTCACGGCGGACCTCGACGCGGACAAGGCGCGCCCCGTGGTGGTAGGCTGCCCGTCCTGCAAGGTGGGCATCAAGCGGTCCATGATGGAGCTCAAGCGGCCCAACCGGGTCCTGCACACCGTGGAGTACCTGGCCGAATGCGTGGGCGGCCCCAAGTGGAAGCGGGAGCTGGACTCCCTGCTCGACGCGGTGGAGCGGAAGGGAGCCAACTGATCCGTCTCGCGCATTGACCGGGCGGTGACGGCGGGCTATTCTCCGGGCAAACACGGAGAAGCGCCATGCCCATCACCACCCGGCTGCTCACGTCCATCGCGGTCCTCCTCGGCCTTATCTGCTTTGCGGCCTTCCTGCGGCACAAGGGGTTCCTCAAGAGCGAGCACGGCGGCGTCTTCGCCAAGCTCGTCACCCACTGCACCCTGCCCGCCCTGATCTTCGTCTCGCTGGCCACCACCACCGTGGAATGGGATCAGGCGTGGCTCGCCCTCATCATGCTCGGGGCCGAGCTGACGGCCCTGGCCCTGGGATGGGTGGCGGCCCGGCTGCTCAAGCTGGAGCGGCCCGCCGCGGGCGCGCTGATCATGGTCTCGGGCTTCGGCTCCTCCTCCCTGCTCGGCTACGCGCTCATCACCGAGGTCTTTCCCGGCAACGCGGGAGCCATGACCGAGGCGGTCATGGTCTCGGAGATCGGCGTGGGCCCGGCCCTGTTCACCCTGGGCACCATGATCGCCATCTACTACGGCGACCAGGAGGCCTCGGCCGACGCGCGGATGAAGGCGGCCCTGGCCTTCTTCAAGTCGCCCATCTTCGTCTCCGTGGTGGCCGGGCTGGCCTGGGCCGCGCTCCGGCTGCCCACCTCCGGTCCGGTCATGGGCACGGTCATGCAGGCCCTCAAGGCGGCGGGCACGGCCAACACCCTGATGGTCACCCTGCTGGTGGGCGTGCTCCTGGAGTTCAAGGGCATCCAGACCGTGGCCCTGGCCGGGGCCGCCGTGGCCCTGAACAAGCTCGTCCTCAAGCCGGTCATGATCTGGCTGCCCACCACCTTCATGGACCTGCCGGTCTGGCAGGTCCACGTCCTGGTGCTGGAGGCGGCCATGCCGTCGGCCCTGCTCACCGTGGCCCTGTGCCGCTCCTACGGGTGCGACGCCGGGCTCGCCTCGCGCATGGTCTTCCTGACCACGGTCCTGAGCGCCCTGACCATCCCGATCATGTTCGGCCTGCTGGCCTAGGACGGGAGGCGACGCCATGCCAGCCATCACGGAACTCATCCTCAACAACCTGCCGGTGGGCCTGCTGGTCATCGACCGCGGCGGCAAGATCGTCGAGTCGAGCCCCTCGGCCGCCAGCATTCTCGGCTGCCCGCAAGGGGCGTTCAAGGGAAGCCAGTGGGGGGAGGTCTTCCTCTCCCGGCAGGAGAACCTCGAATTCAGCGAGGTCGTCCTCGACGCCATCCAGAACGAGACGCCCACCGTGGAGCGCGTCACGCCCTACACCTCGCCGGGCGGCGATATGAAATATCTCTCGGTCATCTCCTCGGCCGAGCGGGGCGAGGACGGCAGAATCCGGGCGATCATGGTCCTGTTCGAGGACCTGACCGAGCTGCACCGGCTCAACGAGCGGGAGAAGCACATCCTGGAGGTCAACCACCGGCTGGCCGCCCAGCGCGCCGAGAGCCTCATCGCCTTCGCCCAGTCCGTGGCCCACCAGGTGCGCAACCCGCTCATGGCCATCGCCGGGTTCTCCCGCCTGCTGGAGCGCACGGCCGACGACTCGGAGCGCGAGTCCCTGACCGCCATCCGCGAGGAGGCCAAGAAGCTCGAATCCATGGTCAAGGCCGTGGCCGAATACAGCGCCATCACCGTGGGCCCGCCCGCCCAGGTCAACCTGTGGGTAATCATCGAGGAAGCCAAGCGCCGCATCGCCGAACACCCGGCCGTGGCCGGCAAGGGCATCGACTGGCAGGCTGACTGCCCGGACATGAACGTCAAGGTGGACCGCGACCTCATCGCCCTGGCCCTGTCCGAGGTGCTGCTCAACGCGGCCGAGTTCGCCGGGCCGGAGGCGGCGGTCCGCATCTGCGCCCGCGAGGCCGGGGCCACCATCAAGATTTCGGTGGCGGACAACGGCCCCGGATTCACCAGGGAGGGACTGCGCATGGCCTTCGACCCCTTCTTCACCACCAAGGCGGCGGGCGCGGGCATGGGGCTGACGCGCGCCCGGCTCATCCTCAACGGGCACCAGGGGACCATGGACATCGACAACCCGCCGGAAGGCGGCGCGCACGTGGTCTTCACCCTGCCGGTGGAGCCGCTCCCGGTGGAGCCGGACGCACTTTCCGATTGACCCCGGCTCCCCCGCCGTGCTTTTCTTCCGGCCATCATGCGAACCGCCAACCGAAAAACCGACCCGCGCCGACGCGCCTCCCGGAGGGGGGCCTGATGCGCGCGCTCGGCGTCGACTTCGGCCTCAAGCGGGTCGGGCTGGCCCTGTCCGACCGGACGGGCACCCTGGTCTCGCCCTACCGGACCATCGAGCGGACCACGCGCGACGCCCTCTTTGACGAACTGGCCGAAATCCTTCAAAAGGAGTCGGTCGAGGCCGTGGTCGTCGGCCTGCCCCTGTCCCTGGAGGGCGAGGACACCCTGACCACGCGGCAGGTGCGCAACTTCGCCGCGAGCCTGGCCCGCCGGACCGAGCTGCCCGTCCACCTGATGGACGAACGGCTCTCCTCGGCCCAGGCAGAGGAAGAACTCAACGCCGCGAACGTGCGCGGCAAGAAACGAAAGGCGGTCCTGGACAGTCAGGCGGCCGCCGTCATCCTTCGCTCATGGCTCGAAAGCGGACACTGATCCTCTCGCTGGCCGCGCTGGTCCTGCTCGCCGCGGCGGGCCTGGGCGGCTACAAGGCCCACCTCGCCTGGCAGGACCGCCAGTTCCTGGCCACGCCGCCCGAAACGCCGGGCCGCGAGCTCGTCTTCCGCGTGGAGCCGGGGCAGATCTTCACCACCATCGCCCGCAACCTCAAGCAGGCCGGGCTCATCACCGACTCGCGCCGATTCCTCCACCTGGCGCGGACCGAGGGCAAGGCCTCGTCCGTGCGCGCCGGGGAGTTCCTCCTGAACACGGGCTGGACGCCCGGCCGGGTCCTGCGCGAGCTGACCACCTCGGCGGGCATCATGAAGAAGGTCTCCGTGCGCGAGGGGCTGACCTGGTGGCAGACCGCCGACAAGATCGCCGAGTCCGGGCTGGGCACGCGCGAAGGCTTCGCCGCCGCCGTGGCCGACCCCGCCCTGCTGGCCCGCCACGGCATCGAGGCGAAGGACGCCGAGGGCTACCTCTTCCCCGAGACCTACCTGCTCACCCCGCCCCACGGCGACCAGTCGCGCTACATGGCCGAGGCCATGATCCACGAATTCTTCAAGAACGCGAGAAAGGTCTGGCCCGGCGGCCCTCCGCCCTTCGCGGAAATGCACCGGACCGTCATCCTCGCCTCCCTGGTGGAGAAGGAGACCGGCGACCCGGCCGAGCGCGGCCGCATCGCGGGCGTGTTCGCCAACCGGCTGAAAAAGGGCATGCTCATCCAGGCGGACCCGACCATCATCTACGGCCTGGGCCCGGACTTCGACGGCAACATCCGAAAGAGCGACCTGCGCGACGGGGACAACCCCTACAACACCTACATGCACCAGGGGCTGCCCCCGGGGCCCATCTGCTCGCCCGGACTGGAGTCGCTCCTGGCCGCCGCCCACCCCGAGGCCCACAACTATCTCTACTTCGTGGCCAAGGGCGACGGCACCCATCATTTCAGCGCAACCCTCAAGGAACACAACGACGCGGTGGTCCGCTACCAGCTCCGGCGCAACCGCGCGACCTACCGGTCCACGCCCGAGCCCTGATCGGTCCGCATTGCTCCCGGCCGGATTTTATTGTACATCCCGAGCCATCGCATGGATGCAATCCGGGGGTGGAACAATGGTGCGATACTGGTGCGTGATCCTGGCGACGGCCGTCCTGGCGATTCTCGGCCCGGCCGGGTCCATGGGCGCGGGCGACCACGTCGTCCGCCGGGCCGCCTTCGACATCGGCTCCACATCCATCAAATGCACCGTGGCCGACGTGGACATGATCACCGGCGCGCTGGTCAAGGTGGTGGCGGAGGACGCCCGCAAGGTGGACTTCGCCGAGGACCTGGCCCGCTCCTATGACGGCAACCTCGGCCGCGAGGTCATGGAGCGGGGACAGGCCGCCCTGGAGGCCCTGCGCCAGGACGCGCTCAAGCTCCAGGCCCGCCAGTTCTCCGCCGTGGGCGGGGCCTGCTTCCAGGCCGCCCGCAACGGCCGCGCCTACTTCGTCACCCTGCAACAGGCCCTCGGCTTCTCCTGCCGCATCGTCTCCGAGCAGCAGGCCTCCCTGCTCAACTACCACGCCGTCCGGCTCATGGTGAACGTGCCCGAGCCCGCCCTGCTGGTCTGGGACATCGGCGGCGACACCCAGCAGATGACCGTCCGCAACCCGGACGGGACCATGACCTTCCACATGGACGACCTGGCCTCGGTCTCCTTCAAGAACGCGGTCATCCGCGTGATCCAGGGGCGCGACATCGCCACCGCCCACTCCCCCAATCCCATGACCGAGCGCCAGGTGCGCGAGGCCCTGCGCTACGCCAAGGCCCACGCCGAGATGGAGCTCCCGCGCGACCTGGCCGGGCGGCTCCGCTCGGGCGCGCTGACCGTCATCGGCATCGGCGGCGTGCACTACCACTCCCTGCCCGAAACCATGGGCAGCGGCCCCGCCCGCTACACGCGGCGGCAGGCGGCCGACGCCCTGGCCCGGTGGACAGGCAAGTCCGACAAGGATTTCGCCAGCGAATACGCCGACACGCGGCTGACCAACCTGATCCTGGTCCTGGCCTACATGGACACCATGGGCATCGACGCGGTCACCCCGATCAAGTGCAACGAGGCCCACGGCCTCCTGGTCTCCCCGGAATACTGGTAGCTCAGCGCAGGGACGCGCCCAGGCGGGACCAGCGGTCCGCCGACGGTCCCGGTAAATAGACGTAGAGCGCCCTGGCCAGCATCCGCCCCCGCGCGACCGGGCCGAGCCAGCGCGAGTCGTAGGAATGCTCGCGGTTGTCGCCCATGCAGAAATATTCGTCCGGCCCGAGGGCGACCGGGTCCATGCGGTCGCGGCCGGGAAGGTCCTGCCCCGCCTTGTCGTGGGCGGCGTAGGGCTCGTCCAGGGGGCGGCCGTCGACGGACACCCGCTGGGCCTCGATGGACACGGTCTCGCCCGGCAGGCCGACCACCCGCTTGACGAACCGCTTGCCGCTCTCCGCCTCCAGGAACGTGACCACGTCGCCCCGGCGCACCGGGTCGGCCGGGGACAGGACCTCGGCCATGAAGTGGTCGCCCACCTGGAGGGTGGGGAGCATGGACGCGGAAGGGGCCTTGTAGGCCTCGTAGAGGGTGGCCCCCATGCCCGCCTGGAGCGCCGCGCCGGAGGCCAGGCTGACCGCGACGGCCAGCACGTAGACCCAGCCCCGGTTCCACCGGCCGGGCGAAATCGCCCCGAGCCGCCGGGCCGACAGGTAGGCCTCCACCGGTGCGGCCAGATTGATCGCGGCCAGCACGGCCCCGGCGGCGACCACCCCGGCGAAGGTGCCCATGGAAAGATACAGCACGACGCCCAGGCCGAACTCCGTGAAGAAGAAGAGCAGCCCCTTCCTCCACTGGCCGTTGTAGACCTGCCCCAACCCGGTGGCGACGAGCGAAAGCAGTGCGGCCAGCCAGGGCCTGCGGCGAAGGACGGCCGTCCCCGGCGCCGGGGGAGGCGGCGGGCCGTCGGGCGTCCTGGGGATTTCGGGCGTCTCGTCCGTGGACAAGGGCGTTTCCTCGGGGCTCGGATACAACAAAGGCGACCCTCCGAGGAGAGCCGCCGCGGGACAACGGACCGGCGCGCCTACGCCCCGGCCTTCTGCAACGCCATCCGGACCTTGTCCTTGAGCTCGGTCAGGTCCACGGACTTGACCACGTAGTAGTCGGCCGAGATGGACTTGAGGTCGTGCTGGAAGGAGTCGTAGGCGGTGGACAGGATAACGGGGATGCGCTGGTCCTTGGACCGGATTTCCTGGAGCAGGTCCAGACCGGAACGGTTGACGCCCAGCTTGATGTCCAGAATAACGATGGTCGGCTTTTCGCGGGCGAGGACGTCGAGGATGTCTTCCTCGCCGTCAGAAGTGGCGACCACGTAGCCGTCGGCTTCCAGTTCCTCCCGGTAGAGCATCCGTATGTGCTTTTCGTCGTCGACAACGAGAATCTTCGGTTGGCTCATTGCGTCCTCCTGTGGGAATTAGGCCGTGACCAGACCCTACGCGATAGTGCTCTTTAGGGTCAATACGGGTTGACGATTTTGCACCAAATTCTAACCTTGGTGCAACATATCGGAACATATGAGCATTTCTAGACGATACATGCCCCTTGAACTCTCGCGCGGGCCCGGTTAGGCTTGCGGACTGCCGACGGCCCCGAGGCCCGAGGCGAGGAGAAAACCCGTGATCACCGTAAATCTGGAACCGGACGGCAAGGTCCTCGAACTGCACGACATCCGCAGCGTGGTCGGCCTGCTCAACAAGCTCGGCATGCGCCACACCATGGCCATCATCGCGCGCGGCGGCGAGCTGCTCACCCCGGACCGCAAGCTCTCGCACGGCGACGTGGTCCTGGTGCGCAAGGTCACCTCGGCCGGATAGGATACCCCCACATGAAATGCTCCCGCTGCAAGGCGACGGCCTGCGTCTCCCTGCCCAGCCACCACTCCGGATTCTGCCCGGACTGCTTCAAGCTCTTCTTCACCCGCCAGGTGGAGACCGCCGTCCGGCGCGAGAAGATGTTCACCAGGGACGAGCGCATCCTGGTGGCCCTGTCCGGCGGCAAGGACTCGCTGGCCCTGATGCTCGAACTGTCGAGCCAGGGCTACGACGTGACCGGCCTGCACATCGACCTCGGCATCCCCGACTCCTCGGAAAAGGCGCGGGCCAAGGTGGAGGCCTTCTGCGCCTCACGGGGCCTCAGGCTGGAGGTCTTCGAGATGGCCAAATGGGGCCTGCCCATCCCGGACGTGAAGCGGTTCTCCACCCGGCCGGTCTGCGCGGTCTGCGGCAAGCTCAAGCGCCACCACTTCAACCGCATCGCGCTTGCGGGCGGCTACGACGCCCTGGCCACGGGCCACAACCTGGACGACGAGGTGGCCCGGCTCTTCGCCAACACCCTGCGCTGGGACGTGGGCTACCTCTCGGACCAGGGCCCGGCCCTGCCCGCGCGCGAGGGATTCGTGCGCAAGGTCAAGCCGCTCTTCCGCCTGAGCGAGTTCGAGACCGCCAACTACGCCTTTCTCCAGGGGATCGAGATCCACTCCGACCCCTGCCCCTACGCCTCGGGCGCGAGCTTCACCGGCCACAAGGAGCTGTGGGGCGAGCTGGAGCACCGCAGCCCCGGCCAGAAATTCCAGTTCTACCAGGGATTCCTCCAGCGCGGACGGCGCGCCTTCGCCGCCCTGGACAAGGCGGAGGGCGACGTCCTGGCCCCGTGCACCGCGTGCGGCTCCCCGACCAACGCGGGGGTCTGCTCCATCTGCCGCATCCGGGAATCCATCCGGGAAAAGAAGCTCGAAGCCGGGGAGGCCTGACCCCGTGGCCGTCCCCACCGTCTCCGTGACCCTGCCGTGCCATGACTGCGCGGCCACCGTGGGGCGGGCTCTGGAGAGCCTGCTGGCCCAGGAGGGGACGGACTTCGAAGTGGTGGCGGTCGACGACGGCAGCGCGGACGGAACCGGCGCGATCCTCGACGGATTCGCCCGGCGGGACGGCCGGGTCCGGGTCCTGCACCGGGAGCACCGGGGCGTGGTCCACGCGGCCAATGCGGCCATCGAGGCCGCGCGGGGCCGCTACCTGGCGCGCATGGACGCGGACGACGAGTGTCTGCCCGGCCGCCTGGCCGCCCAGGCCGGGCTGCTGGACAATCACCCGGACATCGGGCTGGCCGGATGCCGGGTCCGCTTCGGCGGCGACAGGCGGCGCAGCGCAGGCTACGCCCGCTACGTGGACTGGACCAACACCCTGCTCACCCCCGAGGCCATCGACCTGAACCGGTTCGTGGAATTCCCGGTGCCAAACCCGTCCATCATGTTCCGCCGCGAGTGCCTGGAGGCCCACGGCCCCTACCGCCACGGCGACTTTCCCGAGGACTACGAGTTGCTCCTGCGCTGGCTGGAGGCCGGGGTGCGCATGGCCAAGGTGGACGAGACGCTCCTGGTCTGGAACGACCCGCCGGACCGCCTCTCGCGCAACCACCCGCGCTACGACGTAGAGGCGTTTTACCGGGTCAAGGCCGCCTACCTGGCCCGCTGGCTTCAGCGGAACAACCCGCACCACCCCGACGTCCGCATCCTCGGGGCCGGACGGACCTCGCGCAAGCGGGCGGAACGGCTGCTTGAGCACGGCGTCCGCTTCGCCGCGTACCACGACGTGGACCCGCGCAAGGTGGGCAACACCGTGCACGGCGTGCCCGTGCTCGACCGCTCGGTCCTGCCCGCGCCCGGCGAAACCTTCTGCGTCTCCTACGTGGCCAGCCGGGGCGCGCGCGAGGAGATCGTGGAATTCCTGGAGGCGAGGGGGTACGTCCTGGGGCGGGATTTCATCGCCGCGGCGTGATACCGCTTGCCCCGCGCCCCCTTCCATGGTAGCCGCACACATGCCCGATTTCTTTTCCGCCGAACGGCTGCAACTGTACGCGATCATGATCCCGGGCCTGCTCACGGCCCTGATCCTGCACGAGGTGGCCCACGGCTACGTGGCCTACCTCCTGGGCGACCCCACGGCCAAGTCCCAGGGGCGGCTGACCCTCAATCCCCTCAGGCACCTGGACCCCATCGGCACACTGGCCTTCTTCTTCGTCCAGTTCGGCTGGGCCAAGCCCGTGCCGGTCAACCCGCGCTATTTCCGCAACCCGCGCCAGGGCATGATGCTCACAGCGCTGGCCGGGCCCGGGACCAACTTCCTGCTGGCCGCGGCCTTCGCCCTGATCCTGCACGGCCTGGCCGCCGCGAGCGCCAAGCCGGGCACGGCCGTGATCCTCATCTGCTATTACGGCGTGCTCGTGAACCTGATCCTCGGCGTGTTCAACCTGATCCCCATTCCGCCGCTGGACGGGAGCAACATTCTGGCGTACTTTCTGCCTCCTCGGCTGGCCTACCAGTACCAGTCCTTCGGCAGGTACGGCATCATCGCGCTCATCGGGCTCATCCTGATCGGCAACTTCACCAAGTTCAGCCTGCTCGGGCACCTCATCCTGCCCGCAGTGTCGGCCCTGGCCGCCCTGCTCGGCGTCCCCATGTAAAAAACCTTTAGCTTCCACCAGACATCATGAGCCACAATCAACGCATCGTCTCCGGCATGCGGCCCACCGGGCCCCTCCACCTCGGCCACTACTTCGGCGTCATCGCCAACTGGATCAAGCTTCAGGAAGCTTACGACTGCTTCTTCTTCGTGGCCGACTGGCACGCCCTGACCAGCGAATACGCCGACCCCACCCGCATCAAGGGCTTCGTGCCCGGCCTGGTCAAGGACTGGGTGGCCGCGGGCCTCGACCCGGACAAGTGCGCCATCTTCCAGCAGTCCCAGATCAAGGAGCACGCCGAGCTCTTCCTCTATCTTTCCATGTACACCCCGCTCGGCTGGCTGGAGCGCTGCCCGACCTTCAAGGAAATGAACGCCGAGCTGACCCAGAAGGACCTGAACACCCACGGGTTCCTGGGCTACCCCGTGCTCATGGCCGCCGACATCCTGATGTACAAGCCCAAAGCCGTGCCCGTGGGCAAGGATCAACTGCCTCACCTGGAGCTCGCGCGCGAGATCGCCCGCCGCTTCAACCACCTGACCTCCTCCGAGTTCTTCCCGGAACCCGCAGACATGCTCACCGAGGAGTGCAAGCTGAACGGCCTGGACGGCCGCAAGATGTCCAAGAGCTACGGCAACTCCATCAAGCTCTCCGAACCCCTGGACGAGATCATCCCGAAAATCAAGGGGATGAAGACCGACGAGAGCCGGTTGCGCAAGTCCGATCCGGGCGACCCGGCGGTATGCAACCTCTACCCCTACCACAAGCTGATCACCGACCCGGCCCGGCTGCCGGAGATTCAGGAAGGCTGCAAAAACGCCACCTGGGGCTGCGTGGACTGCAAGAAGGTGCTCATCGAGTCTCTGGAGCGGTTCCTGACGCCCCTGCACGAGCGCCGCGCCGCCTGCACGGACGAGCGCGTGGCCGAGATTCTGGCGGCGGGCAACAAGAAGGCCCGCGAGTACGCGGCCGCGACCATGGCCGACCTGCGCGCCCTGGTCAATTTCTGATCGAGGAAGACGGTTTCCCTTTTGCCGCCGATTGCGGTAGGGTCCGCCGATTCATTCATTCAAGCCAAGGAGAACCCATGACAGCCCGCCAAGGCAGCACCGTGAAGGTCCACTACACCGGCACCCTGAAGAGGGACGGCAGCCAGTTCGACTCCAGCGAGGGTCGTGAACCCCTGGAATTCAAGCTGGGCGAAGGCATGGTCATCGCCGGTTTCGAGCGCGCGGTCATCGGCCGGGGCGTCGGCGAAAACGTCACGGTGGAGGTCCCGCCCGAGGAGGGCTACGGCGACGTCAACGGCGAGCTGGTCTTCCAGGTCCGACGCAACCAGATTCCGCCCGACGTCAACCTGGAGGAGGGGATCATGCTTGAGATCCGGACCGAGGACGGCTCCCCGGCCTATGTGCGCGTGGCCGAGCTGGACGACGAGATGGTCACCCTCGACGGCAACCACCCCCTGGCCGGCGAAACCCTCATCTTTGCAATCGAGATAGTGGAAGTAGCCTAAATCGCTACGGATTGATTAATTCAGATTTATTTCCCCCGCCCCGTGCCAAACGGCAGGGGGCGGGGGTTCCCTTTGGGGAGGGGAACACCATGAGCATTTCCGAACGTTGCGCGTCCATGACCCCGTTCCTGGTCATGGAAATCCTGGAAGCGGCCCAGGCCATGGAGCGGGCCGGGCATTCCGTCATCCACATGGAGGTGGGCGAGCCCGATTTCGACACGCCCGAGTGCGTCAAGCGGGCCTCCGGCAAGGCCCTGGACGAGAACCGGACCCACTACACCCACTCCCTGGGCATCCTGGAGCTGCGCCAGGCCATCGCCGACGACTACAAAAAGCGCTACGGCGTCGACGTGGACCCGGCCAACATCGCGGTAACCCAGGGGACCAGCCCGGCCATGCTCGCCGTGTTCTCCACCATCCTGGAGGCGGGCGACCAGGTCATCACCTCGGACCCCTGCTACGCCTGCTACAACAATTTCATCACCTTCGCCGGGGCCGAGCCGGTCAAGGTCGAGGTGCTGGAGGACGACGCCTTCCAGTACCGCGTGGCCAACATCAAAA
>NZ_JAQUWN010000090.1 GCF_028692895.1 Pseudodesulfovibrio sp.
GGCCACTTCGTGGGGACCAGGGCGCTGCCCTATCGCTGCTGTAGACGGCTCTAAGACCGAGCAAGCTCGGCCTAAGACCCGACGCGGCCCCGCCAAAGGCAACGCGTTTGGAATCCATTCGCCGCTTTCGCGGGGGCATAGCCTGACCAGACGACTCACGCCCTGCCGGTTAACGGCTGGGGCCGAAGGGGACGGCTTGCAATACGTGCCGCTTACCGAAACACCGCCCGCCGCCCCCTTCGGCCCCAGCCGGGGTGTTTTTAGGGGGAAAGAAACCGGACAGTTCTCAAATCAAGAACCCCGGCCCTGCCAATGTCCCAGACGCCGTAACGACAGACTTTTCAAATCTTCACCAAGCGGTTCACACGGCGTGGGCTAGTGTCCGCGAAGATTCGAACGGTCCGTTTTCGTCCCGGCAGGGCGAAAGCGGACCGTTCGAGTCTTCGCGGACGTCGCTTAGCCGCCGCCAGCCAATCCCCCGCCAACAACTCCCACCCCCTGAGCTACTCGCCCGCGCAGCGGAGATGGGGGTGCAGGGGCTTCGTCCCTGCCGGGTCCAGGGCAGCGCCCTGGTCGCGCCGAAGGCGGCCTCCGCCGGCGAGGCGGCCGCCGGAGGCATCTCCCGCTCGATCCTCCGGCCTAGAACGCCTCGTCCAGCAGTGCGTCCAGCCCGGCCTCGTCGCCGGTTTCCCTGTCCCACGCGCCGACGAGGCGGCCGTCTCGCATGAGGAGCAGGCGGTCGGCGAGTTTGCGGGCTTGGCGGAGGCTGTGGGAGACGACGGCGAGGGTGAGGCGCGGGGTGAGGGAGCGGAGCAGGTTTTCGATGATCTCGGCGGAGCGGTGGTCGACGGAGGCGGTGGGTTCGTCGAGGAGGAGGATTTCCGGGTCCAGGGCGAGGGCGCGGGCGAGGCAGAGGCGTTGTTGCTGTCCGCCGGAGAGGGTGGTGGCGTCGTGGTCGAGGCGGTCGGCGACCTCGTCGAGGAGGCCGACGTCGCGCAGGGCGGTTTCGGCGCGGCTTTTGGCTTCGGGTCCGGTGATGGAGAGAGTGAGTTCGAGGGGGAGGAGGAAGTTGCGCAGGATGGAGACGGGCAGGACGGCGGGGGTCTGGAAGACCATGCCGACGCGGCGGCGCAGGTTTTCGACGTCGGTTGCGGGGCTGTAGGCGTCGAGGGGGCCGGAAGGGAGGTCGAGGTGGACGGAGCCGGTGGTGCGGCTGTTTTCCAGGCATTCGTTGAGCCGGTTGACGGCGCGCAGGAGAGTGGTCTTGCCGGAGCCGGAGCGGCCGACGAGCACGGTGATGCGTCCGGCGGGCAGGTCGAGGTCGATGTCGCGGCAGGCGGGCTTGCGGTTGAAGGCGACGGTCAGGTTTCGGATGGCGGCGATGGTCATGCGCCTTTTCTCCAGCGGTTTTCCATGGTGCGGTGCAGGGTTCCGGCGGCCAGGAAGAGGACGGTTGTGAGGGCGAGGAGGACGAGGGCCGCGCCGAAGCCGCGTTCGAGGTCTTCGGGGCCCCGGTATTCGGCGGCGGCGGTATAGATATGGAACGGCAGGGCCTCGTAGACGCCGAAGAGGGAGCGCGGCAGGCCCGCGTTGGCGACCACGCCGGTGAGCATGATGACGGCGGTGTCTTCGGCGGCACGGCCGATGGAGAGGACGACGCCGCTCATGATGCCGCGTCCGGCCGAGGGGAGCAGGATGTGCCGGATGGCCTGCCAGCGGGTCAGGCCCAGGGCGGGGCCGAGGAGGCGCAGGTCGGCGGGCAGCGCGGCCAGGGTGGTGGCGGTGGCGTTGACCATGTAGGGCAGGACGAGCAGGCCCAGGCAGACGCCCGAGAGGAGCAGGCTCGCATTTGCCTCGGGGGCGATGGAGTGGCGCAGGTAGAGGATCAGGGCGAAGCCGAAGAGGCCCATGATGATGGAGGGCGCGCCCGCGAGGATGTCCACAAGCAGGGAGAGGACGCGGGCGGAACGGCCGGTGGCGTATTCGCTCAGGTGGATGCCGCAGAGGATGCCGAGGGGCACGGCGGTAAGTCCGGCCAGGGCCACGAGGCAGAGGGTGCCCGCGCAGGCGGGCCAGATGCCGTCCCAGACCGGGGCGAGGCCGAGGATGGCCTTGACGGGGTCGGCGTCGCCGAAGAAGAGGGCCGGCCCGAGAGCGTGGCGGGACTGGAGCCAGAGGAAGACGAGGAGTCCGGCGACGAGGAGCACGGGCAGGGCCGCGCACAGGCGGCAGAAGAGGGTGAAGCCGGGCTGTCGGTTCACGGGCGGCCTCCCCCTTGTATCCAGCGCAGGGCGATGGTGACCCCGGCGGTGGCGGTGAAGAGGAAGAGTCCGGCGGCGAAGAGCGAGAGGTAGGCCAGGCTGTGGCTGTCCGTGGCCACCACCAGGGCGATGTGGGCGGTCAGGGCGCGCAGGGAGTCGAGCGGCGAGCCCGGCAGTTGGGCGGCGTTGCCCGAGAGCATGAGGGGAATCATGGTGTCGCCGACGGCCCGGCCGAAGCCCAGGACCAGGGCGGCGGCGAAGCCCCGGCGGGACAGGGGCACGACCAGGTGGAGGAGGCGCTGGGCCCGGGTCAGGCCCAGGGCGGCGGCGGTGAGCCGGATGCGCGGCTCGGCGACCTGGAACTGGCTGTGGATCATCAGGGTCATGGTGGGCAGGATGAGCACTGCGAGCCCGAGGGCGGCGGCCAGCCAGGAGAAGCCGCTGCCGTGGTGGAAGGCGGCGCGCAGGAGCGGCACCAGGACGAACACGGCCACGAAGCCGTAGACCACGGTGGGCACGCCGGTCATGAGCTGCACGGCGCGCAGGACCAGGCGGGCGGCGCGCGGCGAGCCCAAGCCGTGGATGAAGCAGCAGACGCCCACGGCCACGGGAAAGGCCAGGGGCACGGCCGAGAGGGCGAGCAGGAGCGAGCCCGCCGCCATGGCCAGGATGCCGAATCCGCCGTGGAACGGCCGCCAGTCGGCGGTGAGGAGCCCGGCCAGGGTCTTCGGGTCCAGCAGGGGCAGGCAGAAGTGGACGAGGAAGGCGAGCAGGGCCGCGACCACGCAGCCGGTCAGGAGCGCGGACAGGCGCACCGCCGCCAGGGCGATGCCCTCTCCCGGTCGTCGATGAAGCGAATGCACGGTTCTTTGAGGGGGCGGACGGACCGGGCCGTCCGCCCCGCTTTTCTGGCTAGTGGAGCGGGATGTACCCGCTGTCCTTGATGATCTGCACGCAGTCCGGGCCCATGACGTAGTCCACGAACGCCTTGACGATGCCTGCGGGCTCGCCCTTGGTGTTCATGTAGAGCTTGCGGACCACGGGGTAGGAGCCGTCCTTGGCCGCCTCCTGGGTGGGGACGACGCCGTCCAGGGCCGGAGCCTTCACGGTGGCGTCCAGATAGCCGATGCTGGCGTAGCCGATGCCGTCCGGATCGCGTGACACGGCGGTCTTCATGGCCCCGTTGGAGGCGACCACGTTGGCCGAGGCGGCGATGGTCCCCTTCTTGAGGAGCTTCTTCCAGTACACCTCGCGGGTGCCGCTGGCCTCGTCGCGGGTGTAGAGGTTGATGGCCGCGTCCTTGCCGCCCACGTCCTTCCAGTTGGTGATCTCGCCCGCGTAGATCCTGCACACCTGGTCGGAGGTCAGGCCGCCGACCGGGTTGTCCGGGCTGACGATGGTGGCCACGCCGTCCACGGCGAAGGCGAACATGGCCAGGCCGTACTTGGCCACTTCCTCCTCGCTGGCCTTGCGGCCGGAGTTGCCGATGGCGACCAGGCCTTCGCCCACCTTCTGGATGCCGACGCCGGAGCCGCCCCCGGCGACCGAGATGCGGATGTCCGGATTGGCGGTCATGATGTTGCGGGCCGCCTTTTCCATGACCGGGATGTGGGCGGTGCCGCCCGCGATGGCAATGTCCCCTTTCTGTCCCTTGAAGGCGTCGAGCCCGGAGCCGAAGGCCACGGTGCACAGCGCAAGCAGCATCCCGAGTGCGAGCAATCCTCTTTTCATGAACCTCTCCCTTTGGTTGCGCGTTGGACGGCGGCGGCCGAAGGCCTCCCCCTTTGATCCGCGCATCCTATGCATCGCCATGTTCTATGGCAACCATTAACAGACTTGATAAGGATTCCGCACCGCCCACGACCGCCGAGGAACGGCGGAGCGAAAAGCTGGGGGTGGCGGGGCTCAGAGGGCGGGGGCGTCCGGCGCGCCGCCGGTCCGGACGGCCACGGGCACGGGCAGGCCGTCCACCAGGCGCACGCGGACCAGGTCGGCCAGGCGGCCGGGCGCGATGACGCCCCGGTCGGCCAGGCCGAGCATGTGCGCGGGGTTGGCCGTGACCAGGGCCAGGCAGTCGGCCAGGGGCAGGGAAAGGTCCCGTGAGGCCTGGAACGGGGCCAGGAGCAGGCTGGCGGGCACGTAGTCCGAGGCCAGGACCGTGAGCTGCCCGGCCGCCAGGACGTCCAGGGCCGAGACGTTGCCGGAGTGGGACCCGCCCAGCACGATGTTGGGCGCGCCCATGACCACGTCCATGCCCTCTTCGCGGGCGGCGCGGGCGGCCTCCAGGGTGGTGGGGAACTCGCTGATGGCGATGCGCTCGGCCCGGGCCTCGGCCACATGTCCGGGGGTGGCGTCGTCGTGGGAGGCGAGCGGGATGCCGCGCCGGGCCGCGCTTTCGATGATGGCCGCGCGCTGGGGTCCGGCGTAGCGCGCCTGCTCCTCCCGCAGCCGCGCCACCACTTCGGCGAACTCGGCGTCGGTCCAGGCCATGCCGCTGTAATACTGGCGGAACTTGCTCTCGTCCTTGTACTGGCGCTGGCCCGGGGTGTGATCCATGAGGGAGACCAGGCGGACCAGGGGGTTGGCCAGGTGCTCGCCCAGGATGGCCGGGGTCTTGGGGTCGGCGGTCTCGCAGCGCAGGTGAAGCAGGTGGCGCGAACGGAAGAGCCCGGCCGCCTCGCCGTCGGTCACGGCCCGGACCGCGTCGTTGAACATGCGCCGCCGGGTCTCCTCCTCGGGAAAGGCCTCGGCGCAGATGGAGTCGAGCACCGTGGTGATGCCGCAGCCGTGCATCATGGCGTCGTTGGCCACGGCGGCCGAGAGCGGCGACGGCCAGTAGACCCCGAAGCGGGGCGTGAACTGCCGCTCCAGGCTGTCGGTATGCACGTCGATCAGGCCGGGGACCAGGTAGTCCCCGCCCAGGTCCACGCCCCCGCGCACGGCCGTGCGGCCCGCGTCGATGCGCTCGATCCGGCCGTCGCGCACCACCAGGCACCCTTCGACCACGGCGTTTCCGGCCACGATGCGGCCGTTCTTGAGTACGGTTTCCATGTTCACCTCGCGGCTCGATTGTCGCCTGATCGGCGCGCTCCGGTCAACCGCCGGGGAAGACAATACGGATGAATTGTGGCATGTTGTCCCCAAGGAGCGCGCATGACCGAGACGAAACCGCCGCTGTGGCAACAGGTTCGGGACGAGATGGCCCGCGACATCCGGTCCGGCAAGGTCTACCCCGGCGAGCTGCTGCCCACGGAAAAGGCGCTGAGCGAACGGCTCGGCGTGCACCGCCACACCGTGCGCCGCGCCCTCCAGGAGCTGCGCGAGCAGGGACTGGTCCGCACCGAGCAGGGGCGCGGCACCGTGGTCCTGGAGCAGCCCTTCGAGTACAAGATGGGCCGCCGGACCCGGTTCAGCGAGAACATGAGCCTGAACCGGCTCAAGGCCCGCTCCCACTTCCTCTACGGCGACGTCATCACCGCGTCCGAGCTGGTGGCCGGGCAGTTGGAGCTGAGGCCCCGCAGCCGGGTCAGCTACATCGAGATGTACGGCGAGGCCGAGGGCAAGCGCGTCTTCGTGGCCTCCCAGTACATCCCCCACGTGGACATGGAAGACCTCATCGCGGTCTTCCGCAAGACCGGCTCCCTGACCAAGGCCTATCGCCACTACGGCATCAAGGACTATTTCCGCAAGGTCAGCCGCATCACCACCCGCCTCTCCAACCCCGAGGAGACCCGGCTGCTGAAGCTCAAGCAGAAGCAGCCGCTCCTGGTGGTCGAATACGTCAACGTCGACCCCTCGGGCCGCCCCATCGAGTTCGGCATCACCCGCTTTTCCGGCGACCGCATGGAGATTGTGGTCGAAGGAAACTAGCAGACTGTTGAAAAACGGCGATCTGCCGCATCGCTGCAAAAAGTTCAACCCCTCGCGTACAGGAAGTACGCTTCGACCTTGAACTTTTTTTTCGCCTCTTGCATCGCGTCATTGCTGAACAGCCTGATTTTCCTTCTTTTTCAACGGGTTGCCAGTCAATTGGAGCGCGTCACGCAAGCGCCACCAAGCTTCACGGAACCGTTACCGAAACAACAGACGAATCGCCAGGGTTGTCTGTTCTGAAAACCGTGCGCCCGCCTATGATCCAGGCAGTCCCGGAACCGTTCCGGGCCTCCCACGGCGGCACGGATGTCTTGCCTACCCCCCTCCCGGACCGGGAGCGCGCCGACGTTGCGGAAAACCACCCACGCAGGAGAAGAACGTGATGAAACGCTGCTCATTTGTCGCCGCCCTGGCCGCGGCGCTGGTCCTGATGCTGTCCTCCCTGGCGCTGGCCGGCGAGATCCTGGTCTACACCGCCCTGGAAGACGACGAAATTCCCGTCTACCTCGACATCTTCAAGAAGTCCCACCCGGACATCGACGTGAAGATCATCCGCGACTCCACCGGCATCGTCACCGCCAAGCTGCTGGCCGAGAAGGACAACCCGCAGGCCGACGTGGTCTGGGGCACCGCCGCCACCTCCCTGATGCTCTGCGACCAGGCGGGCATGGTCGAGCCCTACGCGCCCAAGTACCTGGACAAGGTCGCCGCCAACATGCGCGACAGCAGCAAGGTCCCCCACTGGGTCGGCATCAAGGCCTGGATGACCGGGTTCGTGACCAACACGGTCGAGGCCGAGCGGCTCAAGATGCCCATCCCGCAGTCCTACGCCGACCTCATCAAGCCCATCTACAAGGGCCAGCTCATCATGCCCAACCCGGCCTCCTCGGGCACCGGCTTCCTGACCGTCTCCGCCATCCTCCAGCTCATGGGCGAGGAAAAGGGCTGGGCCTACCTGGACAAGCTGCACGAGAACATCCTGCGCTACACCCACTCCGGCTCCAAGCCCGCCAAGCTCGCGGGCGCGGGCGAGGCGGTCGTGGGCATCTCGTTCGCCTACCGGGGATTCATGCAGAAGGCCAAGGGCGAGCCGGTCGTGACCACCTTCCCCAAGGAAGGCTCCGGCTGGGACGTCGAGGCCAACGCCCTGATAAAGAAGAAGGACATCAAGCCCGAGGCCAAGGCCTTCCTGGACTGGGCCCTGAGCCCCGAGGTCATGCAGGCCTACGGCAAGGTCTACCCCGTCACCGCCTACCCGAGCGGCAACCCGGTGCCCGACGGCTACCCCAAGGACCCGGCCGCGCAGATGATCAAGAACGACTTCAACTGGGCCGCCAAGAACCGCACCCGCATCCTCAAGGAGTGGTCCGCGCGCTACGACGGCAAGTCCGACCCCAAATAACGGCCCTCCCCAACGACTCCAACACGGGCGGCCCGGACTCCTTCCGGGCCGCCCATCGAGGCTTTGCAGCATGACCTCCACCGAATCCGAAACCTACCTGAGCGTGGAGCGCGTGACCAAGCGCTTCGGCGCGTTCACGGCCCTCTCCGACGTCAGCTTCACCGCGCGGCGCGGCGAATTCCTCTCCATCCTCGGCCCCAGCGGCTGCGGCAAGACCACCATCCTGCGCGCCGTGGCCGGGCTGGAGCCCCAGGACGAGGGCGTGGTCCGGCTCAAGGGCCGCGACGTCTCCACCATGCCGGTCTCCAAACGGCACGTTGGCATCGTCTTCCAGTCCTACGCCCTGTTCCCCAACCTCTCGGCCAGGGACAACGTGGCCTACGGCCTGCGCAAGGACCTGAAGGACCGGCGGGCGCTTGCCGAGCGGGTGGACAAGCTCCTCGCCCTGGTCGGGCTGGAGGCGGCGGGCAACAAGTACCCGTCCCAACTCTCGGGCGGGCAGCAGCAGCGCGTGGCCCTGGCGCGGGCCCTGGCCCTCTCGCCGGACCTGCTCCTGCTCGACGAGCCCCTCTCCGCCCTGGACGCCCAGGTCCGGGTCATGCTCCGGGCCGAGATCCGGGCCCTGACCCAGCGCCTGGGCATGACCACCATCATGGTCACCCACGACCAGGAGGAGGCCATGACCATGGCCGACCGCATCCTCATCATGAACCAGGGCCGCCTGGTCCAGAACGGCTCCCCGTCCGACATCTACGAGGCCCCGGCCTCACCCTTCGTGGCCTCGTTCATCGGCTCCATGAATTTCGTGAGCGGCGACATGCACTGGGACAGCCGCACCTTCCACCGGGGCAACCTTTCCGTGAAGATCGACCGGGACGTCTCCCCCTTCGGCAAGGAAGCCGTGGCCGCCATCCGGCCCGAGGACATCCGCGTCTCCACCAACGGCGAGGCCGGGCCCAACGTCTTCGAGGTCGAGGTGGACAACGTGGAATACCGGGGGCCCGTCTACCGGGTCACCATGCGGCTGCCCTTCGGCGGCGGCCAGACCCTGCCCCTGGTGGCGGACATCACGGCCGATCAGGCCCGGCGCACGGGCGTCAGCGGCCGCACCCGCGCCAAGGCCATCCTCCCGGCCGACCGGGTCCACCTCTTCCGGGCGGAGGCCTAGCCCATGGCCCAGGCGAACCAGGCGGCAGGCGCGGCCCTGCCCGCCGCCGACACCTTCGACCGCGAACTCTGGCTCAAGCGCGCCCTGATTCTGCTGGTCTCGGCCTGGCTGGTGGCCGTGGTCATCCTGCCGCTCATACAGCTCCTGTCCAAGAGCCTGTTCGACAACCACGGCGTCTTCGTCGGCCTGGCCAACTACGTGGAATACTTCACCACCCCGGAGCTCAGGCGGTCCATCGGCAACTCGGTCTTCGTCTCGGTGACCACCACGGTCATCTCGGTGACGCTCGGCTTTCTCTTCGCCTACGCCCTGACCCGGACCTGCATTCCCCTCAAGGGCGCGTTCCGGGGGTTGGCCATGATGCCGCTCTTCGCCCCCACGCTCCTGAACGGCATCGCCCTGATCTACCTCTTCGGCCGCAAGGGGCTCATCACGCGCGGGTTCTTCGGGGCCATCCCCGGCTTCGACATCGGGCTCTATGGCTCCACCGGCATCATCATCTCCGAGGTCATCTTCACCTTTCCCCAGGCCATGCTCATCCTCTCGGTGGCCCTGCGCATGACCGACGCCCGGCTCTACGAGGCGTCGCAGTCCATGGGGGCCTCCCGGCTGCGCACCTTCCTGACCGTGACCCTGCCGGGCGTCAAGTACGGGCTCATCAGCGCGATCTTCGTCTGCTTCATCCTGGCCTTCACCGACTTCGGCGCGCCCAAGGTGGTGGGCGGCCAGTACAACATCCTGGCCACGGACATCTACAAGCAGGTCATCGGCCAGCAGAACTTCACCATGGGTGCGGTGGTCAGCGTGGTTCTGCTCATCCCCACGGTGCTCGCCTTCGTGGTGGACCGCATCGCCCAGCGGCGGCAGGTCGCGCTCATCCAGGCCAAGTCCGTGCCCCTCACGCCCAAGCCGGACAAGCAGGTGGACGGCTTCTACCTCGCCTACTGCTCCTTCATCTCCCTGCTCATCCTCGCCTTCTTCGCCACGGCGGCCTACGCCTCCCTGGTCAAGGTCTGGCCCTACAAGCTGGAGCTCGGGCTGTGGCACTACCAGTTCCGAGGCACCGGCGGGGGCGGCTACGGCGCGTTCTTCAACTCGGTGCGCATGGCCTGCTACTCCGCCGTGGTCGGGACGGCCGTGACCTTCTTCAGCGCCTATCTCATCGAAAAAAGCCGGGGCATGCGCGCGCTGAGGCAGACCAGCTACTTCCTGTCCATCCTGCCCCTGGCCCTTCCCGGTCTGGTCATCGGCCTGGCCTACATCTTCTTCTTCAACGCGCCGGGCTGGACCTTCGGGGGAATCACCATCCCCAACCCGTTCAACTGGCTCTACGCCACCATGGGCATCCTGGTTCTCTCGAACATCGTCCACTTCTATTCGGTCAGCTTCCTGACGGCCACCACGGCCCTCAAGCAGCTCGACAAGGAGTTCGAGACCGTGTCCGAATCCCTGGGCGTGCCGTTCCACATCACCTTCTTCCGCGTCACCGTGCCCGTCTGCCTGCCCGCCATCCTGGAAATCGCCATGTATTACTTCGTCAACTCCATGGCCACGGTCTCGGCGGTCATCTTCCTCTACTCGGCGGACATCCCGCTCGCCTCGGTGGCCATCGCCAACATGGACGACGCGGGCGACATCGCCCCGGCCTGCGCCATGTCCATGCTCGTGGTCCTGGCCAACGTCGCGGTCCGCCTGCTCTACGGCCTGCTGACCCGCAAGGTGAACCGGCGCACCCAGGCCTGGACCCGGCGCTGAGGACGCGGCCGCCCGCCTCGCGGTCCGGCCGAAACCATTTTTTTGCGCGGCGCACGTACAAATCGGAGAATTTGTCTGTTCTCCTCCCGAACGCGCGGCGTATGCTGGTTTTGACCGTTTCCCCCGGACGGTCGAATTTCGCCAACACCGACCCCGGTCCGACCGGGCATTCTGGAGACAGGCAATGAAAGCATTCATCCGCAATACCCCCTACACCGGACCGGTCCAGGCCGTGGTCCTCGACTGGGCGGGCACCGCCGTGGACTACGGGTCCGTGGGCCCGGTGGCCGTGTTCGTGGAGGTCTTCGCGAACCGGGGCGTGGACGTCACCTGGGCCGAGGCGCGCCGCCCCATGGGCCTCATGAAGCGCGACCACATCGTCTCCATGTGCCAGGACCCGGACGTCCTGGCCAAATGGCTCTCGGCCAAGGGCGCGCATCCCGCCGAGGAGGACATCGACGCCATGTACGTCCAGACCGAGAAGCTGATGGTGGCCTGCATCGCGAAGCATTCCGACCCCATCCCCGGCCTGCTGGACGCCATCGCGGTCCTGCGCGACATGGGCGTCAAGATCGGCTCCTGCACCGGCTACACCGGCCCGATGATGGACGTCCTGGCGCCCGAGGCGGCCAGGAAGGGCTACAAGCCCGACTCCGTGGTCTGCTCCACCGACGTGCCGCGCGGCCGCCCCTATCCCTACATGTGCTACCAGACCGCCATCAACCTGGAGGTCTACCCCATGGAGGCCATGGTCAAGATCGGCGACTCCATCAGCGACGTCCAGGAGGGCCTGAACGCGGGCATGTGGACCATCGGCCTGACCAAGTCCGGCAACGAGATGGGCCTGACCCTCGACGAGATCTCC
>NZ_JAQUWN010000091.1 GCF_028692895.1 Pseudodesulfovibrio sp.
CCGATGCGGACGAAGGCGAGGTAGAGCTCGCGGCTGATCCAGGCGTCGGTGGCCGCGTAGGCGACCTGCTGGGGCGAGAGGCGGTCCTTGGCCCAGTTGGAGCACTGGGCGGACTTGGAGATGCGGAAGCCGAGAAGGTTGGCGGCCAGGTTGCGCAGGCCGTGGGTCTGCATGTTGGCCCCGGCCGAGATGTCCGAGAGGTCCACGAAGCCGGCCGGGGTGAACTCGGCCAGGCGCTGGAGGCCCAGGACGTCGTCGCGCACGGCCACGCCGGTCTTGATGACGCGGTCGTCGGCCAGCAGGTCGCACAGCCCGTTGCATATGGGCAGGACGCCGATCTGGAAGACGTAGACCCGGGCGCTGGTGGCCAGTTGGACCAGGGAGGGCGGGCCGGGTTTCTTGCCCTTGCGGAACACGGGGCGGGTCTCGGTGTCGAAACCGAGCACGGCCTCCCTCTCCATCTCGCGCAGGGCGCAGGCGCGCTGCTTTTCAGAGCGGATCACCGACACGGGCCCCTCGTAACGACGCAGGGGCATGGCGTTGATTTCCTCCTTGGGAAAGGCGCGCAGGTATTGTTCTGGTATGTCGGTGACCGTGGTCATGAATTCTGTGCAAGTGTTTGGGGCGTCATGCCCGCTCGGGTGCCGGATGGTTGTCTATTTTTGCCCGGTTCGTCAAGTCCCTCATGCAAATGAAACGGCGCGGTCCCGAAAAAAGGGGCCGCGCCCGCGTTCGTCAGCTCCGGAAATCGAAGCTCCTGTCGCACGGCTGTCGGTTGTTGCGCCACCAAAAGGGGCCGCCGCACATCCCGGCCGGGTCGTCGGCCTTGCGCCCCACAAAGAGGACGTTGTTGTGGAACTGGTCGAAGAGCGCGCCCTCCAGCGGCCTGACGATACCGGCCACGGCGGCCCCGTCGTCCAGGACGGAGCGCTGCCGCTGCACCTCGGAGGAGAGGATGGACTGCGACGGGTTGGACTTGATGTACTTCTCCAGGAACTCCTCGGCGTGCGCCTTGTCGTTCATCCGGGCGTAGGCCAGGGCTGTGTAGATGTAGCCCTCCCAGATGGAGTCGTCCTTGTCCAAGGCCTTGCCCATGGCCTCCAGGACCTGGTCGTTGCGGCCCGCGTAGTACGCGGAGATGCCCGCCATGGTCAGGCTGGAGGGGAAGGAGGTAGTCCGGCTGGGCGGGTTCTCGTCCAGGGCCAGGCCGTAGGCGTCGGCGGACTTGGCGAAATATCCCATGGCCGTGTCCGGCTGTTTGGACATGAAGGCGGACCAGGCCCGCTCGAAGTTGCGCTCGCCCGTCCGCGCGGAAATCCACGCGTGGGAGTCGGCGGAGTACAGGGCCGCGGCGGTGAGCACGACCGCGATCAGAAAGAGCATCTTGCGCATGAATGCCTCGCTTCAGGTTACGACATGTAGGCCCGCCCGATGCGGAACACGTCGTCATAGGGGAGTTTCTCGCGGATGGCCAGGGCCATTTCCAGGGCCATGTCCATTTTCCGGCCGGTCTCGACGATGGTCCGGTCGCGAATGTCCTCCATGTGATGGGCCAGGAAATCCGCCTCGAAGTTGTCGATGGCCAGCGAG
The DNA here is from genome assembly GCF_028692895.1 of Pseudodesulfovibrio sp. GTDB lineage: Bacteria > Desulfobacterota > Desulfovibrionia > Desulfovibrionales > Desulfovibrionaceae > Pseudodesulfovibrio. Next base: position 1,591 of record NZ_JAQUWN010000091.1, read on the forward strand.
ATTCCCTCGGCGAAGAAATGCGACCCCAGGTGGGGCATGAACCGCTCCAGCGACTGCTTGGACTCTCGCCGGGCGTACATGACGTAGAACAGCAGCTTGACCAGGAGGCGGTCCTCCTTGAGCTTGTGGTCCACCGAGAGCAGGGCGTCCAGATCCACCCCCTTGGGCCGGATGGCGTCAAACATGGCCGTGGCCATGTCGAAGGCGCGGCGCTCGCTCATGAGCGGTGAGGCGAACTTGGAGTCCATGCGCACCAGGGTGACGCGCGGGTTCTCGCCCGAGGCGATGGCGTAGACCGCGAGCCGCATCAGGTCGATCTTGCGCTCGTAGTCCTCCAACTGGATGTCGCGCTTGACGCGGACCAGGCGGCGGACCATGTCCCGCCCCAGGGAGGAGAAGGCCGTCTCCAGCAGGTAGAGGATGAACGGCTCCTCGGTGTGGGCGATCTCCTCGTCGATGATGAGCCGCCCCTTGCGGGTGTCCATGATCTTCTTCACCGACAGCCAGTAGGCGCAGAGCCCCTCGAAGGGCATCTCCAGAATGTCGAATTCCTGCGGTCGGTCCATGGCCGGGTCCCGGGGTTGACGTGGGGGGCAAAATGGCACACCTTGTGCCCGAAGCGCCAGCTTACCCTAATTTTTTCAGAAAACAAAGGTGCCCGACAGGCCCGGAACCCGCCGATGCTGTACTACCCCCACTTCGACCCCGTCATGTTTTCCGTCGGGCCGCTGCACTTCCGCTGGTACGGGATGATGTACGTCTTCGGCGTGGTCTCGGGCTGGCTGCTCGGCCGTCTGCGCGCCGGCAAGCCCTGGTCCCCGATCACCCGGACGCAGTTCGACGACTACATCACCTGGGCCGTGATCGGCGTGGTCCTGGGCGGCCGGATCGGCTACGTCCTGTTCTACAACCTTGCATATTACCTGCAAAATCCCCTGGACGCCTTCGCGGTCTGGCAGGGAGGCATGTCCTTCCACGGCGGGCTCATCGGCGTCATCCTGATGAGCTGGCTCTTCGCCCGCCGCCACGGCCTGACCCTGTTCCAGATCACGGACTTCGTGGCCCCGCTGGTGCCGCCGGGCCTGTTCTTCGGCCGGATCGGCAACTTCATCAATGCCGAGCTCTGGGGCCGCCGCACCCAGTCGGACTGGGCCATGATCTTCCCTGGTTCCGACGGCCTGCCGCGCCACCCCTCCCAGCTCTACGAGGCCGGGCTGGAGGGCGTCGCCCTCTTCCTCATCCTCTGGGCATACTCGCGCAAGCCCCGGCCCACGGGCGGCGTGAGCGGCCTGTTCCTCATCGCCTACGGCGCGTTCCGCTTCCTGATCGAGTTCACCCGCGAGCCGGACGCCCAGCTCGGGTTCGTGGCCCTGCACTGGATGTCCATGGGCCAGGTCCTGTGCCTGCCCATGCTCGCCCTGGGCGCGTACCTGATGTTGCGCGGCGACCGCAAATCCGGTAGCGGAAACCGTGTCTAGATTCCGCCAGATGCATACCCCTCCCCCGCCGCGCATCGCCTAGGCGATCCCCGGCCCGCCGCGAGCCGCGCCCTTCCGGACGCCCCCATCGACGCAGCCCCGGCAACGCTACGGTGCAAGCGGCCGGACGACAGACAGGCCCGGCCGACGCGTTTCGCCGCATCCACCATCTTCCCCCGGAGGGAATGCAATGCTCACCTTTTTGCAGATATGGGGAGGCGCGGCCTACCTGCTGAACAAGATCTGCTTCTCGCTCGCCGAACGCAGCCTTGACGCCCGGACCAACCGCTTCTGGCGGATATGGTCGTGGACCGTCTTCCTGGCCGGACTGCCCGCGTGGGTCGCGGTCTTCGCCGTGGAGCGCAACTGGATCGCCACCGCCGTTGAATCGGGCGGGGCGCCCGCCATGACCGTGGGGCTGATCGTCACCCTGCGCGGCCACGGGTCCGAGCCACGCTGGCTGGACCTCCTGGCCAAGTACGCCGTGGTGTTCGGGCTGGCCGCCAGCTTCTACGACTTCGGCGGCATCAACACGCTCAACCAGTGGTTCGAGCTGGCCATCGCGGCCGGTTTTCTGGTGGGCACCTACCTGCTCGCCAAGGACCGGCCCCAGGGGTATTTCTGGTACATCCTGGGCAACGTCGCCTGCTCGGCCCTGATGTTCAACCAGGGCTACCAGATCCTGATGCTGCAACAGGCGGCGTCGCTCATCTTCGTGATCGACGCCTACCGGATGCGGCGCAGGAAGATGGCCCGGAATCAATGAAGAAAGGCCGCGCAACGGTTGCCCGTTGCGCGGCCTCGCTTTTCACCGGGATTCGTTACTTGCAGAGCTTGCGCAGGGAGCGCTTGATGCCGTTCTTGTCGAGCCCGAGCATGGCCCGCAGCTCCTTTTGCGCCCCGTGCTCGATGAAGGCGTCCGGGATGCCCAGGCACTGGACCTTGCGGCCCTCCAGCAATCCCGCCCCGTTGAGGAACTCCAGCACGGCGGAGCCGAACCCGCCCGCCAGGGCGTTCTCCTCCACCACCAGGATGCGGTCGTACTTGGCGACCAGTTGCCGGAGCTGCTTCTCGGGCAGGGGCTTGACGAACCGGGCGTTGAACACGGCCGCGTCCGGGCCGCCGGACTCCTGGAGCTCCATGGCCGCCTCGATGGACGGGTAGACCCGCGAGCCCAGGGTGACGACCAGGGCGTCCCCGCCCTTGCGCACCAGCTCTCCCCTGCCGATCTCTATGGCGCGCGGATTCCGGCTGACCTTGGCCCCGACCCCGGTGCCGCGCGGATAGCGCACGGCGCACGGGCCCTCGTGCTCGAAGGCCGTGACCATCATCCGGGCCAGCTCGGCCTCGTCCTTGGGCGCCATGACCACGATGTTCGGGATGTGGCGCAGGTAGCTCAGGTCGAAGGCCCCGTGATGGGTGGCCCCGTCCTCGCCCACCAGGCCGCAGCGGTCCAGGAAGAAATTCACGTTGAGATTCTGCAGGCAGACGTCGTGCACGATCTGGTCGTAGGCGCGCTGCAGGAAGGTGGAATAGATGGCCACGGCGGGCTTGTATCCCTCCACGGCCAGCCCGGCCGCGAAGGTCACGGCGTGCTGCTCGCAGATGCCCACGTCCACGAACCGCTCCGGGTGGGTCTGGCGGAAACACTCCGTGCCCGTGCCCTCGGGCATGGCGGCGGTGATGGCCACGATGGTCTCGTCCTTGTCCGCGAGCTTGCACAGGGTCTCGCCGAAGATGGCCGTGTAGGAGGGCAGGCCGGAGCCCGAGAACTTGCGCGCCAGGCCGGTCTCGGGCACGAACTCGCCCACGCCGTGGAAGTGCGTGGGGTCGGATTCGGCGGGCTCGTACCCCTTGCCCTTGGTGGTCATGACGTGGACCAGCACGGGCTTGTCGAGCGTGCGCACCTCCTCGAAGACCTTGGTCATCCGGGCCACGTCGTGGCCGTCGATGGGGCCGACGTAGGTGAAGTGGAAGGCCTCGAACAGGATGCCGGGGGTGAAGAAGGACTTGACCGAGTCGCCGTAGCGCTTGGCGTAGCCCGCCAGGTCGCCGCCGATCTTGGGGATGGTGGAGAGCAGCCCTTCCACGTCGCTCTTGAGGCGCTGGAGGAAGGGGGTGGTCATCTTGCGGCTCAGGAACTGGGAGAGCGCGCCCACGTTGCGCGAGATGGACATCTCGTTGTCGTTGAGGACCACCACCATCTTGCGGCCCAGGTCGCCCGCCTGGTTCAGCCCCTCGAAGGCGAGCCCGGCGGTCAGCGAGCCGTCGCCGATGACGGCCACCACCTCGTGGTCCTCGCCCTTGAGGTCGCGGGCCATGGCCATGCCCAGGGCGGCGGAGATGGAGGTGGACGAATGGCCCACGCCGAAGTGGTCGTAGGGCGACTCTCCCAGGCGCGGAAACCCGCTCAGCCCGCCCTTCTGGCGCAGGGTGTGGAACAGGTCCGCCCGGCCGGTCAGCAGCTTGTGGGCATAGGCCTGGTGCCCCACGTCCCAGACCAGCTTGTCGCGCTCCAGGTCGAAGGCCCGGAACAGGGCCAGGGTCAGCTCGATGACGCCCAGGGAGGGGGCGAGATGCCCGCCGTGCGCGGCCACATGGCGGACGATGGTCCGGCGCAGTTCACCGGCCAGGGCCTCCAGCTCCTCGGGAGTGAGCCCCTTGACGTCGCCGGGTCGGTGGATGCGGGGAAGGATGGTGTTGATCGACTTGGTCATTGGGCAAGAACACTAAGACAATCAACACACCCTGTCCACTATGTATCGGGCCAGGGCCGAAAGGAATTCCTTTTCGTTGCCGGAGTAGGGCTCCAGGCGATCCGTGGCGTCCCTGACGTGGCCCGCGGCCAGCTCCTTGGAGCGGTCCAGGCCGACCAGGGCGGGATAGGTGGACTTGCCCTGGGCCTCGTCGCTGCCCACGGGCTTGCCCAGGGTGGCGGTGTCCCCCACCACGTCGAGGATGTCGTCCACGATCTGGAAGGCCACGCCCACGCTGCGGCCGTATTCGCGGGCGTTGTCCACATCCGCCTCGCCCGCGCCGGAGAGGATGGCCCCGCACTCGCAGGCGGCGGTGATCAGCGCCCCGGTCTTCATGGCGTGCATGGCCCGGAGCTCGTCCAGGGTCACGCCGGTCCGGCCGGTGAACTCCATGTCCACGGCCTGGCCGCCGACCATGCCCCCGGCCCCGGCCGCAGCGGCCAGGACGCGCACGGCCCGGAGGACCCGGTCCGCGGGCAGCCCCCCGGCCAGGGAGGCGTCGGCCATGAGCCCGAAGGCCTCGGTGAGCAGGCCGTCGCCCGCCAGGATGGCCGTGGCCTCGTCGAACTGCTTGTGGTTGGAGGGACGGCCCCGCCGCAGGTCGTCGTCGTCCATGGCGGGCAGGTCGTCGTGTATCAGGGAATAGGTGTGGATCAGCTCCATGCTGGCGGCAAAGGGCATGACCGCCGCCGCGTCGCAGCCCAGGAGCTCCGCCCAGGTCAGCACCAGCACGGGCCGCAGACGCTTGCCCCCGGCCAGCAGGGAATATTCCATGGCCGCGAGCAACCGCTCGGGCGCGCCCTTGCCGCGCAGGCACCCGGCCAGGTACGCTTCCACGTCCCGGCCGCGCGCTCCCAGCCGCTCCTTAACGTTCATCGCCATCCTCCGCGCCCAGGGACTCCAGGGCCTCGAACTCCTTGACCAGCCCGTCGGAAACGATCTTGACCTCGTGCCGGGCCGTCTCCAACTGCCTGGAGCAGGCTTGGGCCTGGGCCAGCCCTTCCTTGTAGAGCTCCACCCCTTCCTCCAGGGGCAGGTCGCCGCGCTCCAGCCGCTCGACAATGGACTTGAGCCGCTCCAGCCGTTCTTCAAAGCTCGCATTCGCCATGGGGTCCACCATTCGGTTTTGATTGTTTCAGTCTAGTTGCTTTCCACTGATATTATATGGCTTTCATTAAATTCATTCGCAATCGTCCCGTCAAAGAAGAGCGCCGGGTCCACTGCCTCGCCCAGGAGGAACACGCCCAGGTGCAGGTGCGCGCCCGTGACCCGGCCCGTGGCTCCGGAAAGGCCGATGGGTTGCCCGGCCGCCACCCGGTCGCCCGCCTTCACCAGCCGCTTGGAGAGGTGGCAGGACATGGAGACCAGCCCCTGGCCGTGGTCGATCCAGACCGCGTTGCCAGCATAGTAGAACGAACCGGTAAGGACAACGGTTCCGGCGGCCATGGCGTGGATGGGCGTGCCCGCCCAGGCCCGGAAGTCCAGCCCGGTGTGGCGCGACGCCACGTCGCCGTTGAAGACGCGGTAGAGCCCGAACCGGCTGAGCATCTTGCCCTTGACCGGCCGGACGAAGGGCAGGCTCCAGGCCCGCTCCGGCGTGGCCGTGGCCAGGGCGGCCCGGACCAGCTTGCGCTCCCGCTTGATGCGGGCCATGGCCGACTTGGGCGGCCGGACCATCTTGGGCGGCACGTTCAGGGTCTCGTGGTCCCAGGCCGACTCGACCACCTCCACGGTCCGCTCGAAGCGATAGGACGTCGCCCAGAGATGCACGTTCAACACCAGCGGATAGCTGCCCAGATCGCAGCGCAGGTCCGTGCCCAGCAGGAAGGCGGCCTCGTAGGATTCGCCCCGCCGCGCCAGCGGAACACGCACGGTCCGGCCGCGCCATTCCACGGCCACGTCGTCGGCCGGATAGCGCGAGGCGATGCGCACCACAAAGGGCTTGCCCACGCCCACGCGGGCGGGCGCGGACAGGTCGAACCACTCCCCGGCCAGGGTCGGGGAAGCGGCGAGAAGGAGCAGGAGGCAGGCGAATGCGGGGCGAACGAACTTCAAGGGTACTCCGGGCTATTGCAGGTGCAGCAGGGTGTCGGTGTCGCTGTCGATGAGCGGCTGCGGGTCCACCATCCGGCCGAGCACGGCCACGGAGAAGTGGAGGTGGGGCCCGGTGGCCCGGCCGGACTTGCCGGACAGGCCGACGGCCTGGCCGCGCGCCACATGGTCGCCCTCCTTCACCAATAACTTGGACAGGTGGAAATACATGGAGACCACGCCGTTGCCGTGGTCGACGTAGACCGAGTTGCCCGCGTAGTAGTGGTCGCCCGTGAGGATGACCACGCCGTCGGCCGCGCACTTGACCGGGTTGCCCATGGGCGAGCTGAAGTCCAGCCCCCGGTGCGGGTTCTTGGGCGTGCCGTTCAGGATGCGCCGCAGGCCGTAGAGGCTGGTGATCCGCCCGTCCACGGGCCGCTCCAGCGGCAGCCGCCACAGCCGCGTGGCCGAGACCGTCTCCAGGGCCGCGTGCACGGCCTTGCGCTCGGCCTGGATGCGCGCGCTTACGTCGGCGGGCGGAGTGACCATCTTGGGCGGCAGGGTCAGTTCCTGCTTGGGATAGTCCACGGAGGTGAGCCGCACGGTGCGGCGCAGGGTGTTCTCCTTGCCGTCGATGGAGGCGATGACCGAGAGGTCCTCCTTGCCCGGCTTGGCGCTCAGGACGTCGGAGCCGAGCATGGCCAGGGCAATGTGGCGGTTGTTCCAGACCGATATGGACGGAACCACGACCTTGCCCTGCCAGTGGATGGCCACGCTGTCCAGGGGCTGGTCCGAGGTCAGGCGCACCAGGAAGGGCTGGCCCACGCCGATGCGCGCAGGTGCGGCCAGGACCAGGGCGGACCCGGCCGAGGGCGCGGGCTTCTCCTGGGCGGCGGCGGCCTCGCCCGGCAGGCCGAGGGACGCCCCGTCGCCGTCCTCCAGCCCGAACTCCTGGGCCGTGCCGTGCAGGGGCGTCAGAGGCAGAGTCATCGCGGCGACCAGGACCGTGAGCAGCAAAAATCGTTTCATTCCTTCTCCTCGTTCTCGTTCGATCCCCCGGTGACCACGGCGGCCACGCGGCCGTCCCGCACCCGGATGTCCAGGGCGTCGCCCTCGGCCACCTCGGCCGGGTCGCGCAGGAACCCGCCGGTGCGGGCGATGCGCACCAGGGAGTAGCCGCGCGCGAGCGGGGCCTCGGGGTCCAGCCCGCGCAGGGCCGTTCCGGCCAGCTCCAGGCCGCGTCCGGCCGTTTCCGCCAGCCGGTTCGCGCCCCCGTTCAGGCGGCGGAGCAGCCCGGCCGTCTCGCGGCCCGCCTCGTCCACCGTCCGGGGGCCGAAGGCGCGCCCGAGGCGCAGGGTCAGCCCGGAGGCCTCGCGCCCGGCCGCGTCCAGCCGCCGGGGGCCGAAGGCCCGGTCCAGCCGGTCCGCGCAGGAGCGCAGATCCAGCAGGCTGTTGTAAAAGATGTCGCGCCCGGCGTCGTCCAGCCGGGTCAGGAGCCACCCGAAGTCGTCCTCGGTGCGCTCCAGCCGACGCGCGGGCGAGAGCCAGGTCAGCCCCTTGCGCAGGTGCTCGAAGGCCGCGGCCTTGCCGGACAGCCACCCGGTGTAGGCCCGGTTCAGGGCCATGTCCAGCACGTCCACGCGCTGGGCCATGGTTTCGCGCCGTGGCCAGAGCTCCTGGGCCGCGTGGCTCGGCGTGGCCGCGCGCCGGTCGGCCACCAGGTCGGCGATGGTCACGTCCGGCTCGTGCCCCACCCCGCTGACCACGGGCAGCCGCGCCCGGAAGATGGCGTCGGCCACGGGCTCGGTGTTGAAGGCCCAGAGGTCCTCCAGGGAGCCGCCGCCCCGGATGAGCACGGCCACCTCGGCCCAGCCGTCGTCGTCCGCCAGGTCCAGGGCGGCCGCGATGCGCGCCGGGGCCTGCTCGCCCTGCACCAGGGTCGGATAGATGCGGATTTCCGCGCCGGCGCCGCGCGTCTGGGCGATGCGCAGGAAGTCGCGGACGGCCGCGCCCGTGGGCGAGGTGACGAGCGCCACCCGCGCCGGGTCGCGCGGCAGGTCGAGCTTGCGCCCGGTGTCGAAATACCCCTTGGCCGCCAGCTTGCGCTTGAGGGCCTCGAAGGCCATGGCCAGGTCGCCCATGCCCTGGTCCTGGACCAGCTCGGCCACCAACTGGTACTGGCCGCGCGGTTCGTAGACGTTGAGCCGCCCGGCGCAGAGCACCTCCTGGCCGTCCTCCAGGGTCGCGCCGGTCAGCGTCGCGCCGCCTTCGTCCTCCTCCACCTCGCCGGTCAGCGGGTTGATGCGCTCCCCGCCCCGCTCCACGGGCGCGGCCGAGGACTGGGCTGACTTGAACCAGACCACGGACAGGGCGGCGTCGCCGTCGGAGAGGGTGAAGTAGACGTGCCCGCTGGCTGGCCGGGCCACGTTGGTGGCCTGCCCGCGCACCCAGACGAAGGGGAACTCCGCCTCCAGCAGGTTCTTGACGGAGCGCGTCAGCTCGGAAACGGTGAAGATGGCGGACAAGAAGCGGCCTCCGGCGGTTGTTGCGGACCAGTCGGAGGATGGTACAACACGGGGTTCCGGGGTTCAACCGTTAAACCCCACGGGAAAAGCCCCCGAACGATCGGACCGATCCGGGATTTTTCCATGTTTCGAGAAATGCGGCCAAGTAACACTTTCGCATGATATTATTTTGGGTTAACTCCCCCGTCATGAACGGAAAGACGTCCTCCGTGGCCCTGCTGGCGGCTCTCATGCTCCTGGCTGCCGCAGCCCTCCCCGGCCTGGCGGCTGAGACACGGGAGCTCACCCTGTTCCTCCCGGATACGGACTGGCCGCCCTATGTCCCGAAGGGCGCGGAAGGAGCCGAGGGAGGGGTGTTCGGCGAACTGCTCCGGGCCATCGTCGAGCCCCTGGGGTACACCGTGAAGGTCAGGTTCCTGCCCGAACGGCGCGGCTGGGAGATGCTGGACAGCGGGCTGGTGGACGTCCACGTCAAGGCCAGGGAATGGGTCGAGGACCCGGACAAGTACCTCTGGAGCGAGCCGTTCCTGCTCAACAAGGACGTGCTGCTCTATTCCGCTGCGCGGCCGCTGGAGTACACGTCCCCCGAGGCCCTCTACGGGCTCTCCGTGGCCGCCATCCGGGGATTCCTCTATCCCGTGTTCGAACCCCATTTCGGCCCGGGCAGGATCACCCGCGTGGACGTGGCCACACCCTACGCCATGCTCGGCCTCCTGGAGCGCAACCGGGTGGCGGCGGCCCTGGTCAACCGCTCCGAGACCGAGTGGATGCTGCGCCACACGCCCTCCATCGACCCGTCCCGCTTCCGGCTGGACAGGCACGACTTCGACCGGGCGCAATACCGTTTTCTCTTCAGCCCCAGAAGCGACTGGCGACCCCTGATCGCCCGGATC
>NZ_JAQUWN010000092.1 GCF_028692895.1 Pseudodesulfovibrio sp.
CCGCAGGGTCTGGTGGAGCACTTCAAGGCCATCGCCGCCGAAGCCTCCATGCCCTTCGTCATCTACAACGTGCCGGGCCGCACCGGGCTCAACCTGCTGCCCGCGCACCTCAAGATGATCGTGGACGCCGTGCCCGAGGCCTTCGCCGTCAAAGAAGCCACCGGCAACCTGAACCAGTGCGCCCAGGTCATCGAGCTGTGCGGCAAGGATTTCTGCCTGCTCTCCGGCGACGACTTCACCGCACTGCCCCTGTTGGCCGTGGGCGGACGCGGCGTCATCTCCGTGGTCTCCAACATCATGCCCAAGGCCATGAGCGACATGTGTCGCCTCTTCGAGGCGAAGGACCATGAGGGCGCCCTGGACCTGAGCCTGAAGATGGCTCCGGTCAACCGCGCCATGTTCATGGAGACCAACCCCATTCCGGTCAAGACAGCCCTGAACATGATGGGCGTCTTCCCCGAGGCGAGCTTCCGTCTCCCCATCGTTCCCCTGCAGAACGAAAACAAACCGAAACTGGAAAACGTCCTCAAGGAGGCCGGTCTCCTGTAGTCTTTTTCGAGCCCCTGCCCACTGCGGCCGGGGCTCGTTTTTTTTGCTCTTCTCCCCTAAGGGGCGGCATGTGCCGCCCCTTTTTTTCTCCTCCGCCGGGCTTGTATGCGCATCGCCGTTGTGGTAGTTTATCAAAAGTAAACATGCGAAGTGCACACATGCCACCGATTTCAATTGATAAACAGGCCTTGTCCGAAGCGCCACAGCGGATACGCCCGATGGGAAGGGCCATGCCCCCCTCCGGTGCGTCCGCCGGGGTGCCCCTCTACCTGGACGCGGTGTCGGCCGGGTTCCCATCGCCTGCGGACGACTATGTGGAGACCGCCCTGGACCTCAACCGCTACCTGGTGGCCAACCCGGCGGCGACCTTCATGGTCCGCGTGGGGGGCGACTCCATGGTCGACGCGGGCATCCTGGACGGTGACGTGCTGGTGGTGGACCGCTCCCGGGAGCCGCTGCCGGGCCGGATCGTGGTGGCCGTGCTGGACGGCGAGCTGACTGTCAAGCGGCTGTGCCGGTTGCAGGGGCGCATCTTCCTGGCCCCGGAGAACTCGGCCTACCGCCCCATCGAGGTCCGGGAGGACCAGGAGCTGACCGTCTGGGGCGTGGTCACCGGCGTGATCCGGAAACTGTGATGCAGCGCCCGGCCTCGTCCCCCTGGGTGGCCATGGTGGACTGCAACAACTTCTACGTCTCCTGTGAACGCGTCTTCGATCCCGCCCTGGAGAACACGCCTGTGGTGGTCCTCTCCAACAACGACGGCTGCGTCATCGCCCGCTCCGAGGAGGCCAAGGCGCTGGGCGTCGCCATGGGCGAGCCGGAATACAAGCGTCGCCCCTTCTTCGCCCATCACGGGGTGCGCGTCTTCTCCTCCAACTACGCCCTGTACGGCGACATGTCGGCGCGGGTGCACGAAATCCTGTGCGGGTTCTCCTCCGAGGTGGAGCGCTACTCCATCGACGAATGCTTCCTGCTGCTGCGCCACCGGGACCGGGACGCCCTGCTCGCCTTGGCCACCGAAATCCGGCGGACCATCCTGCGCTGGACCGGCATCCCGGTCTGCGTGGGGCTGGCCTGGACCCGGACCCTGGCCAAGATCGCCAACCGGCTGGCCAAGAAACGGCCCGACGCCGGGGGAGTCTGGATGCTCGACGACCCGGCCTCCACCCGCCGGGAGCTGGCCGGGCTGGAGGTGGGCGACGTCTGGGGTATCGGCTGGCGCAGCGCGGCCAAGCTGCACCGGCTCGGCGTGCACACCGCCCTGGACCTGACGCAGCGGACCCGCGACTGGGTGCGCGAGAAGCTCACGGTCTGCGGCCTGCGCACGGCCCTGGAGCTCCAGGGCATCCCGGCCATTCTCATGGAGGACGCGCCCCCGGCAGCAAGCATCACCTGCTCCCGCTCCTTTGGCACGCGCATAGGCGACCGCCCCTCCCTGGAGGAGGCCGTGTCCGCCTACGTGCAGCGGGCGGCGATCAAGCTCCGTTCACGCGGGCTCCTGGCCGGAGCGGTCCAGGTTTTTCTGTCCACGGCCCGGCACGCCCCCGGCCCGCAATACTCGGGCAGCGGCAGCCTGCCCCTGCCGCTCCCTTCGGACTACACCCCCGCCCTGCTGGAAAGGGCGCGGACCATCCTGCGCGACGTCTACCGGCCGGGCTACCGCTACCAGAAGGCGGGCGTCCTGCTCCTGGACCTGACCCCGCGCGGCATGCGCCAGCTTACCTTCGCCGAATGCGGCCGGGAGCCGCTCTCACAGCGCGAAAAGGGGCTCATGTCCGCCCTGGACGCCGTCAATGCGCGCTACGGCCGGGACGCCCTGCGCTTCGCCGGATCGGGCGTGGGGCCCAAACCGTGGCACATGCGCCAGCGCCATCTTTCGCAGCGGTTCACCACGTCCTGGGACGAGCTGCCGAGGGTCCGTTGACGGGCGATCAGGCCCGAACCAGCCACAATGGCAGAAAGTGGAATGAGGGGAGAACGTTTCGCAGGGGCAGCGCTCTGGTTTGAGAAATTTTTCTCAAGCCAGACCATCCCAAAGAGAAAAAGGCGATACACCGACACAACCAAGGCCCGCAAACCCGCCCGGCGGAACAGGCCTGCAAACCACGGGCGGACGGCGGCCCCCTCCACAAATGCAAAGGCCCGCCAGCACAACGCTGGCGGGCCCGACTTTGCGCAATAAATCAGCTAGATGCAATTAGGCCTTGAAGCCCTTCTCGAAGCTGGGGACGACCTGCTTCTTGCGGCTCATGACGCCGTCCAGCCACACGGGCTCGCCCTTGGTGGCGACACCGAAGGACTTCTCGACCACGGAGGGATCGTCGGAGGCGATGAGCATCTCGGTGCCTTCCTTCATGATGTCGGTCAGGAGCAGGAAGACGGAGTGGCGGCCTTCGGCCTTGACCTTCTCGATCTCGGCCTGCAGGGCTTCCTTGTGGGCGTCCAGCATGGACAGGTCCACGACTTCCAACTGGCCGATGCCAACCTTCTTGCCGGACATGTCGAAGTCCTTGTAATCACGGAAGACCAGGTCGCGGGCGGGGGTACCGTCAACGGCGGACTTGACCTTGAACATCTCCATGCCCAGGGCCATGGTGTCCGTCACACCGGCGATCTTGGCCAGCGCCTCGACGGCGGCCTTGTCCTGCGGGGTGCAGGTAACGGACTTGAACATGACGGTGTCGCTCAGGATGGCGCAGAGCAGAACGCCGGCGATATTGGCCGGAATCTCGACGCCGTAGAAGTCGTACATGGACTTGACCACGGTGCCGGAACAGCCCACGGGCCAGACCCACATCTCAAGCGGGTTCGGGGTGGTGACGTCGCCCAGCTTGTGGTGGTCGACGACGGCCACGAGCTCGCCCTTGTCCAGGTTGTCGATGGTCTGGGAGATGTCGGTGTGGTCGACAAGGATGATCTTCTTGTCGGTGGCATCGGTCACGATCTCGGGAGCGGCGAAGCCGAACTTCTCAAGAACGAAGGCGGTCTCGGGAGCAACCGGGCCCTGGGTGATGGCCTGGGCCTCCTGGCCGCGTTTGGTGAACAGGTCGGCGACAGCGATCGCGGAGGCGACGGTGTCGGTATCGGGGTTCTTGTGTCCAACAACCAAAATAGCCATATCAAAGTCCTCCTAATTGTAGTGTCCTGACATCAGGAAATTCGCACCGGGAATAGAATGTGCGAAATATCACAAAGCACGGTGGCTGCCAAGCTAAAAACGGCTCGAAAGCATGAAAAGAATGAAAAGGCCGATGCCCGTTCCCAAAATGACATAGGCGCGCTTGACCCGGAGGGCCATGAGACCGCCCAGGGTGGCGGCGATCCACAGGTACGCCCAGGTCACGTCCATGGAGGCAAAAACGCCTGGATACAGCTCCAGCAGGCCGCCGATAATGTACCTGAGGATCATGACGGCGATAAAGAAGGACACCCCGGCGGCCAGGAAGGAGCGCAGCAGCGAGCGCAGCACCAATACCGTTGGCAGGTTGGGCGACAACGGATTGCGCGCCCAGTTGAGCAGTTGGTTGTAGCTGTCCTTCTCCCGCTCGCGCAGCAGTCCCTCGATGCGCGTGCCGATCCAGGCCAGCGGCATGCTGGCGAAGAGGATGACCATGATCCGGGCCGGATCGTCGAACCCGAAGAAGGTCGTCAGGGCCAAGGCGGCGAAGGTGGCGGCCGTCAGGTGCGGCGGGATGAAGGTCCCGACAGGGATGAGATCCAGCCAGAACAGCTCGAAGAAGATGGCGATGTGCAGGCTTGTGGCGGAATCGTGGTAGAACAGACTCCAGAACAGACCGATGACCAGGGGCCGCTCAAGCAACCCGATGCTCAGGGACGAGCGGAACAGGGAGAAAAGGGCAAAAAAAAAGCGACCAGGGCGAACCAGAGAAAGGGATGGGCCAGGAGCATCAGAACCTCACCTGGATCGGATCGTTGGGGACGCAGCGGAAATCGAGGGTGACGCCCTTTTTCGTCAGGTGGCGCAGGCACCCCTCGTCCTCGTCCGAAAGGGCCACGCTGGGGGAAATCTGTTTCTTGCCAGGTGTGTAATGGACGTTGCCGACGTTAAGCAGGTTGAAGGCGAAGCCGGTGTCGTATGCCCGGCGGGCATCGGAGCAGTTGGAGAACAGAACCAGCACGTCGGACGGGGGCATGTCCGCCACCGCGTCGTGCAGATTCTCCACGCCCACGAAGACGCTGGAAATGGTCTGGGGGATGGCCAGGGACATGATCTCCTGCTGGAGCACGTCGTCAGCAAGGTCGTCGTTGGCCACGACGACGGTTTTCGCCCCGGTGTACGGCAGCCAGGCCTCAATGACCTGGCCGTGGATCAACCGGTTGTCTATGCGTACCAGAAACACGACCGCCCCTACTTCTTCGCCGTCGTCTTCTTGCGCAGCATGGCCCCGGCCACCTTGATGCCCTGCTGGCCCGCGTCGCGGATCTTCTCCGCCAGGGCGTCCAGGTGCATGAGCCGGGACTGGAGGGTGGCCACCAGCATGGGCAGGTTGACCCCGGTGATGACCTCGAGATTTTCGGATTTCATGAGCGAGAGGCTCATGGTGGTCGGCGAACCGCCGAAGAGGTCCGTCAGGGCCACCACCCCCCTGCCCGTTTCCACGGACTTGATCGTCTTGCGGATGGCGTCCACGGTCTCGTCCACGCCCCGGTTCACGTCCACGCCCACGGCCTTGCAATATTCCTGCGGCCCGAGCACGATCTCCGCCACGTCGAGCAGTGACTGTCCGAAAGAGCCGTGCGTGACGACGACCACGCCGACCAGCGATTCCTTCTTCTTTTCTGCGCCCATTATCCGAGTTCCATGTGTCTGTGTTCGATGGTTACGGCATACCTCTTTTTGCGCAGGGTCGCCAGCACGGATTCGGCAACGGCCACGGAACGGTGGCGGCCGCCGGTGCAGCCCAGGGCAAGGGTGATGCGGTACCGCCCCTCATTGGCGTAGAGGGGCAGGACGTAGGTCAGAAAATCGGTGAATTTTTCATTGAAGACCACGCCCACGTCGCTTTTCAGCACGTAGTCGGCCACTGGCTGGTCCAGGCCGCTCAGAGGGCGCAGCTTCTTGTCGAAATACGGATTGGGCAGGAAGCGGAGGTCGAAGACGAAGTCCGACTCGGTGGGCACGCCGTACTTGAACCCGAAGGTGATGATGTGCACGCGCATTCCCCGCCCCAGCTCCTCGATGGCCGACCATTTGGTCTGGATGACCCGGCGCAGGTCGTGCACCGAGTAGTCCGACGTGTCCAGGACGAGGTCGGCGTTCTGGCGGATGGCGGCGAGGAGGTTCTTCTCCTGTTCCAGGGCCCGCTCCAGCCCCAAGGATTGGCTCTCCAGCGGATGTGGGCGCCTGGTGGTGGCATAGCGCCGCACCAGCTCGGCCCGCCGGGCCTCCAGGAAGAGCACCTGGGGCACGATGCCCATGGCCGCGAATTCGGCAAAGGCGCTGTCCCACCCTTCCAGGAACTCGGGCTGGCGCATGTCCATGCCCAGGGCGAGCCCCCGGTAGCGCGAATCCTGGGTGAAGATCAGGTCCGCGATCTTAGGGGACATGCGCGACGGCAACCCGTCGATGCAGAAGAACCCCAGGTCCTCGAACACCTTGAGCGCCGTACTCTTTCCGGAACCGGAAATGCCGGTGACGACGACGACCGGGAACGGGTTGCTGGGGGTCAAGGCTGCGTCCTGTTCGGAGGGTTACACGTTCTTGAGCATGGTCCAGAGGGCGTCGAGATCTTCCGAGGCCAGAAACTGGCGGCGAAAGCTCTCGTCCTTCAGCAGACGCGATATCTGCGCCAGGATGCGCAGGTGCATTCCGGCCACCTGCTCGGGTGCAAGGACCAGGAAGAAGATGTGGCACGGCGCATGGTCCAGGGCCTCGAAGTCGACACCGGACCGGCTTCGGCCCACGATGACGATGACCTTCTCCAGGTCTTCGAGTTTGCCGTGGGGGATGGCGATGCCGTCCCCGATGCCCGTGGTGCCGAGCCGTTCGCGGTCGAGAAGGACACGGACCGCCTGGTCCGTGTCCATCTCGGGATATTTCACGCCCAAGGGGGCGATCAGTTCTTCAAGCACCTCCGACTTCGTGGCGGAGGCCAGGTCGGGAAGGATGAGGTCCTTCTCCAGGAATTCACCAAGTTGCATAATCAGTATCCAGGGTCTATCAGGCCGAAATCGCCGTTCTTTCTCTTGTAGATGACGTTGACGCCATCGGTTTCCGCATTGAGGAACACCAGGAAGTCGTTATCCATGGAATCGAGCTGCATGGCGGCCTCGTCCACGCTCATGGGCTTGGGCTCGTAGCTGTCCGTTCCCACGATGGTCGGGCGCTTGTCCGCCCCGGCCAGGTCCTCGTAGGAGATGAAGCTGGCCTTGACGCCCCGGGCCTTCTTGTTGCGGCCCTTTTCCTTCTCGCGCATCCTGCGAAGCTGCGCCTCGACCTTGTCCAGGACCATGTCGATGGTCGAGTACATGTCCTCCGAGTCTTCGTAGGCGGAAAGATGAATGTTGTCGGCATTGAGGATCACGTCAGCCTTGTGACGAAACTTGTCCACCAGCAGGTTGACCTGCAAATCGGCTTCGGAATCCGAAACGAACTTGCTCACCTTTTCAAAGCGCTTCTGGGCATAACCCTTGAGGTGGTCAGAGGGCTCGAAGTTCTTGAAAGTGAAGCTGATGTTCATGCGCTACCTCCTGGTTGAATGTGCCAACAATCTGGCTAGAAATACTGCTTGCGCTTGGAGGAGGAGGGAATGCCCATGGCGGAGCGGTACTTGGCGACGGTGCGCCTGGCGATGTTCACCTCCAGCTTTTCCTGGAGTATCTCGCCGATCCTCTCGTCACTGAGGGGCTTCCGGGTGTCCTCGTCGGCGATCATCTGCTTGATGAGCGCCTTCACGCTTTCCGAACCCACCTGCGAACCGTCGTTCAGATCCAGCGCACTGTTGAAGAAAAACTTCAACTCGAAGATACCGTGCGGCGTGGACACGTACTTGCTGGTCGTGATGCGGCTGACCGTGGATTCGTGCATCTCGATGTCTTCGGCGACCTCCTTGAGAATGAGCGGCTTGAGCTTGGTCACGCCGTGCTCGAAGAACTCCCGCTGGAAGCGGACAATGCTTTCGACTACCTTATACAAGGTTCGCTGCCGCTGGTACAGACTTTTCATCAACCATGCGGCCGAACGCATCTTTTCCTGAAAATACTCCTTCTCCTTGCTCGCCGCGCCCTTCATGGTGTCCATGTAGTAGGTGTTCATCTGCAGCCGGGGCAGGCCGTCCTCGTTGAGGATGATGACGAACTCGTCGCCGTAGCGATAGACGAAGACGTCCGGGCTGACGTAATGCGGATCGGTGCTGGAGAAACTCGCCCCCGGCATGGGGTCGAGGGTCTGCAGGAGGTCCAGGTAATCCTTGAGGTCCTCCATGGAAATCTTGAACTTGCGGGCCAGCGGCTTGTAGCGGTTCTTCTCCAGGTCTTCCAGGTGGTCCTGCACCAGGGAGACGAGGATGGGATCGTCAAGGCCGAGCACCTCCATCTGGACCAGCAGACACTCCTGCGGAGTGCGCGCACCCACGCCCACCGGGTCCAGCCTCTGGATACGCCTTATAACCGAGTCCACTTCCTCCGGCGTGGCCTGGATCAGGCCGAGGATCTCCTCGGTGGAGGCCTGGAGATACCCGTTGCCGTCCAGGTTGCCGATGACCACGTCGCCGATTGCCAGGTCGTGGTCGGAAAAGTTGGACAGGCGCATCTGCCAGCTCAGGTGCCCTTCCAGGGACGGCTTGGAGGCCAGCCGGGCCTCGAAGGAAAGCCCCTCCTCGGGCACCTCCAGGTCCCGCGCCAGGGCCTGCTTGGAGGTGCTGGAGAACTCGCCCAGGTAGTTTTCCCAGTCCGCCGTGCGGACCAGCTCCTCCTCGGCCTGCGATTCGGTCAGCTTCTCCTCGGAGGTGTCGCGCACCTCGGCCTCGGTCTCGGACTCTTCGAGAAAGGGATTCTCCATGAGTTCCTGTTGGACCGTCTCCAGCAGCTCAAGGCGCGAGAGCTGCAGCAGCTTGATGGCCTGCTGCAACTGGGGCGTCATGACCAGTTGCTGGGAGAGTTTGAGTTGCTGTCTGAGTTCCAGGCCCATAATGCGAAAGCCTCGGGGCGAATCCGTTCGGAGGGTTCTCCGGCTACACGTTATTTTTTTTCAAAGCCGCTACCACTTCTTGGCTTCGACTATGCCACACTCCAAGCGAGGAAGCAACAAAATTGTTATAACATATTGTGAGCGTTGGAATATTAAGGCGGGGCGGAGGATATGAAAGAAATGTACCAACGATTGCCGACCCTGTAAATCGGAAGTTGGCGCGAAAGAGGAAAAAAGGGCTAGAGGCGAAAGTCCTCGCCCAGGTAGATCTGGCGGGCCCGGCTGCTCTGGACGATGGCGCTCGGCGTGCCCTCCAGGATGACCGCCCCCTCGTAGACAAGGTAGGCGCGGTCGCAAATATTCAGTGTTTCTCGAACGTTGTGGTCAGAAATAAGGATGCCGATGCCCATGCTCTTGAGCACGGAGATGATCTCCTGGATGTCGATGACCGCGATGGGGTCGATGCCCGCGAAGGGTTCGTCCAGGAGGATGAACTGCGGGTCCATTATCAGGGCGCGGGCGATCTCCAGCCGCCGCCGCTCGCCGCCGGAGAGGTACATGGCCGCCTGGTCAGCCAGCTTGGTGATGGTGAACATCTCCATAAGCTCGTCGGCCCGCCTGCGCTGGGCGGCGGAGTTGAGTGAGGTCTGCTCCAGGATGATCTCCAGGTTCTCGCGCACGGTCAGCTTGCGGAAGATGGAGCTTTCCTGAGGCAGGTAGCTCACGCCCATGCGGGCGCGCTCGTGCAGGGGTTTGTCCGTGAGGGGGACTCCGTTGAGGGCCACATGGCCGGTGTTGGGCTTGACGATGCCCACCAGCATGTAGAAGGTCGTGGTCTTCCCCGCCCCGTTGGGGCCGAGGAGCCCGACCACTTCCTTGGCGTTGAGCTCGAGGTTGATGCCGCGCACGACCTCTTTCTGGCCGTAGCGCTTGGTCAGGTTGGCGGCCTGCAGTCCTCCGGCCATGGGCTACTGCTCCTTGATCCGGGCCGGGGTCATGAAGATGGCCCGGACGCGCTTGTCTTTGCCCCGCACCACTTCGCTGCGGTTCTCGCGGACGTAGAAATTGATCACCCCGCCGGTCAGGCTGTTGGGCCCGTCGCGCAGCACGGGATCGCCCTCCATGGTCAGGAGCCGCTGGTCCACGAGATAGGTCACCTTCTGGCATTCTCCCTCGGTCTTCCCTTTCTTGGCCCGGACATCGCCCTCGGCCACGATGCGCTCCACGCTGTCCACGGAGAACTTCTTGCCGGACTTGGAGGCGAAATAGGCGGAGAGCCTGCTGGCCCACAGGGTCAGGTCGCCGTGCTCGGCCACCACGTTGCCCACGAAGGAGACGACCTTGCCGTTCTCGTCGTAGGTCATGCGGTCCGCGGAAATCTGCACCGGCAGCTTGCCGGGGTCCACGCCGATCTTGATCGGGGCGGGCGCGGCCTCGGCCACCGCTCCCTTGAGCTCGCCCTCCCCTTCCGAGGCCGATGGCGCGGCCTTGGGCGCGGCCTGAGCGGGAGCCGGCGCGGCCTGTGGTGCGGGCGCAGCCGCTTTCGGCGCAGGCGCCGCCTTGGGCGCGGCGACCAGCTTCAGGTACTTGACGTTGGCGAAGCCCAGGGCGCGCTTCTCGTCGCGCACGGACTCGTCCAGCTTGAAGACCGCGACCCAGCCGTCCTTGGGAAAGTCGCACCGGACCCGCTCGCCCTTGGACAGGGTCACGGCGTGCGCCGCCTTGCGGTCGCGGGCGGCCCGGACGTTCAGGTTCACGGTGGCCTCGCGGACCTCCCCCCAGCCATCGGCCAGGGCCGGAGCGGCGAAACATGCGGCCAGGAGCAGCGCCAGTGCGATCGTGTATGCTTTTTTCATCGGGTTCATGCCCCTCGTTTAGCGCGAAAAAGGATTTTCTTCAAAGTCCGTGGTGGCCAGCAG
Organism: Pseudodesulfovibrio sp.; assembly: GCF_028692895.1. GTDB lineage: Bacteria > Desulfobacterota > Desulfovibrionia > Desulfovibrionales > Desulfovibrionaceae > Pseudodesulfovibrio. The sequence goes on from NZ_JAQUWN010000092.1 coordinate 10,618, forward strand.
GGCCTTGACGCCCCCGGCGGCCACGATCTCGTAGCTGACCAGGTCTATCTCCACGGCCACGGCGCTGAACGTCATGTCCGGCCGCCGGATGGTCACCCCGCCCTTGAGATAGACCTTGTTGATGGCCCCGACGTAGTCCAGGTGCTGGGCCTCCAGCTCCAGGTCGCCGAAGCGGCCCGCCACGTTGTCGTAGAGCGTCAGGTTGTCGTTCTTCTGGTCCACCTCGCCCCGGTCTGCCTTGACGTAGACTTCCTGGCGGTGCGTGCCGTAAAAAGCGGTCAACTGCGGGCGCACCACGCCGATGAGCTTCTTTTCCTGATTGTACTTGGCCTCGGAGGCCAGGAGCTTCCAGGTCATGGCCCCTTCCTTGCCCTGCACCAGCTCGATGTCCGTGGCGGTGATGTCCGCCTCGTCCAGGAGCTGCTGGCGGGACTGCGGGGCCGGGGCCGTCTCGGCGGCGCGCTCGACGATGGGCTCGGAAAAGAACACCGCCTTGACGGCGATGCCCGCAACGAGCCCCACGGCGAATATCAGGATCACAAACAGCGCGGAACGCCTGTTCATCTATCCCGCCCACTGCCGCATGGCGGCGTCGAGCAATCCACGGGCTTCGAGGATGAAGCCGATGGCGTCGCGCACGGCGCCGCGGCCGCC
>NZ_JAQUWN010000093.1 GCF_028692895.1 Pseudodesulfovibrio sp.
GCCCCCACCCTGGCCATGGCCGCCGACAACACCACCGTGACCTGCGGCTGGAACGCCGCCTTCCCGCCCTTTTCCATGGAAAAGGATGGCCAGGTCACCGGCATCCTGGTGGACTGCATGAACGAGCTGCTGGTCAAGCGCATGGGCCTGACCGTCCGCCACCAGGCCGGGTCCTGGCCCGCCGTGCAGGACATGGCCCGCACCGGCAAGGTGGACGCCCTGTGCACCAACCCCACGAACCCGCGGCGGGAATTTCTGCTCTTTTGCGAACAGCCGGTGGTGGAGAGCCTGCCCGCCCTGTTCCGGGCCAAGAACAACCCGCGCGCGGCCGAAATCGACCGCATAGCCTCGCTGGAGGGGCTTCGGAACTTCCGCCAGGTGGACTACGCGGGCAACGGCTGGGCCCGCAAGACCTTCCCGCCCGAGCAGAAGATCACCTGGGTGGACACCCCGGCCGACGCCCTGGCCATGGTCGCGGACGGCCGGGCGGACATTTTCCTGGGCAACAGCCTGGCCGCCATGTACGTCATGGGCCGCCATGGACTCAAGGGCAAGCTCCGCGCCCGAGAGCTGGCCGTGGGCGAGCCGTCGAGCTTCCATTTCGGCCTGCGCCGCGACTTTCCCGGAGCCAAGAGCCTCATCGAGCGGTTCTCCGAGGCCTTGGACCACGCCGTGTCTCAGAACGTCATCGGCGACATCATCATGCAATACATGTAGACGGCCCGCGCCGCCCCGCTCCGAGGCCATCCCATGCACGACGCCCCGCTCATATTCGAACACGCCTACGACATCCGCTCCTACGAACCGCGCTCCGACGGCCTGGTGGCCGTCACCGCCATCTGCGACCAGCTCCAGGACGTGGCCTCGCGCCATGCCGACTCCCTGGGCTTCGGCTTCAAGGACCTGCGCACCACCGGCCATTTCTGGATGCTCGTCCGGCTCCACCTGGTCATGGACCGGCTGCCCGGCTTCGGCGAGACCTGCCGCGTGCAGACCTGGCCCTCGGGCAACGAGCGGCTGGTGGCGGGCCGCGACTTCCTGGTCCACGACGCAACGGGGCGCATCGGCCGGGCCACCAGCCACTGGGTGGCCGTGGACCTGGAAACGCACAAGGCCTGCCCGCCCGACGAAGTCCTGGACCGCCGCTGCATCCCGGACGCCGAACGCGCCCTGGTCATGCCCTCCGGGGCCATCCCCCGCCTGAAGGATGGGACGCGCGAGACCCTGGTCACGGCCCGCCGGTCGGACCAGGACATCAACAACCACGTCAACAACGTCCGCTACGTGGAGTTCTGCCTGGAGGCCGCGCCCGAGGCCTGGATGGCGGGCCGCCGCTGCCTCGCCCTGGAAATCCAGTTCAAAAACGAGGCCCACGCCGGGGACATCCTCGTCTCGACCTGCGCCGAGGCCGGGGAGGAGGACGGGACGCCCGTCCTGCTGCACGCCCTGCGCCGCCAGGGGGACGACAAGGAGATCGTGCGCATGCGCTCCTGGTGGAAGGAGATCTAGCTCCCCCCCGGCGCGGCCGGGCGATCATTTCGACAAAAAACGGGCCGGAGGCGCAACGCTGCGCCTCCGGCCCGTTCCATTTTCCATGATGCGGCGAACCGTTGTACGACGGCCCGTCAGGCCGCCTGATTCAGATACTCGCTCACGCCCTTGGTGACCAGGACGGCCAGGAGCTTGGCCAGGGTGGGGTCGAACCGCTCGCCGTCCTTGAGCAGGAGCAGGGCGGCCTGCTTGAAATCCTTGGCCTCGCGGTGGGGCCTGATGCTGGCGATGGCGCAAAAGGCGTCGGCCAGGCCGCAGAGGCGGCCGGGCATGGTCAGCCCCTCGCGCATGATCCGGTTGGGATACCCCGATCCGTCCACCCGCTCGTGATGCTGGGTCACGCACTGCATGACCAGCGGGTCGCGCAGCTTGAGCCGGTTCAGCTTGCTCACCCCGGCGTCGATGTGGTTCTCCACGGAATCGCGGTCGCTGCGCAGGAACTTCTGCGGCTTGTCCAGGATGAACCTCGGCACGTTGGCCATGCCCAGGTCGTGCAGGATGAGCCCAAGGGCCAGGCTGACCAGGGTGGCCCGCTCATACTTGCCCCGGACCACCATGGTGAACAGGGCCAGCCCCACGAACATGGTGTTCACCGAATGGCCCGCCAGGTCGTATTCCGTGTGCAGGGAGCTGGTCAGGCGCTCCACCCTGACGGGATCGATCCACAGGTATTCCACCAGGATGGAAAGGTCCTTGGCCAATCCCCGGAGCGGCTCCTCGGTGGGCTGCTCCAAGAACTCGTTCATCCGGTCCCGCAGGGCGATGAAGAAAATCTCGGCCACCTCCTGCGGCGTGAAGTCCTCCTCGGTGAGGACCAGGCCGAGGTTCTTGCTCAGGTGCTGGGCGTAGACGCGGTAGTCGTCGCGCAGCAGGAACAGCGTGCCCTCGTTGGCGAATTCCGCCACTTCCTCCTGCCGCTCCTTGGCCAGCCGCGCCTCGGCGTCATGATACTTCTTTACCTGGGCCACGGCCGGATCGAAGCGATAAAGGGCCACTGGCGGCCTGAACTTCGGAAAACTTTCCAATATGTTGGGGCTGATCTGGAGGTAGACTTCCGCCAGATCGCCGCTTTGACTCTGGGCGTTCATACCCCATTGCATTACCTGCATTTCTTTATTTTGTGAAGATGTTCCCCATTATTTGCCGCCCGAAAAAAACTTCCCGTCCCGGCCGGGGGCTCCGCCCGACGGCGGCAAAGGCGCTCCATCGGAACAAAAAATGGAGACCCGCCGGATGGCGGGCCTCCAAGAGAGGGAGGTGATCGAGTCTGTGAGAATCAGTTCTTGCCGTGGCCGCCGCCATTGCCGCCGCCGTTGCCGCCGCCGTTCCCGCCGCCGTGGCCGCCGCCGTTCCCGCTGTTGCCGCTGCTGCCGCCGGAGCCCTTGCCGCTGTTGCCCCCGCCGTTGCCGTTGCCGTTGCCGCGTCCGCCCGAGGCGGAGGAGCTGGACGAGGAGGCGGAACCCTTGGCGCCGCTCTTGGCCGCGCTGGAGGCCCGGCTCAGGCCCACGGCCTTGTTGCCCTGGCCGCCGGAGACGCCGGGCGTGTCGGACACGCCGGTGCGGGTGTTGCGCGACGTGCTCTTGGACAGGCCGTTGGCCTGGCCCGCATGCGCGGCCGAGGCCACGGAGGCCTGGGCCTGGGAGGCAACGCCCTTGTTGGCCACCTGGGCCCTTTCGCGGTTCTTGAAGCCGAGGCCGACGGTGCTCGGATGCACGCCCAGCTCATGGGCGATCTCGCCCCAGCCCATGCCTTCGTCACGCATGGAGGCGATGGCGGCCACGTCCACGGACGCGGCCGACGCCACGGCCTCGTCGGCGGCGGTCTGCGCCTCGGCCAGTCCGGCCTGGGCGGCCGCCAGGGCCTCGGCGGCCGCGGCGATGGCCGCCTCGTCCGCAGCTTCCTCGGCCGCGGCCAGGGCCGCTTCGGCCTCGGACACGGCGGTCTGGGCCTCGCCCACGGCCGCCTGTGCCGCTTCCACCTCGGCGGCGGTCTCTTCGGCCGCCGCAGCCGCCGCAGCCTCGGCCAGTGCCTCGGCCTTGGCCGCCTGCGCCGGGTTGGCGAAGGAGGGCTCCGCATCGGCGGCGCCGTCGGTGGCGCCGTCAGTCGTGCCGTCAGTGGCGCCGTCAGTCGTGCCCTCGGTGGCGCCCGTATCGGTGGCGCCCTCGTCGGTCTGGGCGTGCACCCGGGCCGCGCACACGGCGGATATCAACACGAAACAGGCCAGCCCGGTCAGTATATGCTTCCAAACATTCTTCATGATCTCGCTCCTTGCGAACTCATCGCACTTGGGTGATGAACTGCACGGAATCATCGAGGGCATGGCGCTTGCCGCCCTCCTCGACGATCTCGGGACTGTCGAACCAGCTCAGGGGCAACCGGGCGGGTTCAACCCCGCGTCCGGACAGGATGTAGTCCCTGATCGTCAGGGCCATCTCCCTGGCTCCGGCCAGGTCACCCTTCTTGTAGGCCACCACGTTGAGCACCAGCTTCGGGTCCTCCTTCATCATGGCCTCGATGACGTGCAGCGATTCCTTGCTCTCCAGGGTCAGCTCCCTGGTCCACGGTTTGAACGCCATTGCCCGCAGGGTGACGTTGCGCCTGCCGATGATGAAGTTGCGGTAGCTGAAGTCCCCCAGCATGTTGAGTCGGACGGCGGCCCGCATGGCCAGGCTGCCGTCGGGGTAGTCTTCCAGGAACGTCCTGAGCGCTACGGCTTCATCCTCTTTCCTTCCCAGGCCCTCCAGGGCGACCGCCCGGTTGTAGAGGGCCTCGGGGTTATAGGGGTCCAGTTTCAGGACCGTGTCATACTGGGCCAGGGCCCTGGTCCAGTCCTTGTCGTCCGTGTATCCGTGGCCGAGATACAGATGGGCGGAAATGTGATTCGGGTCGATGGCCACCGCCCGCTCGTAGCACTTCCGCTCCTTGCCGTATTCCATGAGCGCCCAGTAGGCGACGCCCTTCCAGAAGTGGTAATCGGCGTTGTCGGGCGCGAGCCCGATGGCCTTGTCGAACCAGGGCATGGCCTTGGCGGGCTGCTCCATGGCCAGGTGGTAGCGGCCGATGTAATAGCACGCCCCGGCGTCGTCCGGGTGCTCGCTCAGCCAGGCCTGCTGGGCCTCGATCCCCTGGGGGTACTCCCGTTTCTCCAGGTAGTACGACCCGCTCTTGAGGGGCACCACGCAACCGGCCACGGCCAGCAGCATCCCCAGCATTGCAACCCCAATTCCGACGTGTCTCACCGAAAACTCCTTCCACATGCAGTTGATCGTCATGAACATATACGCCCGGCGAACGGCCGGGTCACAAAATTCGTCTATTGCCCGTCCGGCAGGCCGGAGAGGCTGCGCCCGGTGAAGCCGAGCCGGGTGACCACGTCGGTTACGGGCTTGCCGTCGCGCAGGGCCGCACGCGCCGCGTCGGCCACGGCCGCGTCGGCCAGCCCGCGACGCCGGGCCGCCAGGATGATCCGGACCAGGTAGCGATAGCCGTCGCCCAGGGTCCCGGCCTCCGCGCCCTGGCGGATGACGCCGAGGGTCAGGTCCGGCGGGAACCCCGCCTGCCCCTGATAGGAGACCATGGCCAGCCCGGTCAGGAAAGTCGGCTCCGGCAGCTTGCCGAAGGCCGCGAGATAGGCCGCGAAATCCGCTTCGGGCACGCCCATGGCCAGCCCCTCGCCCAGGACGACCAGATTCTCGGGGGATTCGCCCCCCCGGCCCGACGCCAGGAGCTCGCGCCCCCGGCGATAGTCCGCCACCCGCCGCGCAAGCACCTGCGCGATGCGCTCCGGCGGGACGTTCTTGGCCAGCCCCTCGGCCAGCTTGTCCTCGATGGGGGCCAGGGGCAGCCTGTCGGCGCAGGCTTCGAGCAGCGGGGCGAGCAGGGACCCGGCCCCGGCCTCGTCCAGGCTTCCCTGCGCCACGCGTGCGGACAGGGTGTTCATCACCTCGCCGGAAACGCCGCACCGCCGGGCCTGGCCGGCGGCGGCGGCGAAGCTCCCGCCCGCCAGTGCGGGGGTTGCGGCAAGCCAGGCCAGCAGCCCGGCCAGCACGAAAAAAGTGCTAAAGCGCCTGCTCATGGCCGCCGCCGACATAGACGATGGAATTGGTGTTGCCGAACCCGTCATCGCGCGACGCCTGGGCGCGCGGGTCCGGGACGATCCGCTTGCCGTCCACCATGAAGACGTATTCGTACTCGCCCTGGGGCAGCCGCGCCTCCAGCACCCAGGCCCCGGCGGCCGGGTCGTAGCGCATGTCGGACGTGGGCCGCCAATTGTTGAAGGAGCCGATGACGGCCACGGACGAGGCCGAGCGCCGGGCGTCGTAGAGCACGAACCGGACCGGCGAGAGCGCGTCGCGCTCCGGCAACGGCGCGGGGCCGGGCCGCAGGACCAGGAACAGGAGCCCGGCGGCCAGGACAAGCGCGGGCGCGGCCGTGAGCGGGGTGAAGGTCAGGGACCGGGGCCGGGTCAGCCACAGGCGCAGCCGGGTCCGGACCGGGACGCGCCGGGGCGGCAGGGACGCCATGACCCGCGCGGCGAAACCGTCGGGCGGGGACTGCTCGGCCATGGTCCGGACGGACCGCTCTATCTCTTCGTTCAGACGGGACGCGCGTTCCTCACTCTGCATCGGACGCCTCCTCAAGTTGCTGTCGGACCAGTTCCAGTCCACGGCTGACGCGCATCTTCGCGCCGCTCACCGTGATGTCCAGGGCCTGCCCTATCTCCTTCATGGAAAGATCGTGGCGAAAACGGAGAATCAGGGCCTCCCGATACTTGGGGGCCAGGCCCATGACCTTCTCGAAGGCCAGGGCTCCGTCCATGCGCCGGGACGCGGCCCGCTCGGCGTCCTCGCCCCCGTCGCCATGCTCCATGACGGCCGGGTCCTCCATGAACACGTGCAAATCCCGACCGCTCTTGCGCATCCAGTCGCGGACCACGTTCAGCGCCAGGGAATAGAGCCAGGGAAAAAATCGGTTGCCGGGCCGGAAGGTCTCCAGCCGCGTGTAGGCGCGGACAAAGGCCTCCTGCGCCAGGTCGGCCGAGACCTCGAAGTCGCCGGTCTGGCGCAGCATGAGGTTGAAGACCGGCCCCTGATAGCGGCGGACCAGCGTCTCGAAAGGGCGGGGGTCGCCCCCCAGCACCTCGCGTATCAGCTCCGTTTCCGTGCTTTCTCCCATTCACCATTTCCTTGCGCCCCGCCCGGGCGGGGCTGACTCAACTGCAATCACATATACGACGGCCGGGCCGAAAGGGTCACACACACTTGCCCGCCACGTCGCCGTAGGCTACATTGGGCGTCGGATAGTTCAAGGAGTATAACACGATGTCCACCGACGACAATCCCGTCCTGCGGGCCATCCGCGACCGCCGCTCCATCCGCCGCTACACGGACGAGCCGGTCGCCGACGCGGAACTGACCGCCATCCTCGAAGCGGGCCGCTGGGCCCCCAGCGGGCTGAACAACCAGCCCTGGCGCTTCCTGGCGGTCAAACGAGGCGACCCGCGCCACGAGAGGCTGGCCGGGTGCACCAAGTACCCGCACATCGTCCGGGACTCGGCCGCCTGCATCGCCGTGCTGCTGGAAAAGGAAGCCATGTATTCAGAAATCAAGGACCGCCAGGGGGCCGGGGCCTGCATCCAGAACATGCTCCTGGCCATCCACGCCCTGGGGCTCGGCGCGGTCTGGCTCGGCCAGATCATCAACGACCAGGCCCTCTCGCTGGACGCCCTCTCCCTGGACCCGGCCCAGTACGAGCTGGAGGCGGTCGTCGCCCTCGGCCATCCGGACCAACGGGGCTCCTCCGACCGAAAACCCCTTTCCGACCTGCTCTTGGAGAAACTGTAATGGAACTGCTGACCTTTCCCCTGGGCCCGCTCCAGACCAACTGCTACCTCCTGGCCGGGGAGCGCGAGGCCGTGGCCGTGGACCCCGGCGGCGACCCCGCCCCGCTGCTCGACCACCTGCGGGCGCGCGGCCTGGCCCTGACCCACATCCTGCTCACCCATCTCCACTTCGACCACACCTACGGGGCCCGCGCCCTGGCCGAGGCCACGGACGCCCCCCTGCTCTGCGGCCGGGCCGACAAGGAACTGCTGGAGAACTGGCTGGGCATGGGCGGCAGCATGGGGTTGCCGCCGGTGGACGAATACGCCCCCACCTTCATCGAGCCGGGCGCGCACCGCTTCGGCGGGTTCGACTGCACGGTCTTCACCACGCCCGGCCACTCGCGGGGCAGCCTGACCTTCCATTTTCCCGAGGCCGGGGCCGCCTTTGTCGGCGACCTCATCTTCTACCGCTCCATCGGGCGCACGGACTTTCCCGGCGGCGACCTGGACGAGCTCAGGCGCTCGGTGCGCGAGCACATATTCACCCTGCCGCCCGAGACCGTGCTCTACCCCGGCCACGGCCCGGCTACCACGGCGGGCGAAGAGCACCTGCACAACCCATACTTCCAGGGGGAATGAGATGGCCGAGCCGATCCGCATCGACCTGCGCGACAAGTGCTGAGGCGTGGGCATGGAGGTAGGTTGGTACCTCCGTCTGGGCAAGGCCGACCGGATAGAGGCCCTGGTCTCCCCCAAGGGGGAGCCGCAGGTGCTGCACGAGTCGTACATCTTTCCGGATTGGTCCTTCGAGTTCGAGAACCGGGGCGATCACGTCCTGGCCGTAATGACGCGCAAGCAGCCGCTTTTTGACCGGGAGCAGGAATGACCGGAGCCGTGATCTACACATGCAGCCACCGCAGGGGCGGCAACTCGGACCGGGCCGCCGCCCTCCTGGCAGAGGGCGTGCGCGACGCCGGCGGCGCGGCCGAGATCCTGCCCCTGCGCGACTATGAGATCCAGCACTGCCTGGCCTGCGGGTTCTGCGACAAGCACACCGACAAGCGGGACCGCGACCGCTGCGCCCTGGGGCGCAAGGACCAAGCCTGGGAGGCCTTCGCCCCCCTGTTCACCGCCCGGACCGTGCTCCTGGCCTCGCCCGTCTATTTTTATCACCTGCCCTCGCGGCTCAAGGCGTGGATCGACCGGGGCCAGCAGTTCTGGACCGCCCGCAGGGGCGGCGAACCGTGGGTGGCCGACCTGCCCGAGCGCGCGGTCCGCGCCGTGCTGGTGGCCGGGCAGCCCGGCGGGGAGAAGCTCTTCGAAGGTGCGCGCCTGACGCTCAAGTACTTTTTCCGGAATTTCAACCTCACCCTGGCCGATCCCCTGGCCCTGCGCGGCCTGGACGGCCCCGGCGACCTGCGGGCCCGGCGGGAGTTCGAGGAGGCGGTGGCCGAGCTGGGCCGCGCCGCCTGGCGGGAGAGCGCCTGACCACCATGCTCGACCGGCTGCGCACCCTGGCCCGCAGGGCCGGACTGGCCGCCACCCGCTGCCCGGCCTGCGGCGCGCTGGCCCACGGCGAAGGGCCGCTCTGCGAGCGCTGCGCCGAGCGCCTCGCCCCGCGCACCGGCGGCTACTGCCCGGTCTGCGGCGAAATATTCGGCGACGACAGCGCCGTCCCGGCGGTCTGCCCCGACTGCCTGCACGAGCCGCCGCCCTGGGACCGCCTGGCCTTTCACGCCGTGTACGCGGGCGGGCTGCGCGACCTCATCCTCCATTTCAAATTCAACGGCGGCTACGGCCACTCGCGCCTGCTCTCGGACCTGGCCAAAGGCGCGGCCGCCCGCCACCTGACCGAGCCCGTGGACGGCGTGGTCCCGGTGCCGCTCCACCGGCGCCGGCTGGCCTGGCGCGGGTTCAACCAGTCGTCGGAGCTGGGCCGGGCCGTGGCCCGCGGCCTGGGCGTCCCCCTATGGAACCGCGCCCTCGAACGCACCCGGTATACCCAGCCCCAGACCCGGCTGGACCACAAGGAGCGGCAGGCGAACATCAAGAACGCCTTCGCCGCCGACACGGCCGCGATGCGCGGCAAGCGGGTCCTGCTGGTGGACGACGTCTACACCACGGGCGCGACGCTCCGGGAATGCGCCCGCACCCTGAAGCGGGCCGGGGCCGCCGGGGTGGACGTGCTGGTCCTGGCGCGGACCATGTCCTGACAGGCTGTTGAAAGGCGACGGTCCGCTAATTGGCCCGCTGCACGTCCCAGTGGAAGGTCACGCCGTCGAATCCGCCGCTCGGGGTGAACCGCTTCTCGAACGGGATGGGCCGGTCCGGCCCCCGGCACGGGACGGGAAAGGAGAAGGAGTCGGCGACGGTGACGTCGCGCAGCAGCTCCACGCTGATGACGATGAAGTCCAGGTCCTCGTTCACGGAAAGCCCGCGGGGAGTGGCCGTGCCGCGCAGCAGGCAGGTCCCGGAGGGGTCGAGGTCGATCTCGTAGACCAGGTCCATGTCCGGGGTCTCGATCTCGTCCCCGCAGGGAAAGGACCCGCAGCGCAGGACGTCGGGCACCGGCGCGTGGCGGGTCCCGTGGGGCGTGCACCCGGCGAAGAGGAGCAGCATAAGCAGCAGCGGCAGCGTGATTTTGAGCATGAAATCCCCCTTGTTCGGAGCCGTGTAGCAGAGGCCGGGCCGACTGGCAAAAAAAAAGGGAAAAAAAGTCATCCGGGACTTGACTTCCCGGCCTAGTTGCGGCTAGGTTGCCTCCTCTTACGAATTGGAGGTTTTCACTATGTTCGCTATCATCGAGACCGGCGGAAAACAGTACCGCGTTGAAGAAGGTCTTGAACTCAATGTAGATTTGCTCCAGGCCGAAACCGGCAACACGCTGAACATCGATTCCGTGCTGCTGGTGGACAAGGACGGCGACACCAAGATCGGCGAGCCCTTTGTCCAGGGCGCCTCGGTGGAATGCGAAGTCCTGGGCCACATCCGTGGCGACAAGGTCGTGGTCTTTCACAAGCTGTCCAAGAAGGACGCTCGCAAGACGCAGGGCCACCGCCAGGATTACACCCAAATCAAGGTCAAATCCATCACGGCCTAGCGCCTGAAGGGAGGATACAATGGCTCATAAGAAAGCTGGTGGTAGTTCCAGAAACGGTCGTGACAGCGCCGGACAACGGCGTGGCGTGAAGCGTTTCGGCGGCCAGGAAGTGGTTGCCGGCAACATCCTCGTCCGCCAGGTCGGTTCCTCTTTCCACGCCGGTGAAGGCGTGGGCACGGGCAAGGACTACACCCTGTTCGCCCTGCGCGACGGCGTGGTCAAGTTCGAGAAGTACACCCGCAACAAGGTCGTCAAGACCCGCGTGCACGTACTTCCGGCCGAAGCCTAGTCCGAGACACATTTACCCGCATTTCCGGGGGGAGGAGTTCGAAAGAACTCCTCCCCCTTTTTTTGTTGTTGCGG